>CAYLVY010000009.1:9404-48501 GCA_964387205.1 uncultured Draconibacterium sp.
AGGGTGGCGCTCTGTGCCAGCCCGCTGTTGCTGTTCATGCCACCTTTGGTAATCCTTACCTGCGTGGATGACAAGCTTGCTCCTCCTGAAACCATTGTGACAGCCCAGTAATGATCATTGTCCAGGGTCATCATGGTGGTACCCGGTGTCCCTCCGGTGGTACCGTCAAAAACCTCTGCTTTGATCACCAGATCCGGGCCGGAGATGGTGACAGGGTTGATCAGTTCAAGTGGTAAATAGATACCTTTCCCAACGGGGAAGAGATAGGTGGTCCCGCTGGCAAGAGATGGCGGTAACGTCCGGCAAAGAGGGCCATCCACCATTCCGTCGGTATAAGTCAGATCTGAAGAACTGATGCCGGTGATGGTCAGTAGATTGGCAGATGTGGTAATCAGGGTTCCGGAGACCATGTTAAATTTGCCCGTCTGGAGCGCACTGCTTAAAGTAACTCCGGCAGGATTGGAGATCGTCATGGTACCTGAAATGGAAGCCGGAAGTTCGCTTCCCGTAACCCTGGGCTGGGTTCCGTTGTAAGTGTAATTCACCAGTCCGGTACCGAAATTCCTGGTGATAGTTCCTGAACACCCGCCATCGCCCATGATCAGATTAAAGCCGGTTGAACCACCGGTACCAATGGTGATGCCAGAAGTTTGCAGCGTGCCGGCCATGAGTTGCAAAGTCCCATCACCCATAATGGTGAGACCGGCAGGGATGACTATGGTACTTCCTGATGCGGATGTATTCTGAACGATAAGCCCGGACAACTGGCCGGAGGTGATGGTGCCGTTGTTGGTAAGACTCTGAATACCGTGTGCGCCTGTAAATGCCAGGTTCGTGGTTCCGGTATTCATGGTAAATACCGAACCGCTGTCTATGGTGATATTCCCGGGAAAGGAGGGACTCATCCCGATCATATTCAGCGCGTAATTGTTGTTGTTGAAGGTACCTGTACTGTTAAGTGAAAGGTTACCATATATGCTGGTATTTCCGACCAGGTTGCAACTGTGGTTTCCCCCGCTATTGGTCATGATCAGGTTGGGGGAGTTCCCTTTGATCAGGAATAGCCGGGAACTTCCGGAGAGCGTGCTTCCCAGTTCTACCGTTCCTCCGGTGACATTGACCGTACCGGCATTGTTGAAATAATCCAGGCGGTTTGCCGCAGTGGTATTGCTGTTGGGAAGCACCAGCGTGATGGTGCCGCCACTCATGGTAAAAGTGCTGGCGCTGTTGGTAATCCCGAATCCGGCAGCATTCGAGCCGGTATTGCCTACGGTCGTGACATTGACTGTTCCCCCGTTTTGTATCCAGTTCATGGCATTGGTACTGTTGAACCTTCCGCTCAGGTTGAGGGTCCCACCTTCGATCAGGATGGTACCGGAAGTACCTGCACCCAAGGCGTTGTTGGAGGATGTTCCGATATTGCAAATGCCGTTGGATAACCGGAAAAGTCCGGTGATGGTAGGATTTCCGGATTGGCCGGTCATGGTGAAATTGGGATTGTCGATCCAGAGTGCCCCTAATGCCGGTACCGCAAAGGAGGTGCTTGTATATATTTTATTTTCAAAGGATTGACTGCCTCCAACTTTAATAGTGCCGGCAGTATGGGTGTATAAGAACCCGGTGGTAGTTACTCCCGATCCGGAACATGGTGAGAGGATTTCGAGTGCCGGAGGGATACTCCCGGCAGTAGCGGTGGTATTCCCTTTATTCAGCACGATCCTGTAGAAGTCGATCGAACCTGAACCGGATACGGTGGCATCGGGCATCCCCAAGAAGGTCACGGTACACTTTCCGTTTGATGAGCCGATGTACATGTCAAAAGTGCCGTTCACTGTAAGCGACCCGATGCCGATGGCGGTGGGGGAGGAGCCGCCGATTTTCAGGGTATGGGTCAGATTGGAACCTCCGGATGCGCCAGCCGAAAAGGTGCCTCCGGCGTTTACGTTTATCTCCTGAGTGACGCTGAGGGATTGCACCGTGGTACCGAACCGGAGGATAGCGGTGTTCTCAACGGTGAGGGCATTACATTCCGAAGCAGCATCAATGACTACAGTATGTCCTGGATTGATGGCGACATCATCCAGTAACCCCGGAATTGTTCCGCCTGACCAGGTTGCGGGTGCGCTCCAGTTTCCACTGGTAGCCGAAGTGATCAGGGCCGGAGAGAGGGTTGCCTGGTTACCGGACAATTCAGGAGAGGCCGCGCTTCCCTCGTTAGCGGCTGTAATCCGGAAGTAATAGGTGTCTCCCGGAAGAAGTTCGCTTTTGGTTATGGAGTAAACAGTACCTGTACCGGCTGTAGTTGTGGACTCAACAGTTCCCAAGAGTGAGTAAGAGAGGCCATCAAGGGAGAACCAGACATTAAACCAAGTTTCGGTGGTAGAGTTGTCGGTCCAGTTGACGGTCATTTCCGTTTTGGTGATATCAGTGAAGGACAGGGTGATGGGAGCAACCGGCGACACTGATGGCGGGGTGAAAGTATAGATTTGGCCTTCAGCGGGTTTGGCAGAAATGCTGGTGGTTTCGGTCACGGAGCTCACAACCGGGGCATTCGAGGAGTTATTGAGTGACAGGAAGTTCCCGGCACCGGTGCCGGTTGCCGTGATACCGATAGAGGCGGTAGGGCTACACAAACTGCACGGCTCCTGATGATAAATGAACTCAACCCGGCTATTCTGCTCATATAATTTGACCTGGAACGAAATCCCGCCGGTTGTCGCGGTGTTCCTCCATCTGATATTGCTCCATTGAGCAGTGAAAACCCTCCCCGGGGTTGTTCCACTGGTAAAATAACTGAAATTGGTATCATGCTGAATATGGTGATCATCCCACAAGGGAGCAACCAGAGGCCGGGTTCCTCCGGAGGCAAGCAGGTTACTGTATGCGGCATTGGTGATGTTGGCCCCGAAAGTGAGCCATCCTTTGGTAGAAGCAGACACAGTGGTGTAAGGAATTCCCATATAATGGAATGTAAATCCGACCGGGATGGCGTTGAACCATCCGTCGTCAGGATTTCCTCCGCTGAGTGGCATGGTGATCCCTTCGCTTAGCGAAAGATAGGTTCCCGCTGATGCGGCAAAATCATAACGGGTGATGCTCTGGGTAAGTCCTGTGTGGGTAAAGGCCAGCAGCATGACAACTAACAATGCTCTCATGGTATGTCTGATTAAGGTTGGTGATGTAAATATAGTGTAAAAAAACCATGCTGCCATGCGGGTAAGTCAAATATCAGATTTTTTATCGTATTATTTTTTCACCGGCAGTCACCGGAAAATGTTCTGAACCAGCAGTGTTTCATTAACTTTGCCATCAGCATACACCACTTAAACCTGAATTATGTATCGATGGATATGCATGGTGACTTTTGTATTGATGATGAACGGGTTGGCCGCTCAGCACCGCTTAGGTATTCAATCGGGATATCTGATCAATTATACCGCCATTGCTGAGTATGAGCGGATCGATCGCCATGATTTTTTACTGGATTCGGTGGATCTGACCAAAACGACCGGCTCCGTGCATGCGGCTTTATTCGTGGAGTCCGCGTTAGGCAAAGGGTTATACCTTCATACTGCCTTCTTTTACCAGCGCAAAGGGATCGATGCGGTCCGTTTTACCGGTGAAGATGGTTATACGTGGAGGAGCGATGCCAGGCAGCATTATGCCGGGATCCGGGAGATGATCGCCTGCCGGGGGGCAATTCGCGGCGGTAAAGCGGGATGGAGGATCGCAACCGGACTCGGGATTGGTTTTACAGTGGGCACTCCCAACGGCGGCGCATTGTTTTCCGGCCCATTATACCGCTTTTTTATGCCTTTTTGCAGGTATAATCAGGTGGATATGGGATGGATAACCGAAGCGGGTCTCAGTTATCGCCTCGGGCCAGGCGATCTGGAATGTAAACTGGGATTTGAATATGGCCTGACGGATGTCATGGAAGATGCTTTTATCATCGGCCGGCCGATCTCTGGATCAGTGATGGTTGCCTATTCCATCCCTCTCTGACCACATCAATGGTCACCATTTCCTATTCCGTATAAAACCTTATCATTTTCCGGATGGCCTCCTGGCACACAGGACAAAACCCCGGGGCTTCATTGGTTTTCATCCGGCAATCCATGGCAGGACTGAACATTCCTTTGGAGAGATAGCCACCTCCTTCAAACATCCCGGAGGCGTTTTTATAGGCATCGGTCCGGGGGGTAGGAATGGGAACTCCCGGGGTGATCATATGCTTCCATTTGGACTGAAAATCGACGTTGGTCGTGATATTCGGCTCCCACGGTTCGAAGGCAAGATTGTAAAAATCGGAATAGGTAACCGCAGAGGTGTAGTATTCGTCGGCCAGGCCTGCAAACTGGTGTCCGAATTCGTGAAGCGCCACAATGTTAGATTGGGGATGGTCAACGGTACTTTGACCATAATGGTTATAGAACCCGCCACCGCCATATTGTTTGCTGTTGACGAGCACAAAAACCATATCATACGGAACATTGGCGGCAATGTCATACATGGCGCGGGTTTCAGAGGTTGTCAGGTACCGCTCCATGTCAAAGGTGTAAAAACTGCTTCTTATGTTGGTGTTGACCCAATGCCTTTTTCCCGGGTTGGTCACCCCTGACTCTTCGGAGGGAGAAGCGAGCGCATAAAAGTTGAACCGCTCTGCCATCTCATCATAAGGTGCCATACTTAAAAAATAGTTGGCCATCCGCCTGGCATCTGCCCTGAACTTTTCCATCTCCTCAATGGTATAACCCTCTGCCAGAAAAGCAACATCGACATGGTTTTCAGGTGAGCCATTATCCATAATGCGCATGATCTCCACCGGAGCCACTTTCTCCCTTATAATGAAGTAATCGCCGGGATTGATGTATCTTTCGAGGATCGGCACGAATTGATTGGTTGAAAACTCGCGACGTTCTACCAGGAATTGGATGGTTTTTTTCGGAAAGGGAAGAATGGCGGTCATGGGATAGGCCCGCTTCATAAGCCTGGCTTCCGGAGTACCCTTCCATTCCTGAAAAAGGGAGTTGAAGCCCCGGGTGAAAATGACAGTCGAAGAGGCCGAATCTTTCACCACGCAACGATAACTGCCATATCCGAAAGGATCATTCAGGTTCCGGTGCGGTCCGCCATAAAAGGGCTCTTCTTTCATCTGCACGAAAAAACCTGCTTCGGAAGACGAATCTCCGCCCAGAAGGTAATCAACCCGAAGGGTCCTGTTTTCAAACCAAGTGTTGAACGGTACCTCAGTGCTTTGTGTTGGCCTGATGGGGGCGATCGCGGGTGAAACTTGTGCCGGGAGACGGCTGGCCAGTAGTGAGAAAAGGATTGTCGTAAGCAGGATGAATGGTTTCATTAGTTCAGGTTGATGGATTATTGGCTCAAAGATACATTTTTTCGCTACCGGCACCCCCCGTTCCACAATGGTGGTAAGCGGCCGGTCGGAAGAATTTTTTCTGGCCATAGCAGTCATTTCCGAACTCTTTGCGTACTTTTACCTTCCGAAAGGTCTTTCCCTGCAGGAATATTATTATGATAATGATTTTCAGTCAGATAATAATAAGCCTATTCATCATTCAGCATTAAAGATTTAAAAATATGCACCGTCTGTTCTTTTCTCTCGCCATAGTTTCTTCTTGGGTAATTTTTGGATGCTCAGCTGATGATAAGAATAACAAACAAAAGGGAGAAGCTATCAGCATCGGAAACATTGATCAAAATAAGGACATGAATAATGAAATAACAAAGAGGGTATTCGGCAGGGTGGATGGCCGGGATGTTTATTTATATACCCTTGATAATCAGAGTGGGTTAAAAGTATCCATTACCAATTACGGAGGGATCATCACTTCGATCGAGTTTCCCGATAAGAACGGAAAAGCCGGAGATGTAGTTCTTGGCTATGATACCCTGGATCAGTACATTGCCAATAATCCCTATTTTGGCGCCATTGTCGGACGTTATGCCAACCGCATTGCCCGGGGGCAGTTCAGTCTGGATGGAAAAACATACAAACTCGCTGTAAATAACGGAAAAAATGCATTGCACGGAGGATTGAAAGGTTTTGACAAAGTGGTTTGGGAGGCGGAGGAATTTTCCGATTCTGCCCGCCAGGGTCTTGTACTGAAATATACGAGCCCGGATGGAGAGGAGGGATATCCCGGCAACCTGAAAGTGAAGGTGGTTTATACCATCGATCAGCATCATTGCCTGACCATTCAGATTGAAGCGGAAACGGATAAAGCTACTCCGGTCAACCTGTGCAACCACACCTATTTTAACCTCAGTGAGGCCGACACCAATATTCTCGGACATTATCTTACCCTTTGGGCGGATAAATATACCCCGGTAAATGATGAACTGATCCCCACCGGAAAGCTACTGCCGGTGCGGAATACCCCGATGGATTTCAATAATTCGCCACAGATCGGTGCCGGGATCGGGAAAGTCCCGGGAGGATACGATCATAATTATGTGCTGAAAAAAGAGCCCGGGGCTTTGGCGACCGCGGCAAAACTTTATGATCCGCGGAGTGGCAGGCAACTGGAGGTCAGAACGACCCAACCGGGGATCCAGTTCTATGCTGGAAATTTCCTTGATGGCACTATCAAAGGAAAGAAGGGAAAGATCTATCACAAACACTATGGACTGTGCCTGGAGACACAACATTTCCCGGATTCACCCAATCAGCCGGCATTCCCCTCGACCATCCTCCGACCCGGTGAAATTTACTCCCAAACGACTGTTTACAAGTTGTCTATCCTGCGGTGACACAAGACCACCCATTCGGTTTCTGCTCTGCTCAATAAACTTGCGGTACGTATGTCTGCTCTTCCCTTGGCGGTCTGACATAGGACTTATCCCTGATCAGAGGCGGAAGCACGATGGGTTCGCGCGGTACCTCCTCGTAGGGTATCATGCTGAGGAGATGATGGATACAATTCAGCCTGGCACGGCGCTTATCATCTGCCTCCACCACAAACCACGGGGATTGCTTGGTGTCAGTATAGGCAAACATATCGTCCTTTGCTTTCGAATACTCCACCCATTTCGACCGGGATTCCACATCCATGGGGCTGATTTTCCAACGACGGGTCGGATCGGCAATACGTTGCCGGAATCTCTTTTCCTGTTCTTTGTCGCTTACAGAAAACCAATATTTGATCAGGATGACCCCCGAACGGATCAACATGGTTTCAAAATTGGGGCATGACCGGAGGAAATCCCAGTATTCCTCCTCCGAACAGAATCCCATCACACGTTCAACCCCGGCACGGTTGTACCAACTGCGGTCAAACAGTACCATCTCGCCCGCAGCCGGCAGATGCGCTGCATAGCGTTGAAAATACCATTGCGTTTTCTCCTTCTCGGTGGGAATACCCAGGGCCACCACGCGGCAGATACGCGGGTTCAGTGTTTCGGTGATGCGTTTGATGGCGCCTCCTTTGCCCGCAGCATCCCTCCCTTCAAATATTACCACCACTCGCAACCCTTTGTATTTAATCCACTCCTGTAACTTTACGAGTTCAATCTGCAGTTTGGCCAACTCCTCCTCATAGAAATGGGAGGGCAGCTTATTATTCCCTTCATCTTCCGGATCGACCGGACGGGAGCCGCCTGCAGGCTTTTCAGCTCCGGAATCTTTATCCTTCCTGTGTTTGTCTTTATGCTCCGGTTTTTCTTTGTGATGGCCCATATCCAAATTTTTTTTGATGGTTTAGTCTTTTTTGATCTCCTTTACACCGTCGGATGTTTCGGCATGATAGAAGGAAGGGTGAAGACCGGTTTTACTATAATATTCATTGCCAACTTGTTCGATAAATCTGTCCACTGCCTCTTCAGCCACGAGGTTGACGGTGCATCCGCCGAAACCCGCACCGGTCATCCTGGCGCCCACGCAGCCGTTGACATTCCACGCGGCATCGACCAGGGCATCCAGCTCCGGCCCGGTCACTTCGTAATTATCACGCAATGATTCGTGGGAGGAATTCATCAGCGAACCGAACTGCATCAGGTCGCTCCTGAGCAGCAAAGGGATCGAATTCAGCACCCGCTGGTTTTCCGATATAACATGCCTTGCACGGCGCCTGACCACCGGATCAGGGATCTGATCCTGGATCTTGAAGAAATGCATGAACCCTATCTCGCTGAGTCTGGAAAGGGTGGTAAGGCGACTCAGGTAAGTTACGGCAAGCTGACATTCTGCCACGCGTTCATTGTATGCCGATCCGGTCAATTCCCTTCTTTTATTGGTGTTGATGATGATCAGCCGGTAGTCTTTCAGGATCAGCGGGACATTTTTATATTCCAGCGTATTGCAGTTGAGAAACAGGGCATGGTCTTTTTTTCCCATGCCGATGGCAAACATGTCCATGATGCCGCAGTTCAATCCGACAAATTCATTTTCAGCCCTTTTTGACATATAGATCAAGTCGGTCATCTCCAGATCAGCGGCATTCAACAACACCGTAACCGCGTATGCTGTCACCATCTCAATGGATGCAGAGGAGGAGAGGCCTGCTTCCTGCGGGATATCTCCGGCGTAAAGCATATCAAAGCCGGTCAGCGCGATCTTTCGCTGCAAAAACTGGTCAAAAATGCCCATTGGGTAATTCGTCCATGAACCTTCAATTTTTTTCGGTATATCTTCCAGCGGGAAGTCACCCCTGAGATCGACATTCCGGCTGGCCAGCCGCACTATGTGGTCAGGGTTTTTCCTGATAATGAGATAGGTGCCATATTGCAGTGCACAGGGCAAAACGAAGCCTCCGTTATAATCGGTATGTTCCCCGATAAGGTTGATCCTTCCGGGAGCAAAGAAAATACGTGGCTCTTCTGAAGTTGTTCCGTAGAGTTCAAAAAATTCCTTTTTCAGCGCTTTGAGTTCCATGGGGGGGCTTTTCGGGTGGATACTATTGATGTCTGGCAAGCTTTTTTATCCGCATTAATAAATTTTGAAGGCATGGGCCAACTCCTGCAACTGGTCTTCAGTCAGTCCGTCAGGAATGAAACCAGCCATCCGGGCCTGAATGTAGATCATGGCTGATTTAGAAAGTATATCTATCATATCGAAACATTCGTGCACATCATTTCCTACGGCCAGAACACCATGTTTCTCCCAGAGTACCGCGTCATGTTTTTCGAGTGCCTTCAGGGTTTCACCGGCGAGTTCCTGTGATCCGGTAAGTTGGTAGGGTACGATTCCGATTCCCCTGGGGGCAAAGACCCTGGTTTCAGGGATCATGGACCACAATAACCGTGAAAGCACGCCGGGTTTTAGAAAAGGGGCATGATGTGAAAGGGCGATCAGTTCGGTGGGATGGGTATGGATCACGACACTCCGGTTGTTTCCTTTCTCCGAAAGAAACCGGTGAATGGCCAGGTGGGAAGGCAATTCTGATGTCGGCGGGACACAGGGATCAGTAAGCAATATATAGTATTGACCTCCGGGACCGATCTTCAGGAAACTACCGTTGGTCATCGGGTCCTTGGCTACATCCCGCATGCGCTTCCCGGTGCTGGTCGTATAAAAAACTTCACCGGAAAGGCCGGGAAGGGGAGAGGGCAGATCCACGCTCAGGCCCGGGAATGCCGGAAATTCAAATGCCGGTTGCCCGGGAGCGGATACCCTGACTGAAATATTGCCCCCATTCCGCTCTGCCCATCCCTTTTCCCACAGGTATCGGGCAACCTCGGCGACAGGCTGCAGCACGACATCGATATGTTTATCTCCGGTGATGATGTTATTTTGTGGATGATTAATCGGTTTCATGTCGGGTAGTTTATCCGGAAGCTGATTGAACAGGTCGCAACAAACCGTAAAAATAGGATTTTAGTAGTTTCCCCGGCTACCAATAGCAGAAAGATTTGCTGGCATGTCTGTTTTTTTTCTATTTTTATCCCGCCTATGACGCTATCCACCGAGAATATCCTCCTGGTTGGTTCCATCCTTTTGTTTATCTCGCTGATTGCCGGGAAAACATCCTACCGCATCGGCGTTCCTGTATTGATTTTCTTTATCGGGATCGGCATGCTCGCCGGATCGGAGGGAATAGGCAAGATTCAGTTCGATAACCCTAAAACTGCCCAGTTTATCGGTATCATCGCCCTCAATTTTATCCTTTTTTCAGGTGGGCTCGATACCGGCTGGCCTTCAGTCAGGCCGGTACTGTGGCATGGTGTCTCACTGTCAACACTTGGTGTGCTGCTGACAGCCTCCCTGGTGGGTTTATTTGTCTGGGCAGTGACCGATTTTTCATTACTGGAAGGGTTGCTCCTGGGCTCTATAGTGTCATCCACTGATTCGGCAGCAGTCTTTTCCATTCTGCGATCGAAAAGCCTTGCACTGAAGGGAAACCTGCGTTCGATTCTCGAGCTGGAGAGCGGTAGTAACGATCCGATGGCTTATATACTGACGATCGGGTTTACCGGGCTGGTCATCCATCAGGATGCGGGGATATGGACGCTGGTACCCTTGTTTCTCAAGCAGTTGTTCCTTGGTGCCCTGGCTGGTTTTATTCTTGGCAGGGCCGGGATTTTGATCATCAATAAAATAAAACTTGATTATGAAGGGCTGTATATTGTATTGGTGATCGCCATGATGCTTTTCGTGTTTTCCGTGACCGACTTTTTCGGCGGAAACGGCTTTCTGGCCATTTATCTTTTCGGTATTATCCTTGGAAATCATGATTTGATCCATAAAAAAAAGATACTCAAATCGTTTGATAGTTTTGCCTGGCTTATGCAGATTGTCCTGTTTCTGACCCTTGGGTTGCTGGTCACACCCAGTAATATTTTACCGGTAGTTGGTGTCGGCCTTATGATCTCTATATTCCTGATCATCATTGCCAGACCGGTAAGTGTTTGGATTTCATTGTTATGGTTTCATACACGGCCTCGGAACCGATGGTTTATCTCCTGGGTCGGGTTGCGGGGCGCCGTACCAATCGTTTTTGCCACGTACCCATTGATTGCCGGTGCAGACAAAGCCGATATGATCTTCAACATCGTGTTTTTCATCTCCCTGACATCGGTGATCATTCAGGGTACCACCCTGCCCGTCGTGGCCCGGTGGCTCGGGCTGATCCTGCCGGAAAAACTGAAACAGCGGACCGTGGTTGACCGGGAATTCACTGACACGATCAAATCACTGTTGACTGAGATCGTTGTCCCTCCCGATTGTTCAGTGGTGGGCAGACAAATCGTCCAGCTAGGTCTCCCCAATACCACCCTGATCTCATTCATTCAGCGAAATAATAAGTTTATTACCCCTACCGGAAGTACTGTCATCGAACCAAACGACCGGTTATTTGTCCTCTCGGAGACCCCTGAGGCGCTCTCAGGTGTCTTTTCCTGTTTGCACCTCGGGCCTGCGGATGCCGGGTGATATGGCGTGACGGGCAACACAGCCTTCTGAAAACCTGAATTTTGCTATCTTTGCCAAAATTGTATGCAGATGATATTACGGTCTCTTCTACTGTTCACGGTTTCTGTATGTTGGATGATCCTGCCACTGATGTCCCAGGATGTAAATATTGTCGACCTGACGGGTGAATGGAAGTTCCGCCGGGCCGGAACCAAAGATTGGTTGCCTGCCAGGGTTCCCGGTGTGGTGCACCTGGATCTGCTCCGCAATAAGGCTATTCCAGATCCATACGATGGTGTCAATGAAGATAAATTACAGTGGATCAGTGATGTGGGATGGGAATATATGAAGACTTTCTATTATGAAGAGGATAAATTTGCCTGGCGTCACATTGAGTTGGTTTGCAAAGGAATAGATACTTATGCCAATGTTTACCTGAATGATTCCCTGATCCTGGTGACCAACAATATGTTTCGGGAGTATTACAGTGAGATCAAGCGGTTTTTGCATATTGGCCCCAATACGCTGAGGATACAGTTTCCTGCCGTGAAACCACATGTTCAGGGTGAATACCGGAAACTGCCCCACGAACTCCCCGGTGATGAAAAGGTTGTTGCCCGGAAAGCCGGATATCATTTCGGATGGGATTGGGGCCCAACCTATCTGACGAGCGGAATATGGCGTCCGATATATATCCGGGAATGGCAGGGGGTGAAATTCCTTGGGGTGCAGTTTATCCAGAAACAACTTACCGACACCCTGGCCACCATGGCTGCCCAGTTCACCATGTTTGCCGAACTGGATGATCCGGCAGAGATCCGTCTCTTCATTGATACAACGGAGATATTGCGGCAGTCTGTCAACCTGGTACAGGGACCCAATGTGATCCGGGGTGATTTTGCCATTCCGAAACCTAAACGGTGGTGGCCATTTGGTATGGGCGAGCAGAATCTTTATAACTTCGGTTACGAGCTTTGGTTCAACAACCGTCTGGTTGGTAAAGGAACACAACGTATCGGACTGAGAACCATCGAACTCGTGCAGGAACCCGACTCCCTCGGTAAATCGTTCTGGTTTTTAGTAAATGATAAACCCTTGTTTGCCAAAGGGGCTAATTACATTCCGCAGGACAACTTCCTTCCCAGGGTGACGGATGCCGATTACCGATCGCTTCTACAGGATGTCAGAAGCGCCAATATGAATATGTTAAGGGTTTGGGGAGGCGGGATCTATGAGCATGATATTTTCTATGACCTGTGCGATGAATACGGAATTCTTGTATGGCAGGATTTCATGTTTGCCAATGCCATGTATCCCGGATCAGAAGAATTTATCGACAACGCGAGAACGGAAGCCATTCAAAACATCGTCCGGTTACGGCATCATCCCTGTCTTGCACTCTGGTGCGGCAACAATGAGATCGATGAGGGATGGAAAAACTGGGGATGGCAAAAGCAATACAATATCTCCCCTGAGGATTCCGCGGAGATTTATCGCGACTACCGGATGCTTTTCACGGTAGTACTTCCTAACGCAGTAAAAAGATTTGATACGGCACGGGCCTATATTCCCACCTCTCCATTGCATGGCTGGGGTCGTCCGGAGAGCCTGACCGAAGGCGATTCACACTATTGGGGTATCTGGTGGGGAGATGAAAACTTAACCGCATATAATCAGAAGGTTGGCAGGTTTATGTCGGAATTCGGTTTTCAGTCCTTTCCCGATATTTCCACAATAAAGAGTTTTACCCGTCCTGAAGACCGCAAACTGGGTTCTGCGGTCATGAAAGCGCATCAGAAACACGCCAGGGGATTTGAAATTATCGATACCCATCTGCTGCGGGACTATAAAAAACCGAAGGATTTTGAATCGTATGTTTATGTGAGTCAACTACTTCAAGCCAGGGGTGTCATCGGTGCCATCGAAGCCCATCGTCGACATCAGCCCTATTGCATGGGTACCCTTTTCTGGCAGTTGAATGACTGTTGGCCCGTGGTTTCCTGGTCAGCCCGCGACAGCAAGGGGAAGAAGAAAGCCCTGTTTCACCACCTTCCGGAGGCCTATGACCTGTTGATGATCTCTCCGGTACTGGAAGAAGGAAGGGTTAAGGTTTTTATTGCCAATGACGACTGGCGGCCCCATGGAGGGTTAATGACCGTTAAACTGATTGATTTTGATGGAAATATGTATTCAGATGAGGGGTTTAACGTTGAAATTCCGGGAAATAGTTCCTTTGTCTATTATGATACCCTTCAGACAGCTTTGCTGAAAAACCTTGATACTTCAGGGGTTTTCCTGCTGGTCACTTACAAGGGCCATATGTCGGGGATTCAGATCAGGAACCTTCTCTATTTTACATCCCCACGTCATTTGAACCTGCCTGTTCCTGCTGTCGTTAAAACGGTAACATCGCATCCTTCCGGATACAAAATAACCCTGTTCAGTGAAAAACTGGTAAAAAACCTTTGGCTCTCCTCTGCACAGGAAGGAGATTTTTCGGTGAATTATTTTGATCTCCTTCCCAATGAATCCAAAGAGGTCATATTTAAAACTGAAAAGACCGACCCGAAAATGTCGGATAAGATCCTGATCCGCAGCCTGGTTGATTCCTATTAAAAAACATGTACATGAACACCTTTCTTTCTCGTGTCCTGACAGGAATCCTCGGATTTCCGGTGATGGGTTGTTTGCTCCTTATCCCCGCCGTGCATGCCCAACAGTCGCCGGCCGATCTTCAGACCAATCTGGTTAATCCTTTCATTGGCACCGGAGGTCATGGTCATACTTATCCCGGGGCTACAGTGCCGTTCGGTATGGTGCAACTGAGCCCCGATACCCGCCTGGACGGCTGGGATGGATGTTCGGCTTATCATGGCACAGATAGCATCGTTTACGGTTTCAGCCATACCCACCTCAGCGGGACCGGCTGTTCCGATTACGGAGATATCCTGCTTATGCCATTTGTCGGGCAACGTAAGTTGACCGGTGAACCTTTCGCTCAGCCATTCCGGAAGGTGGATGAAGTAGCTCAGCCAGGATACTACCGGGTGGCATTGCCACAGGAGGATATTTCGGTGGAGTTGACTGCCTCCCTGAGATGCGGATTTCATCAATACACCTATAATACTGAAAAAGAAGTTGGTGTATATCTTGACCTGAAGCATAGGGATAAGGTACTGGAATCAGGAATTAAGGTGGTCGGAACGGATGAAATTGAAGGATTCAGGATTTCCAAAGCCTGGGCTGAAAAACAGATGGTATATTTTGTGATGAAGTTTTCGGAGCCTTTTACCGGATGGAACATTAGCCGGCAGGGGGAAGTAGTAACCAATCTCAGGGAAGCCGCCGGAGATGACCTGCGTGGTACTTTCAGTTTTCAGGGGGCACCGGGTAAGAAAATCCTGATCAAAGTGGGCATTTCTGCAGTCAGTATTGAGGGTGCCAGGCTGAACCTCATGTCAGGTATTCCGGATTGGGATTTTGACGGGATCAGGGAGAAGGCCCGGCAATTATGGGAGAGTGAACTGGGCAGGATCAGTGTGAAAGGAGGTACCCATGATCAACAGGTTATATTCAATACAGCGCTGTACCATACGATGTTACAGCCGAATATTTATAGTGATGCTGATGGTAAATACCGTGGCCGCGACCTTCAGGTTCACAGGGCCGACAGCTTTGATTATTACACGGTGTTTTCGCTTTGGGATACATACCGGGCAGCCCATCCACTTTACACCATTATCGACCGCAAACGAACCGCCGATTTCATCCGTACTTTCCTCCGGCAATATAAAGAGGGAGGTATGTTGCCAGTCTGGGAACTATCAGGGAATGAGACCGGCTGTATGATTGGATATCATGCTGTTCCGGTAATTGCAGATGCCTGGCTGAAAGGAATACGCGGTTATGATGGTGATCTTGCCCTGGAAGCCATGAAACACAGCGCCAACCAGGATCATCTGGGATTAAAATATTATAAATCAAAAGGCTATATACCGGCAGATAAAGAAGGGGAATCGGTATCCAAAACTCTGGAGTACGCTTTTGACGACTGGTGTATTGCCATGATGGCCAAATCATTGGGTCGCCAGGAAGACTATAAGACCTTTATCCGCAGGGCACAGAATTATAAAAACGTCTATGACCGAATCACAAGATTCATGCGGGCAAAATCCAACGAAACTTGGTTTTCACCGTTTGATCCGGCTGAAGTCAACTTTAACTACACTGAGGCAAATGCCTGGCAATATAGTTTTTATGTTCCTCAGGATGTCAATGGACTGATCATGATGATGGGTGGTCGGGAAGAGTTTACCAACCATTTGGATAACCTCTTCAGCGCTGATTCCAAAACAACCGGCAGGGACCAGGCTGATATAACCGGTTTGATTGGTCAATACGCCCACGGGAACGAACCAAGCCATCATATGGCCTATTTGTATAACTTCTCCGGTTCACCATGGAAAACACAGGAACTTGTCCACCGGATCTGCAGGGATTTTTATAAGAATACTCCCGATGGTTTGATAGGCAACGAGGATTGTGGTCAGATGTCGGCATGGTACATCTTCAGCGCTCTTGGATTCTATCCCGTCAATCCGGCATCAGGAATATACATCCTTGGAACACCGGTTTTCCCCGAGGCCACTATATCATTAGAAAACGGTAAGAAATTCATTGTCAGGGCCAATAACGTGAGTGACGTTAACTATTACATTCAGTCCGTATCCTTGAATGGCAAACCAGTGGTACGCTCTTATATCACCCATGACGAGATCATGCAGGGAGGGCTACTGGTGTTCAACATGGGTCACGAGCCTAACAAAGCATGGGGAACCAACCTGACATCAATGCCGGAATCCTATATCAGGGATTATCCCATCACACCGGTTCCGGCCTTCTTCCAGGGCGACCATACTTTTATGGATTCCACTGTAGCAGCGATGGTTACCGCCATACCAGGTATGAATATCCATTATGGGTTCAATAGTGAAGTCCCAAAGCAACGGTCGGATCCCTACCGGAAACCATTTTTGTTGCGAAAATCGACGACCATCAGGGCATTTGCAATAGGACAGGAATCGCCGGCCAGTCAGATGATAGAAGCCAGTTTTATCCGGATTCCGAAAAACCGGCGGATTACTATACATACACAATATGCCAACCAATATTCTGCAGGAGGAGATCTTGCCCTGATCGATTTTAAAAGGGGAGGAGAGAACTTCAGGACAGGAAGCTGGCAGGGCTATGAAGGAAATGATATTGAAGTTTTGGTAGACCTTGGAACTCTCCAGCCATTGAAAAAGATATCGTTAGGTTGTCTTCAGGATCAGAATTCATGGATCTTTATGCCAGTTGAAGTGACGGTATACTTTTCGGATGACAACCAGTTTTTTCGTCACATAGCCACCCTTTCAAATCCAGTGGATGAGAAAGAACCCGGAAGTGTCGTTCACGAATTTACTGCCTCTTTCGGGGTGCAGAATGCCCGTTATATCAAAGTGCATGCCCGCAACCGGGGCATTTGTCCTGAATGGCACCTTGGTGCAGGGGGCAAAGCCTGGATATTCGCGGATGAAATCACGATTGAATGATCTGACTGATTATTTTAATCCATCCTGATGAAGCATTCCGCCTTGTCTTCGGACCTTATTTTGTTACTGGCTGCCGTGATCTGGGGTTTTGCCTTCGTTGCCCAACGGGTTGGAATGGATTATGTGGGCCCATTCACTTATAATGGGGTTCGGTTCACGCTGGGGGCACTGGTGCTCGTTCCCTTTCTTTATCGGCGAGTAATCAGTGGCAGGAAACTCATCTGCCTTTCAGCAGGTCATTCACGCGGAAAATTACTGGCAGGTTCGGTGCTAACAGGCTTGCTTCTGTTTGGTGGTGTTTCTTTTCAGCAATTGGGTCTTCAGACCACCACTGCAGGGAAGGCAGGATTCATCACTGGCCTTTATGTGGTACTGGTGCCGGTGGCCGGTCTCTTTTTCGGTCAGCGCTCCAATGTTTTTCTATGGATTGGGGCCGGCCTATCCGTGATTGGCCTCTATCTGCTTTCGATGACAGAGGGATTTCACCTGGACGAGGGTGATCGCCTGGTATTATGGTGTGCCGTATTGTTTACTTTCCATGTACTCATGATCGCCTGGCTATCTCCATTAATGGACTCCTTCTTGCTGGCCATCATCCAGTTCTTCATCACAGCGTTGCTCAATTTGGTCATCGCTGCTGCATTTGAACCAGTAACCATCAGTTCGATATGGGCAGCATGGCTGCCTATTGCTTATGGCGGGGTTCTTTCAGTGGGGGTTGCGTATACGCTACAGGTAGTGGCCCAGCAGACTGCACATCCGGCGTATGCATCGATTATTTTAAGCCTGGAAGCAGTTTTTGCCGTATTGGGAGGCTGGCTCATCCTTCATGAAACCATGACCCTGAGGATGTTTGCCGGATGTTGTCTGATGCTCACCGGAATGATTATCGTGCAGCGTAAACAGGCTAAAAGAATCTGATTCAAAGGAAATCATGTTTTCCGGAGGGTCGAATCCATTTTCAATACCAACATGCGGAATTTTTCCAGACCCGCAGGATCGACCGGTTTGGCTGGCGGGGATTCAAGCCGCAACGGATCAGTCGGCGCTCCGTTTTTATAAACCCTGAAATCAAGATGGGGGCCTGTGGATAGTCCGGTGGACCCGACATACCCGATCACCTGTCCCTGCGAAACATTCACTCCCGGTTTTATCCCTTTGGCATAACCTGAAAGGTGGGCATACGTTGTGGTGTAAACAGAATTATGCCGGATGCTGATGAATTTACCATAACCACCTTTATACTTGACTTCCAGTACCCTGCCGTTTCCGAGGGCAACTACCGGTGTGCCCTTGGGAGCAGAATAATCCACTCCGAAATGGGGCCTGGCAATTCTAAGGATAGGATGCATTCGGGATTTTGAAAAACGGGAACTGATCCTCGAAAACTTCAATGGTGCCTTCAGAAATGCGCGCTGCAAACTCTGTCCGCTCTCATCGAAATAGTCGCCCTTGCCTTCCTGGTCGAAACGATAGGCATAAAAGTCCTTCCCGTTATGTTTAAACCGGCCGGCAAGGATCTTGTCAACACGGATTATCTTCTCTTCCACCGACACCTCTTCATAGATTACCGTGAAACTATCCCCTTTTTGCAGTCCGTAAAAATCTATAGTCCATGCATATACATCCGATAATGCCAGAGCGAGCCCCACATCCAGGTTATTCTCCACAAAACAGTTCCACAAGGATGAGGTAATGGTTCCGGAATCCGTTTTGATGGTATAGGTCACTTTCTTTTTATCAGAATAAACCCTGACAGAATCGGTGAAATCGTAAACTATGAAATCAATGGGGTTAATTTCGTAGATAAAATACCGGGTTTGCTTTAGAGAGTCACTGGTGACGATCCACGCTATCCGGTTTCCGGTCTTGATCTTCCTGACATCGAAGGTTTCACGGGTTGTTTTTGCTATCCGGTCGATGATGGCGGGTGAAACATGCCCCGAAAGGATGGTGGAGAGATTCTGGTTCGCCTGAACGGTTCCCGTAATTACCTCCATTCCATGAAGTGGAATATGATAGGCAACAGACACCGGAGGCGGAGGCGGCGGAAGAACCAGGCTTTCGGTTTTCCGGAAAAACCTGATCCCGAAAATAACGGCAAGAATGAGCAGGATTATTCCGGCGGGTATCAGGATTTTTTTCCTTATTCTCATGAAATTAAAAAGTTATATTACAATGATTTTATACTTATCAGTTAAACGTAAGATTTATCACAACGATTTCCGAATGGCTACCCAGTCGGATTGGTGGGCCCCAGGTACCAAAACCACTGGAGACATAAATATGTGTACGGTCAATCTTTTTGTAACCGGTACTTACCTCATAGATGGCGGAGGTAATATAGTTCAGCGGCCATAGCTGGCCATGATGGGTATGACCTGAAAGTTGCAGGTCAACACCGAGTGTGGCCGACTTTTCCAGATTGAATGGTTGATGGTCCATCAGGATGACCGGCAGGTTGTGGTCCACCGGAGCCATAACCACCTCCAGCTCTTTGCGGGTTTTTCCGCTGAACCTGGGCTTGTCCCTGTCATCCCTTCCCACCAGCCAGAATCGGTTATCCACCAGCAGGACTGAATCGCGCAGTACAGTTACCCCATGATCTTTCAGATAGCGAATGGCAGGTTCAGCACCTCCGATATATTCATGGTTGCCGGGAATGGCGTAGACGCCCAGGTTTGCCTTCAGTTGCATGAGGTTTGCACCGAGGTTGTATTTTATGACCGGGGCTAGATCTTCATCGACAATATCGCCGGCAAAAAGGATGATATCGGGTTTCAATTGATTTATGCTGCTTACGAGTTTGTTCGTCTTATTGCGTGCGATGAGCGTACCCATATGGATATCGGAAGCCATGACGATCCGCAGGGTTTTTTCTCCCGGAACAGATTTGTCAATATGCAGGTTCAGTTCCCTTGTTTTCGGCGTCCGGGCGTTAATATAGCCTGTTGCGACTATCAACGTGGTTACTCCAATGATTGCCAACAGGGCAATTACTTTGGTTTTCGAATAGTCTGCATAAAATGCAGCCGGGAAAATCCCGGTGAGATGGTTCAGCAGCCTGGCGAGATCGATCACTATTGCAGCGAGAATAAAATAGAGGAGGAATGCCAGCCAGAATGACCCTATCCATGTAACGACGGCCGTCAGCGCCGAAGGATAAACCTGCTCCAGAATTCTTGCGAACAGGAACATGGATACAATAATCCAGAAACTCCAGATATACCATGGACGCCAGCAGGAACCTACCGGTATGGCCTGAAGGCCGCGGATAAAAATATAGGTATTGATCAGACCGTAGACGGTAAAGACGATTGAGAAGAAAATAATGAAGGCACTGGTTTTCAAGGGTAGTTTTTTACAAGATCAGGGGGCAAAGTTACCCATTTTTACAATTTCCGCCTTCTGATGTACATGGGTTAATCAATTCATTATATTTGCTTGGTTATCATCAAAGAAATAACTGATGGAGAACACTGGTTTTGCCCTAAGCTGGATTGATTACACCGTAATGGTGGTATATTTTGTCTTTGTCCTCGGAATTGGCTGGGCACTGAAACGCTATATGAAGGATGCCACCGCATTTCTGGAAGCCGGTCGTGCCATGCCTGCTTGGGTGGCCGGACTGGCTTTTATCTCCACCAACCTTGGAGCGCTCGAGGTGATGGGTATGACCGGTTCCGGGGTCAAATACGGGATGCTGACAACCCATTTCTACTGGATCGGGGCTATTCCGGCGATGGTATTCCTGGCACTCTTCATGATGCCCTTTTATTACGGTTCCAAAGCGCGAAGCGTGCCGGAGTATCTGAAACTTCGTTATGATGAAAAAACCCGGGGCCTGAATGCCATTCTTTTCGCGCTGATGACGGTACTGGCCTCCGGAATTTCGATGTACGCCCTGGCTATCCTGATGGAGAAGGTTCTGGATTGGAATTTTCACCTGAGCCTGGTACTCTCGGGTGCCATCGTGCTCGCTTACACTTATCTGGGAGGTTTATCCTCCGCCATTTACAACGAAGTGCTCCAGTTCTTCATCATCATAATTGGTCTCCTGCCGGTTGTGGTGCTTAGTCTTCAGGATGTCGGAGGCTGGGGAGGCCTTCAGGAGCAGTTGGCTCCGATCGTGACGGAAAAAGGGTATGCCGCCGATACCTGGATCACCACCTGGAAATATACCGGTTCGGCCTCCGCCAATCCGATGGGTGTGGAGTGGTATGGTATTTTTGCCGGACTTGGTTTTGTTTTATCCTTCGGATACTGGTGTACCAATTTCCTGATCGTTCAACGTGCCATGTCGGCCGAATCACCCGCAGCAGCGCGGAATACTCCTCTCATTGGTGCTATCCCCAAGATGCTCATCCCGTTCCTGATCATCATCCCGGGCATCATCGCCCTGGTGCTGATGAACACCCCTGAAAAAGGTTTCGAGCTTCCACAGAATGAAGCAGGCCAGCCGATTTATGATTATACCATCATCATGTTGCTGAAACAGTACCTCCCGGCAGGGGTGCTGGGCTTGGGCATTACCGCCCTGTTGGCCAGTTTTATGTCGGGAATGGCTGGAAATGTTTCGGCGTTTAACACGGTATGGACTTACGATATCTATCAGAGTTATATCCGTCCTGCTACCGGAAACAAGATTGCTGACGAACGCCATTATCTGAAGGTGGGCCGCCTTGCTACGATATTCGGTGTGCTGACCAGCATCGCCGCTGCTTATCTGGCCAGCCTTTTCGGAAATATCATGGATTTCCTCCAAACTATCTTCTCGATGATCAATGCGCCGCTTTTCGCTGTGATCTTTCTTGGAATGTTCTGGAAACGTACAACGGGTCATGCAGCCTTCACCGGCCTGCTGGCCGGATTTCTCATCGCTCTCTTTCACCATGGAATAACTGCTCCGGCCGGTGCCGATACCCTGGTGAAGGGAGGATGGCTGATGGTCTTACATACCTACCCGGTAGAGATGGCACAGAATTTCTGGACCGCCATCTATGCCTTTACTGCCAGTGCAATGATCACGATCGTGCTCTCCTTTGTCACGCGGAAAATCAAAACGGATGAGGAACTCACGGGACTGGTCTATTCCCTTACGCCGCGGCATATCGAAACCCATCTGCCCTGGCATAAGCGCAGTTCCACGCTGGCTATCGTAGTTTTACTCATAGCCCTTGTCCTTACTGTTCTTTTCTGGTAAATAATACAGTGAAAAATCACGAAATTTAACAACCATGGGTTTAGATATAAAGTTTCCGATTGGCCTGATGTTCACTATCCTGGGTCTTTTATTGGCCCTTTTTGGCCTGGCCACCGGCGGCAACGAAGAGATGTACCGACCGTCTCTCGGGATCAACATAAATGTATGGTCAGGAACCGGAATGCTCCTGTTCGGGATCATCATGCTGTTGTTTTCCCGTCGTCTTAAAAAAACTAAAACGAATTGATATGCAATCGTTTGCAAGGGCATTTATGAGATCACCGGTGGGATACCTCGAGGTAGTCGCCTCTTCACGAGGGATCCGTTCGCTGACTTTTCTGCCGTTCCG
This sequence comes from uncultured Draconibacterium sp., assembly GCA_964387205.1. Taxonomy (GTDB): domain Bacteria; phylum Bacteroidota; class Bacteroidia; order Bacteroidales; family FEN-979; genus CAIVAT01. The sequence continues at coordinate 31,919 of CAYLVY010000009.1, forward strand.
TGTCAGGATCCGCCAGGTGCCGCATGCCTTAAAACCCTGTATCTCCCAGTTGGATGAATACTTCAGTGGTACCAGGATGGTTTTTGATGTCAACCTGGACCTCGCCGGTTCGGCATTTCAGTTGAAGGTATGGAAGGAATTGATGAAAATTCCTTACGGAGAAACCATCACATACCATGAACTGGCCCGGCTGACCGGCAATGAAAAGGCATTCCGGGCCGTCGGGGGCGCCAATAGCCGCAACCCGGTCTCAGTGATCGTACCATGCCACCGGGTCATAGGCTCCAACGGTCGTCTCGTTGGATACCGCGGCGGATTGAAGAGAAAGAAGTGGTTACTGGAACATGAACATGCTTTTGCCCAACGCGACCTCTTTTACGGAAAACTATGAACCGCCCTTTTCACTCAGTGACTGCTGCCCTGCTTCTGCTTATCACCATCTTCATGACAGCCCAGGGCCAATCCCTGCGTTACCTCGTCAGGAATCAGTTCCGGCCTTTTGCAATCGACCGGGTAGTGTTGGAGCATGAAGTTTCTGCAGGACTGAAAGGAGAGATACCACTGCTCACCCTCCTGCTCGACTCAGTTTCGGTTGACCGGGTGTACCGTTCAGTGTATCAAAACGATACTACGATCCATTTTTTACAGTCAGCGATCCGGCTTCAGGTTACCTCCGATACGGGATTTAGAAATGGGCTGCGTCTTTTGTTGCGGTTTTTCAATCATGACAGTGTGTCGCACCAGTTGGAAAACGTGGTTCCCTTTGGACAACGGCCTGAATGGGTCTGGATTTCTGCTTCCGGATCCAAAGAGTGGCCGGGTTATCTGTGCCGGTCAAAATTGCACCGGCCAGGCCATGCACCTGTCGGAGTAGTGTTGCCAGATAATGCCTGGCATATGGGATACTGTGATATTCCGCTGAATGACACCCTGCGGTTGGTTGCCATGACCCGTCGGATCGACCGGGATAAGGAGCGTTCTTCCATCGACCGCTGGAAAGTGACCCTGCAGCCGGGTGGATGGGTGGAGTATGCCATGATGGCAGATGTGTATCATGGTGACTGGCACAAGGGATTAAAGCTGTTCTTTCAGGATAGGTGGCTGTTTGATCTGCCTCAATTCGACGATTCCCTCTTTCGCCGGGGTGATCTGGCGTGGATGAAGCATAGTTACCTGATGCTCCTGCAGTTCGCCTGGGACAAAAAATATTATGATTTCCTCGCCCAACGCCATACTTTTTACGAATCATTGTTTGAATACGATGATCTGACAGGGGGTTACGATATTTTTACTTTATGGCCAACATGGCCCCGGCTTGGACTGGATCCGCGAAATCAATGGGATATGTACCGTGATCTGCCCGGTGGGATCCCTGAATTGAGAAATCAGGTCAGGATGGCACATCAGAAAGGGAAGAGGTATTTTATCTCATACAATCCCTGGGATGAAGGCACCCGAAAGGAAGATCATCTGACCGGCATGGAACAGTTGCTTCGTGAGACCGGTGCCGATGGAGTGGTGCTGGACACCCGCGGCGCATCGAGCAGGGAACTGCAGGCCGCCGCCGACCGGGTTAAACCCGGGATTATCATGTACAGTGAGGGGATGGCCATACCCAGGGATATGCCCGGTATCGTCAGCGGCAGGGTTCATGATGCGCTGGTTATGCCCCCTCCCTTGAACCTGAACAAGTTCATTAAACCCGGATTCGCCATTTTCAGGGTATTGCAACTGGCCGATGACCGTTTGCACCGGGAGATCGCCGTGGCATTTTTTAACGGTTACGGGATTGAGATCAACACCATGAGGCCCGGAAGGCCCGATTGGATCAGGGAAGAGTTTGCCTTCCTGGGACGAACCACGAGGATACTGAGGGAGAACACCCATATGTTCACCAATGGTTCCCTCTTTCCGCTTCTGCCGACTTTCATCGATTCGGTCTATGTGAATGGGTGGCATGACGAGGATTCAAGGCTTTTCACCATCCTGAGTCTTAATCCCCGAGGGCATAAGGGAGCGCTCTTCACTCTTTCCGGCAGCGATCTTTCCACCGACAGTCAAAAAGAAAGCAACGAATATCGCTGGATCGACCTTTGGAACCATTTACCCGTTTCCCCGATCTGGAAAGGGGATAGCTTGCTGATTCCCACATATCTGGAACCTTTTGATCCTGAATGGCTTCAGACCCGTCGCGAGGGTAATCCGGGATGCATAGCACGCTTCCGCCAGCACCTGCAAACCGATCTGAATGACGGCCGGATCCGGATTCGTTGTCACTTCGGTGACAGGATCAGCATCACCAGCGGAAATCCTGATTATCAAAAACAGCCGGTCCATTTACCAGTCAAGGATACAATCATTTCCTTTCTCCCGCTGTTTGGTGCCAATACCTCAAAGATCGTGGTCCAACTTTTCCTCAGTGATAAGCTTATCGATGAAGTAATTCTGTCGCCCATTACAGGCACCCCGGTGCGGTTTGAACGATCTCCATTTATATCTGCATCGGAAACAACGCCGGAAGGAATGGTGGAGATCCCGGGCGGTCTCTTCAGATTCTGCACTGCCCGTGCCCCCGGGACACTTACTCCTTTCATACCACTTCCGGGATCGGAGGATACGACGGCGATCACGATGCCCACCTTTTTCATGGACCGCTACCCGGTCACCAATATCGAATTTAAAAAATTTCTCGATTCCTCAGGTTATGAACCTGAAGATACAACCCATTTTCTGGCTCATTGGGCGGGCGGACAAATCGTTCCCGGCTTGGAGTATCACCCTGTGGTTTACGTTTCCATGCAGGATGCCATGGCTTATGCCCGGTGGGCAGGAAAGCGCCTGCCCTCGGAGGCGGAGTGGCAATATGCCGCCCAGGGGACTGACATGCGAAAATTTCCATGGGGCAATGAACCCGATTCTTTGAAATGCAACAGCGGCCTCAACAAAACTACACCAGTCAATCAGTTTCCTGAAGGGGTTAGTCCGTTCGGTGTAATGGACCTGATCGGCAATGTCTGGCAGATGACCGGAGACCTTTACGATAACGGCAGTTATTTTTTCACGATGATCAGGGGGGGAAGCCATTATGCACCTACCGAAAGCATCTGGTATGTGACGGGTGGTATGTTGCCGGCCGATCATCCTGAATTGCTGTTGCTGGTCTCCCCGGGCCTTGACCGTAATTCGACGGTTGGTTTCCGGTGTGTGGCCGATAAGGTGAAATGATCCGGATCACTGCCTGAGGAGCCAGGCGTCCGGAAAACTTTTCTTTATTTCTTTAAGTTTTGCAGATGCAGCGGGTTTCTCTGCAGGCCCAAATGCGGAAATCCTGATCTTACCTCCACCCGTTAAAACTGTCGCCTCAGGATACCCCTTGGTTTTCAAATCTTCTGCAAAATTCAACGCTGCCTGCCGGCCAAGGTCTGTTCTCACGATGATATACCATTGACCCGTGACGGGGTAGGGCGCCGTGGTTGCACCGGGTTTTTGCACCGGTAGCGGAGCGGGTATCGGTTCCCTGGTGGTGTTTTTTGCAACCGGTAGGGTGTCTGCCGGCGGCTTTGGACGTTCCTGGCCGCAGATCACAGGTGGGCCTTCCGGGTCAGGTTCCAGCCCAAACCAGGCACAGGCATAGTTGCCCTGCAGCGCGATACCAATGGCTTTCCACTGCTGATCCCGCCATTTGCCGGTATTTAATAAAAAACTGTTGAAATACTCCTCCATTTGCCAAACCATCATCACTGAATCAGGTGTCACGTCACGATTTTCCCAAACAACAATTTCGTAAGCCTTGCCTGGATATCGGGTCAACTCCCTGGGTTTGTCCCATACGGATTGCTTTTTGTTTTCATCTGCAGGATAACAGAATGGCTTCCAGAATCCGTTGGCACTCCAGGAGTGGTAATTGCACTCATCCTGTTCATCAAATGAAAGCAACAGATCCTTGGCATGAAGCATGGCCACATAACTCAGTGAATTTGACAGGGGAATGGGCTGTAACCCTGATTTCTGCCGGTATTCATTGATCATGTTATAAAGATCGGACTCCTGCTCACTGATGCAAAATATCCCGGGAACCGGCCGGCCTTGCTTCACCATGGTTTGTCCGCGTGCAGTGAAGACTGTCATGATCAGGATCAGCACTGCCATAAATGAAGAAAAACTATATCGGATCGCGCAGTGCCTCATGGTGGTGCAGTGATGAATGAACAGGAACAATGACCCTCAGCGGAATTCTATGATGCGGCTTCAACATCGGTGGAAATGGCTGATGCGGCTCCATCTGGTACCAATAAACGGTAGAACTGTAATCGGCTACCTCCTTGTTGCCGTGACCATGCTCAAAAGTAACCTTGATCGATTTCCTGAAAGGAATGGGATCTGTTGTGTGAAAGCGATAGGCAGCAATCCTGCCAAGGGTTTCATCTTTATAAATCAAACCAGCAGTAAGGGTGGAAAAGGGACCGGATGAAAAACCGTCGATGCCGCCAAAATAGTGATCGGTGCCTGTTCCGTGGAAGGATGCCCGTTTCTCTCCATCCACAAAAAACATTTCGTCTCCGTTCAGGTAATCAAAGTGGCCGTCATAGGATTGAATATTCAGGTTGATGCCCACGATATGCCCTTTCCCGACTGCACTAAGTAAATGATAATTTGAATCATAGGAGGTTCTTACACTCCTGTTCCAAAGGGCATGAAAATAGGAAACATCCGACTCCAGGGCGCCTTCAAATTTTTGATAGCCAATTTGATAGGCAATGCTGACCGGATGGGTGGTGCCTTCGTTGGACAATTCGATCCTGGCCATCCGTTCAAAAGGCATCGGAAATGTACAAAGATAACCTCCTCCGGTCATGGAGAGATATTGAGCTTCAAAGGGTTGATATTTAAAACCATTGCCAAAAAAATCCCCGAAAGGTACCTCTACCGATGGAATCTCTTCGTTGTCCCAAAACATCCTGATCACCAGATGACGGTGCAGCCAAGGATCTTCCGAATCGAGGCCGAACCAGATCCTCACGATCATACCGGGCCCTTCCACCTGCAGGATATCATTCTTTTTACCGGGAAGGATCACTATTCTGTCCTGATCACCCCCTGAGGTATCAAAACCGGAAACCTGGATCAGTTTGCTCGATTTGAGATAGGGCAGGGAAGAGGGAGCCAGCAGCATCCTGATATCTGCCCTGTAACCCGTGTCACATCCGGCTGAGAATAACAGCAGTAAACTGATGTAAAAACCAAAATGGCTGAAATTCTTCATGTTTCACCTTTCCTGCCGGCAAAGGTACGGCCAAAATGAGTAAGAAACAACCGGCTATTTTTGGTTTTCTTCTATGAGTATCCTGGCAATGATGGCATCCCAGATATAGTTGGGAGGACAATTAAGGACTTCATTATCAGGACTGTAAGATTCCCAAAAATTATGATTTTTCGATAACTGAACCGAAACGGCATTGGTCAGCCTGGTCGCAAGTTCTTTGGCCTGCGCGTGATAACCATATTTTTTCAGACCATCATACACCATGTAATTCCAGAGCAACCAGACCGGTCCGTTCCATTTGCAGCAATAGTCGACCGAAGGATTGTACCACTCGTCCCGGGCCGAAAGGGTCGGTACTCCATAACGTCGCCAGAACCGGCTGGTATCAGTCAGGGATTCCAACAGTTTTGCTGCACGATCCTTCGGCGCTGCTTCTGCCCATAAAGGTAATAAGCCGATGATCTCCTGCCTTCTAAGGTCACGGGTTAGAAAGTGGAAAGAGTGGTCTTGTTTGTTGACTGAATAGTAAAAACCCGTTGAATCATCCCACATTCGCCTGTTCATCAGCATTGCGGTACTGTCGGCCAGCTTTTTCCACCGGGTTTGATCGGCTGACTTGCCCAGTAAACCAGCCATTTCAGATAGACTTCTTGCCTCCTTGATCATCATCAGTGTCAGATCCAGGCACTCCAGTTCATCGGAAATGTCTTCCTTATCCACATCAAGATATCTTTCAGCCGATACCTGGAAGACAGCATTGTACCAATCCCTGACATTTTCAATGATCCCGTAAGGGCCCCATTCGAAGGTGCCGTCCTGATCAGTATCGCGATTAAGCATCAGCCAGCGGAAATAGCGTTCGCCTGATGCATAGGCATCCGCCAGAAACTGGCGGTCGTTGCTGATCCTGAACAACTCGAGGTTGATCCAGTTGAAAAATGGGGCGGAGGTGGTACTCATGTTCTTATGCGGGTAATCCTGCATTCCCCTGGGGCCATGACGGTATGCGATCAGGCCGTCCTCCCGCTGCTGGTCCATATAAATCCGCTGAGAACCCTGTGCCGAAGCCGGATCGAGGTAGCCATAGGCCATCATGGTAAGGGATTCGTGCAGTACCTGATGACCATGGCCCCACCCCCACAGGGGATTACGGGAAAATACATAGAAATTGTGCCGGGCTTGCCCGGTGGGAGGGAGCATACAACCGCGGGCGAGATTGAAAGCGCTCAAATAGATCAGTTTGTGGGAGATATCCGTGAACCTGATGCGGGGAATCCTGGAGAAGAGGATCAGGTTGTCTTCAAAATACTGACGGAGCATGAGGTTTTTTGCCGTCTCAACCGTTTCCAGAAGTTTGGCAACAGGTTCCTTCTGATCCTGAAATCCGCGGAGATACCGGAGGGTGATCAGTTCTCCCGGTTTGATTCTCTTCTTCAATTGCAGTACAATGAAGTCATGAAAACCATCCGTTTGGCCATTCAGTGTATCGGATCGACCGGGAGCGTAGTGGTCTGTTTTGATCAGCGTATAGAAATCATCCATATTGCCACGATATGCCCCGTAAGAATCAGCTTTCGGAAAGGATGTGAAAAAATCCCTGACCTGCGTGGGATATCCATACTCTGTCTTCAGGCTGCTGATCAGCCGGTAAGGAGATTCATACCGCCGTGTAAGATATCCACTGTTTTCGCTAAGAAATCTTTCCACGCCAAGAGAATCATTACCCATCTCCAGAATTGGATAAACCGCAACATCATGAGGCTTTTGCCCGGTATTTCTGATCTCCAGGCTGACCATCGCCACTGAAGAACTATAGACAAAGAAAGTTTCCTTCACCTTGATATCACGGAATGGTTCATATTCAATGACAGCCATGTCGGGAAAAGAGAATTTTACCACCGGTCTGGTGAGAAATTCAGCGATCCGCGGAATTACCACATCATCCACTTTCCATAGCGTAAAAATCCTTCCGGCACGGTCTGAGGAGTAATTCAGGGGCTGATCCGACGAATAGTAATCCATCTTGTAAGCTTTATCGCCATACAGCGTGGCGCGCCGAATGGAGGCCGCGTAGGTGGTGTAAAGCGGATCGCCGGCAGATGCCTCTATCCTGACAAAATCTTCCACCGGTTTGAATTGCTGGCACCATAAACCTATGGGCATTATCAGTAAAGGAAGGATGGGAATCAGTCTCATAATTTCCTCCGGATTGAGCATTATTTGCCGGACAAAATTAGCAATTTCCGCATGGCGGATTCTGCTAACTTTGCCGCAAAAACAACTTCACTATGGCACTTATCAAAACAATGGAAAAAGATGAGGCAACGGGTTTAGTGGCCGATATCTATGAGAACATGGTCAATACCCTGGGCTTCATCCCCAATGCTTTCAAACTTTTCAGCACCAGTCCGCACCTGCTTGAGGCTTCGATCCATAATCTTGGCTACTTCATGCGTCATAAAACCCTCGGAGGTAAACTGCTGGCATTGATCAGGCTGCTGGTCTCTGAGCAGGAAACCTGCGAATACTGTGTCAATGCCAACGCCGGAATATTGCTCCAGTATGGAGTTCTTCCGGAACACCTGACCGGCATCAAAGCCGATCCTTCCACCGCCCCGCTGGAGCCACGGGAAGTGGCCATGCTGCTGTTTGTCCTTAAACTGGTCAGGGATGCACGCAGCATTACACCTGAAGAAGTTCAGACACTTCGTGATCAGGGCTGGAGCGACGCAGAGATACTGGAAGCCTCCTTTCACGGTACCTCGCAGGTGGGTTCCGACAAACTCTTCAATGCTTTCCGGATCGAATCGGATTTCTGATATTTATTTATAAATCTGTCGATTACTTTCCGGTCATGAACCCTATCACGGTACCTGCCCAGATGTAACTTCGGTTCCAACCGGCCTGCCGGTCATCTGCACTGTAAAACTCCCAGAAAGTGTGATCTTTCCTGAGGTGGTAGATCATATTGTCCATCACCCGGCCTGCCAGTTGGTTGGCAACGGATTTATATCCATAATCCAATAATCCTCTATAAATCAGATAATTCCACTGAACCCATACAGGTCCGTTCCAATAACCTATGGGACAGTAATAAGGATGGCTGGCAGTCAGGGAAGGAATCCCGAACCGGCGCCAGAAATGGGTGGAATCGGTGAGCACGCTTACAAGTGAAGCCGCCCTGATGCTGTCCGGAATACCTGCCCAAAGAGGAAGAAAACCGATGATCTCCATAATTTTCAGGTCGTTTTTACCCCGGAAAGTGAAGGTCTGATCATTACGGTTGATATTGTAGTAAAAGTTGGTCGCCGGATCCCACATACTACCGTCGACCTTCTCTTTGATGGCCTGTGCCCTGCGTAACCATTCCCCTGCTTCAATTGTTTTTCCCAATCCATCGGCCATTTTCGACAGGCAAAGGGCCTCCATAACCAGCATCGAGTTGAGATCCGGCCCTTCGAAATTAGATGCCCATCCCACCTTGTCCCAGACAGCAACCCGTGCATCCCTCACTGATTCGAGCTCGGCGTGTCCTCCCCATTCACATAAACCGTTGTGGTTGGAATCTCTTTGGGTTATAAAGTACTCATAAAGTTTTCTGCCGGATTGATAGGCCTCCTTGAGAAACCTCCTGTCCCGGGTAATTTGATAAATTTCAAGGCTGGTATAGCTGAACCAGGGGGCAGAGGTTGTGGAGATCCCTTTCGTTTCAATCGTCTCATCGAGGTATGGCCCCGTGCGGTAATTGATATATCCGTCGCTGCGTTGCCGTTCCATGAAAACCCTCTGTGAATTCATCGCTCCTTCAGGATCCATCAGCGCATAAAACGGCATCGTAAGGCTCTCATGAAATACCTGTCCGCCATAACCCCAACCCCATCGGGGTTCCCTTGAAAAAACATAATAAGGAACATGACAGGCCCCTTCAGGCGGCATCATGCATTGTCGCATGAGCGAAAATGCACTGATATACAATAGTTTGTGATCATTGTCAGGGAAATCCCGGAGAGGAATGGCGCTGTATGCCGCACGGCTCCGGGTCACCACTTCCTGCAGCGAAAGGTTGAGCAGAGTTTCAGTTCCGGAAAGAATACCGGGATGCGGCACGATCCTTTCGGGATTCACTTCCGTAACCATTCTGATCCTCGTTACATCACCCGGGTAAAGGGTAACAGTTCTGTGTCGAATAACTCCCTGAATGGCTGAAGATTTTTTATGCAACGGAAACCAGGATTGGATGAGGGGCTCCAGCAAATCATCCTCCTCATCATATACATCTGAAGGGATCGTCCGGGCAAATACTTTACCATTCATGGTAATGGTGCCGGATAAGCTCCACCTGCAATTGAACCTTTCCTCCAATGGGATCTGATGCTGATGCATCCAGGGATCCCGGGGCTTGAAGAGCGGAAATCCAAAAGTCTCCGCTCCGGTTTTCCTGATCCGCACCGCAGTGTCTGATGAAGGGAAGAATAGATAGGGATGCAGGGTCACCGTGAGAGGCCGGTTGCCCGTGTTCTCCAGACGGTACTCGGCCAGGGCTGCGCAGGAACTGTACACTGCAAAAAACAGGTCAACTTTCAGATCTTTCAATGGTCGGTAAGAGAGTTCGGCCAGGTCACTCAAGGAGGTGGTAATCACAGGTTCTTCATAAAGTTCGCCGACTTTGTACAACAATCGGTCAGCTATCTGAAAAGCCATACCAAAACCGGGTCCGGTGGCGGATATGAAAGCAATGCCTGAGGATTCATCATTCCACAACAACTGGTAGCCCTGATCGCTCAGGTAAGAGGTGCGTTCCGGCGGAGCCGCATAAACTGTATATAAAGGATCAAGGCGTGTGGCCCTGATGGAGGTGATATCCTGCGCTTTTGCAAGGAATGGAATGGCAAAAAGAAGGAAAAGACATCTCTTTTTCATGTTTCATGATTTATCGGCCAGCACTCGGATCAGGATTCAGTTTCCAGATAAGTGTTTCAGTTTTGTATTTTTTTTCTGATGGTGAAAAGGTGACCTTCCATTGGGAAACCTTGGTGTGCTGGTTGTTGAGGACTAGATTTCCGGAAATGGGAGTGACCGGTGCGGATGACCAGAGCCGGATATCATCTGTGGTATTGCTAAGTCCCTCTACCAGAGCGGTCAGGGTATTTCCCGAAAGGCGTGAACTGAGAATACGCAGTCCTTCCGGGGCATCTCCCGGCCTGGCATCCCTTAAGGCCGGTAACAGACTGACACCGGAGGAATGGGGTACCGTCAGCGTCACGGGTGCTTCCAGGGAAAATGCCAGCATCAGGTTCATGGCGTCGGGCAGGGTAATGACCGCTCCCGGTATATCCTTTCCATTCAGATGTATCTTCCCGAAATGGGTACCAGCCGGAAAATATGGCATGAACTCAACACGGAGTGGCACGCCAGCATCAGGATTGAAATGGAATATGGTGGCGGTATCACCCCGGTACATGGAAAAACCGATGCGCCTGTTACCGATCCGGATATTGTCCGCTTTCAGAGAATCCCAGTTTGCCGGGATATTGGGCGCCAAAACCAGCTTTGGGTATGTGGCATCAACTTTCAGCCCAAGCATACCTTCAATGGCGGGTTGCAATATCATGGTCTCCGACCAGCATTGATGCGGGCAAACCCCGGATGGTTCGTACCGGGAACCATTCAGTACCTCTTCGGCGAAACCAAGTCCCCAATGGCGATAGATATTCAGATTATTCATCATATGGGTAAAACCATTGATGCCGTTTCCGACCGTGTAGGCTGACAGCGAAGCCCAGCCCGTGAAGAGTGGCCAGACGCTTCCGTAATGATAGCCTGCTGGCCGGAACCAGGGGTGATCCTCCTTTAAAATCCTGACGCCCCAGTTGGTGCTGAAAGCGTTTCCTGCATATTCATAATTGCATGCTACACTCTTTTCCAGGTCGGTCATACGGAAATAAACCGGGACCGCGGGCAGGATAGTCTGGACATTCCGGAAGGTCTTATCTTTATCCATTCCATGGGAGAAGAATTTCATTTTATCGTTCCAGAACAGGGTATTAATTAAACGATACTGTTCCTGAACTTCCTGCTTATAGAAGTCAGCATCAGGATCTTTCATGAAATCAGCCATTAGAGCTGCTTCCCGCAGTGCCGCCCCCCATGATCCGGCCATATAAATGGTGGCATGAGCCCCAAACAATTTGCCTCCTTCCACCCAGCCGTGTCCGACATTCGTGTTCTCGATCAGCTTATCCTGATCGGTATCGGTGGACAGGCAGAACCGTATCGCACTTTTAATATATGGCCATGTTTCACGGATAAATGCTGTGTCATGGGAGTGACGGAAATACCTGCCTGCAAGGACTAGGTACAAAGGAGTAGCGTCTGCAGCATCGTAATGGATCAAACCGGAAGTACTTGCCTCATGGAAGATCTTTCCTGTAAGATCCTGATATTTATTAAAAAAGGTTAGTTGCGACCTGACTTTCTCAAAGTCGCCATAATCGAGCAATGCCAATCCGCTCCATTGTGCATCGCGTCCGAAGTACCAACCGTAACCCGGCCGGCCGTTAATGCCGTGGCCTCCGTCCCAACCCTTCCTGGTGGTGGAATATCCGGCTGTCAGCGCTTTCCCCATGCCGGGAGTGTGAATGAAAAACCGATCGGCGGAGGCCAGTGCCCACCGGTAACCCTCATTGAAATTGCGGTCGGGTGTGGTGATCAGCAGACTGTTCCGGAAAAGGTCATGGACATGAAGTTGAGCGGATTGTCTTATTTTTAAAGGATTTTCGAGTGCAAGGCTGAAATGGTGAACCGCGGAATCAATGCCTTCCACCGTGGCTGCAATCACCACGTCCAGGTTGTCGTTCATCCCGAGCGGCCATGTCATCAGGGTGGCCAACTCCGGTTTATCGGTAGATACGGGCAGAAATCCTTTCGCTTTGCCCCCGTATTCAAACCTTTTGAATTGTCCTGCAAGAATAGATGCAGGTTTGCGGCTTGAGCCTGCCATCACGCAAAGATCTCCCGAATGGTCACGGAACATCACCCATCCCTTATCATGATCTGCCGAATAACATACCGGGCCCGTGACTTTCTCCGAATAAGGCCACATCCGGCGCAATGAAGACCTGAACCTGATCACCAGTTCGGCTTCATACACACCGCGGTATTCGTAATGGACCACTCCCGCAGGATGGAGAGGATCGGCCACGATCACCTGCTTCAGGTAAGCCCTGGGAAACTTGTATAACCTCGAAAATTCTGAAGGATGGACGGTGATTTCCGGACGCTCATCCTCCAACCAGAAAATGGAATCCTTATTAGAAAATTTTATTCCTGCCTGGTAATCACGCAAGGCCATGAAGGGATGGGACCAGATCTCATCGATCCCTCCTTTCTGACTTCCCATGATAAGTATCCGCTCCCCGGCCAGGTCATAGAAATCATCGGTGGCGAAATTTTTTTTCAGGGTAATCTCCGATTCTGTTTCAGGCCAGACAGCGGCAGGTGAAGGTAAACGTCCGGACTCTACGGTCACTGCTGTTTCTGAGCAGCGTGAAACGACAGCAGGCTCATAGTTCCAGTAATGTCCTTCATGTATGGAGGGCGCGGTCAGGTATCGAAGGCAGTTTTGAGTGAACCTTTTCAGGTGCTGGTGATTCCTGTTGGGTACAATGAAATCGAGATAGGCCCCTGCGGCCAGTGTTTTTCCGGTTCCATGGATAAATTCGGTGACCAGTTTTGAATCCTCCCGGAGGAATATATAGTCCCAATCCACAGCCACTATCCTTCCGGCATAGGGGAGAACCTTCCCGAAATATCCGGTTACCGGGGTCAGGGTGTCAACCTGAGGAATCTGGACATAAGCCCCTCCGTTCAGGCCTTCAAAAACAGGATGGTCAAGGAAAGCGTGATAGCCGAGTCGTCGGCCATAGCCCTTGTCGGCACAAGGCTTCAGGCTATCGCTCATCATGGTGGTATCTATCCCGAGCCAGCGGACCAGGTGGGCTGCCTGCATCGTGAGCAACAGGTTGCCGCCGTTGTTCAGGTAAGATTTGATCCTTTCTGCCGCTGCTTTGCTCCATCCCATGCGTTGGCCTGCTTCAGGATCGATCCGGTGGATCCACAACACGCTGACATTCCTGAGGATTTTTTTCTTCTTCTCCAATTGTTCCGGAGTAATATAAATACTTTGGAAACTGGTATCCAGGGCCAGGACTTCATAGGCAGCAAGGGTTTGCGGATCAGCGTTCCCGATGGGTGTCATACCCAGGAAACCTGCCAGCGGCTTCACTTGCTTTATCTTTTTTTCTTTTTTAGATGGGCTTAGCCTGATGGAGTGGTTTCGCCCGGTTTTTCCCTTGATCGCCTGGGAAAAACCTGCAACTGGCCCGGAAAAACTTACGAAAATCAGCAGCAAAGCCACGAAGGTATTTCGGTGCAACAGCTTTTGATTGTTTCGTTTCTGACTGGGGTAGTGAGGTTGGTTCATCGTGAAAGGTCATTTTTTTGTATTCCGTTCAATAAATCCGTCAATTGCTGCAATACGGGCACTTTTAATTCTTTTAGGCGCCTTTCACTATGATGCCCGTGAGAAACCAACAGGCAATTGATTCCCATTTCTCCGGCCACTTCCGCATCATGACGTGTGTCTCCGATGAACAATGTCTCCCGGAGCGGAAGGCCCAACTCAGCCACAAGCTTTCTGCCGGTCTCGGTTTTACCGCGAGCATAGTGATCATCAAGGCCTCTTATGAAGGAAAAATAGGATTTCACCCCGAGCTTTTCCGTTTCAGCCAGCAACTCGGCTTCTTCCCTTGCTGAAAGAATATATTGTTCGCATCCCTTTTGCCTGAAATATTCCAGTACTTGCGGAACCTCAGGATGAAGTTTTGTTTCAAAATGACGCCCGTTGTATCGATGGATAAACTCCATCCCTACCACATCAAAGGGCTCTTTTTCAAAATCATATCCCAGTTTTTCATAATAATACCTTACCGGAAAATCGAATACTTCCCTGTATTCGGCCAGGGTTTTCAATGGCAGTTTCCTTTCAGCCAGCATGGTATTCATCACCTCCACACAAAGCCAGGCATCATCGAGCAGGGTGCCGTTCCAATCCCAGATGATCCGTGTATACCGGTTCAGTTCCAACATATTTCTGTTAATTTTGCAGCAGGCAAAGTTCTGAAAACTTACCCACAAACCTAAATTACAATCGTTATTTTACCAACAGGAAGCATCGACCCCCGTCCTCATGACCTTGCTGAATTCCGTGAGGCGTTATCCGATTGCCATTGCTGTCCGCATGAATGTCATGCTGACCGCACCCGCGGCAAAACCGGTTATTGTCACAGCGACGATTCATTCAACGTGGCCTCTGTTTGCCTTCATCGGGGTGAGGAACCGGTCATCAGCGGGCCCGATGGTATCTGTAATATTTTCTTTACCAACTGCAATCTCCGCTGTATCTATTGTCAAAACCACCAGATTTCAGATCACCGGATCAGCCGCGCATCTACCGCTGTGACACTCGGATCGGTGGTCAGCCAGGTCATATCAATGCTCGAAAGGGGGATCACCCATGTGGGGTTTGTATCCCCTTCCCATTTCATCCCGCAGGTGAAGATGTTGATCAGAACCATCCGAAGGATGGGATATAGTCCGGTATGGGTCTATAATACCAATGCCTACGACCGTGCCGAAACATTGCGATCCCTGGAGGGTATGATTGATGTGTATCTCCCCGATCTTAAGTATATGGAAGGTGATCTATCCGCTTCTTTATCCGGTGCAGCCGATTATCCTGAAGTTGCTTCGGCTGCACTCAGGGAGATGTTCCGGCAGAAAGGAAGCGCCTTACACCTGGATGACCGCGATACTGCCTTGTCCGGGCTGATCGTCCGTCATCTTGTCCTGCCAGGACAGGTTGGCAACAGTCAGAAAGTGATCCGGTTCCTGGCTGCAGAGCTATCCCCGAAGATCCATCTGTCGCTGATGGCCCAATACTACCCGGTGAAGAGGGTGTCTGGCCATCCAACATTGAAGAGAACTATTTTTGCGTCAGAATATCAACAGGTTATAGATGAGATGGAAAGTTGTAGTATTCATCGCGGTTGGGTGCAGGATGTTGAAAGCAGTGAATTCTACCGGCCCGATTTCGAAAATGATCATCCTTTTGAACAGCAGTATAAATAATAATTTCAACCCGATCAACTATGAAAACAAATTATACCGGCTACCTTTTGTCTTCATTGAAATTCGATTTCGATGACATGCTTATCAAACCAGCCACTACCAGTGATATATCCTCGCGCAAGGAGATTAAAGTGCTGGATGATAATGGCATGCTTCCACTTTTTACCGCCCCGATGGATACTGTAACCGATCTGGAGCACCGCCATTTTTTCACCGCCAACCTCATTTATCCGGTTATTCCGCGCACACAGACGCGCTCGTTTGGGATTGAAGATTGTGTAAAAGTCGGGGGATGGATTGCCTTAAGCCTCGATCAGTTCGACAGGATTTTCGCCCATAATACTATTCCGGCAGAAGCGGAGCCACTGACCGTTTGCATTGATATCGCCAACGGTCATATGAAACGGTTGCTGGAAACAGTCATGACTGCCAAAGCCAGGCATAGTAGCCGTTTATTGCTGATGGTTGGTAATGTTGCCCATCCGGATACTTTTGTGGAGTTATCGCGGGCTGGCGCCGATTTTGTTCGTGTGGGTGTCGGCAATGGCTCCGGATGCAGCACTTCGGTGCATACCGGTATCGGGTATCCGCTGGCCTCGCTCATTCACGATATTAATCTGGAAAAGAGACAGCATGACCTACGGTTTGCCCGAGTAGTGGCCGACGGCGGGATCAGGAAATATGCCGATATCATCAAAGCGCTGGCTCTTGGCGCCGATTATGTGATGTGCGGCGGAATTTTCAATAAAGCGCTGGAATCGGCCGGTCATACTTTTGCCGCCAATAAAAAGTTTGAAGGTTACACTGTTCCGGGCGACCGGGTGGATCAATATTGCGAAGAGGTGAGCACCGCCTTTCGGATGGGCTCACTCTTCTATAAAAAATTCAGGGGGATGAGTACCAAAGAGGTGCAGGCGCACCTTGGTAATGAACTACGCAGCTCGGAAGGTGTAACCCGCATGATACAGGTGGAATACACCCTTCCGGGCTGGGTAGAGAACTTCCGCGACTATCTCTCCTCAGCTATGTCCTATACCGGTGCCTTTACCCTCAGGGAGTTTATCGGCAAACCGGAATGGAACCTCATTACGCAGCATAGTTTCGGAAGATTTAACAAATGACCATTATCTGG
>CAYLVY010000009.1:48525-49631 GCA_964387205.1 uncultured Draconibacterium sp.
CTTTTACCACCCTGATAAAATATACCCCATGCGGAACATCGGTGATGGTGAACAAGTGCTGTTTTTCATTCAGCATACGGGTTGAAAGGAGTTTTTCACCCCTCATTCCGTAAATGTCTACATAGACAATCCCGTCCGAAGATTCGCCACGCTGGGCCAGGGTAAAAGTTCCCGTGGTAGGATTGGGCCATATCGCGAATCCGGATTCCGCCTCTGCAGTGGAAAAGCCGGTTTCGGTAGCCACGGCGACCATGGCCGGGGGCAGGCTGCCGCAATAAGCGTTGGTAGTGGTAATATATCCATGCATGTACCCGCCGTTTTGAACCGTTGTACCGTCAAGATAGCGGATCTTCATGCCGGCGATCATAATGGCAGAGGCTCCGCTGTTCACGGTAAAAGTCGTTCCTCCGCCAGCCACCGTAATGGTATTACTGGCATCGAAGCAAAGCGACAAAGGAGATGGAATATTACCGGTTACGGTATTATTGGTGACAACCACGATCATGTTGATCGCGTTCGAGGTGGCCGGACTTCCGGAAGGACAGGCATACGAGGAGGTCATCACGCAAGTAACCTGATCATTGTAAGAAGGCACGTAAGAATAGGTAGAAAGCCCTGTACCCACGTTACCTCCGTTTACCTTCCATTGATAAGCGGGAGATGCTCCTCCGTTGACCGGGGTGGCGGTGAAAGTCACGTAATTGCCCGGTGGGGTGGGGTTGGCCGATGCCACGACGGATACACTGGCCGGAAGGGTCGGCAGTACGGTGATACCTACTCCGCTGTTCACGGTGGATCCCAAAGCATCTGTTACGATGACATAATAAGAGGTTGTGGAAGCAGGTGTGGCCACAGGGTTAACGATACCGGGGTCAGATAGCCCGGTAGTCGGGGACCACAGGTAAGTGAAGGGGCCCAACCCCCCGGTTTGAGTCACATTGAGTTGCGAAGTGAGCCCGGAACAGACAGAGGAGGGAGTGGCGGTAGCCACAGCCGTCAGGGTGGGCACCCAGTTCAACCGGTTGAATGGGTCGCTGTCAAAGGCCTCACCGGAGAATCCGCCGCTGAAATCGACAAAATAGACCGTACCGCTCTTTAAACTTTTG
>CAYLVY010000010.1:0-48686 GCA_964387205.1 uncultured Draconibacterium sp.
ATCAGGTTCAGTGTAGTCAGGGCATTGGGAATATAGGTCCTGATATTCATTGGGAAATTTTTGCAAAGTTACCGGATTTTTCCTGTCCGTGGCACATCTGCTTAACCCTCTGACTGACAATATGTTTAAAAAATAACACTCTGATATTTTTTTTTTACCTTTGCCCGCTTTATAACCAAAATCATCAGAAAATGAACCAAAATTATCTTTTCAGGGTGGCTGCCTATGTGCTGATTTTATTAGCCGGCACACCGTTAATGGCCCAGTTCTCCATCTCCGGGGAATTCAGGCCCCGCCTGGAATACCACGACGGATATCTGAAACTCCGCGACTCAAGCAAGACAGGTTACCCCGTTTTACTGGGTCGAAACCGTTTGATCGCCGATTATCACAACGAAAAATTCGATGCCCGGTTCTCTGTTCAGCATGCCTATGTTTTTGGTGAAAACCATTACTCGTCCGATACCATTACCAAAAACACCCTCAACATCTATGAAGCTTGGTTTCGTTATTCCTTTACCAAACATCTGGGGTTGAAAATCGGCCGGATCGAACTTACCTATGATGATGGCCGTTTACTTGGCAATTCAAACTGGAATGCAAAAGGGGCTTCCCATGACCTGATGATTTTGCAGTGGAAGGATGGGAAAGATCTGTACCGGGGCGACCTGGGGTTGGCCATCAACAATGTCGCCCCTGCCGGACCCTACATCGAAAGTTATCCGCTGAAAAACTATAAATATATGGGGTATATTTACGAACAGCGCAAACTGTTTAAAAAATCCCTGACCATCAGTTTTCTTGGTGTGGCGGATTTTTTCCAGAAATCCAAATCGGCCAATCCGGAACTTCTCTATGGCCGTTACACCCTGGGAGGTACAATCGGGTATGTAAAAAACAAACTCAAACTCTACGCCGCCGGTTATTATCAGGGCGGGAAATTCAAGGACGGCCGTTCACTCTCAGCAGGGTTTGCCGGGGGGTATGCCTCATACCAGGTCCTTAAGCCATTGACACTCACAGTAGGTTATGAAATGGCCAGCGGGAATGATTATTCGGATACAACCGGCCTGAAAACCAAAAGCCTTGCTTTTTCAACCCTTTACAGCAACAGCCACGGATTCTACGGGTATATGGACCTCTTCAGCGGAATGCTTTCCGCCGGTGACGGTATCGGTCTCACCGACCTGTATGCCCGGGCAACCGTAAAAGTGGGTGAAAAAACCAATATCGAAGCTTGCTACCGCATGATCGGCATGCCGAACGGATACCTCCCGGCTGGCACCGCCTCTTCCCCAAAATATTACATCGCTGTTGATAAACATTTGGGATCGGAGATCGACCTGATGGTCACCCATACCATCGCTAAGAATTTCGATGTGAATGCCGCCTACTGCTTTTTCCTGCCCACCCATACCATGGAACGCTGGAACGGCCTGAAACCCGGTACGAGTACCTGGGCTCAGTATGCGTATGTTATGCTGACCTGGAAACCGGTCTTTTTCAGTACTGATCCTAAATAGAATGCCGGAATACGGAAAGATCAGTATTTCCGGATATGATTATCACCTGCCCCCGGAGCGGATCGCCCAGTATCCGCTTCCGGAAAGGGATTCCTCCAAACTGTTGATTTCCGGGCCTGACGGAACCACTGAGGATGTTTTTTGTAACCTTCACCATCACCTCCATGACCATGGAACCCTTGTTTTCAACAATACACGGGTAATCAGGGCCCGTATCCTTTTCCGTAAGGAAACAGGAACCACGATTGAGATCTTTTGCCTTGAACCGGTTTATCCTGCCGCAGAGATATCCACGGCTTTCCATGCCGGGCCGGGTACCGAATGGAAGACCCTTGTGGGGAACCTGAAACGATGGAAGTCGGATAAAATTTCTTTACACAGCACCCGCGACGAAATTGACGTGTTGCTGACAGCGGAACTGAGAGAAAAATATGATGACGGAACCGCCCGGGTCAGGTTTGAGTGGCAACCCGCCGGTCTGAGTTTCGGTTCCGTACTCGAGATCATCGGAAACGTGCCACTCCCACCCTACATCCGGCGGAAACCGGTAGCATCGGACATCAGCCGGTACCAGACTATCTACGCTACCCATGAGGGATCTGTGGCTGCACCTACTGCCGGACTCCACTTTACCGGTACTGTGATGCAAAACCTGATGAAAAAGGATATCCGGCGGGTGGAGGTTACCCTGCATGTGGGAGCCGGTACCTTCAGGAATGTCAGTGCTGACCATGTCAATGAACACCGGATGCATCAGGAGGCCATTCATGTGACGACGGAGGCCATCGAAAAGCTAATAAACCAATCCGAAACCGGAACTATTGCCGTTGGCACCACTGCCGCCAGGACCCTTGAAAGCCTTTACTGGATCGGGTACCAGGTGTACCGCAATCCGCGGGAACTTCCGGAGGCCTTGGACCAATGGGTACCCTATGAGCAGGAAACACGGAATTTCCCGCCTGCCGCAGATGCCCTGGAAGCACTCCTCCTGGCACTCAAAAAGAGAAATCTTTCAGCTTACCAGGGAACAACCAGGCTGATGATCATTCCCGGTTATCAATTCCGGATATTGAACGGGCTGATCACCAATTTTCATATCCCGAGGAGTACCCTGCTTCTTTTGGTTGCTGCCCTGATCGGCGACCGCTGGAAAAGCGCTTATCAGTATGCCCTCGACCACCATTTCCGGTTTTTAAGCTACGGCGATGCTTGTCTTTTCTATCCGGACCGGGTAAAATAACCTTTTCATGAAGGAATCTTCGCAGAGATTCGTACCTTTGCATGGTATCGCAACCAAAAGGCAATCATGACATCTGACTATATATTATTAATTTTCGGGCTGGGCACAACGGAGTTGCTGCTGCTGGCTTTGGTGGTGCTGCTGTTTTTCGGCGGAAGAAAGATACCTGAACTCATGCGCGGGCTGGGAAAAGGGGTGAAAAGTTTCAAAGACGGTGTGGAAGGTATGGAAGATGAAATGAAGAAAGGTTCCGGACAGGACCAGAACACCGGTAAACCGGAAAACAAATCTTAACTCCGGCTGCACGCCTCTCCGCCGTAGCATATGGAAAACTCCTTTGAACCCTTTCGCAAAAATACTATCGGGTACGATGCCTCCATTATCACTCCCTACGGCAGGAAAAAAATGATCTACGCCGACTGGATCGCCAGTGGCAGGCTCTACCATCCCATCGAAGAGCGGATCAGTTACGGTGTTGGCCCGTGGGTAGGGAATACCCATACCGAAACCAGCGAAAACGGACGGTTGATGACCCAGGCCTATCATCTTGCCCAGCAACTTATCAAAAAACATGTGAATGCCGGCCCCGATGATGTGATCATCCTCCATGGCTTCGGCATGACCGGCGCCATCGTGAAATTCCAGCGTATCCTCGGTCTGAAATACGGAATTTCGCCTTCCGGCACCCCCTGTCAGGATGACCGCGACCCCCCGGTGGTCTTCATCACCCACATGGAGCACCATTCCAACCAGACCTCCTGGTACGAAACCTGCGCCGATGTTGTGGTGGTGGAACCCGGTGATGATCTTGGTTTTGACCTGAACAACCTGCGAAACGCGCTCTGCCAATACCGGCACCGTAAACGAAAGATCGGTTCTTTCACCGCCTGCTCCAATGTGACCGGTATCCGGACACCTGTTCACGAAATGGCGCGTATCATGCACGAAAACGATGGGCTGATCTTTGTGGATTATGCTGCCTCCGCTCCCTATGATGCCATAAACATGCATCCCGGTGATCCGATGGAAAAACTGGACGCAATTTTCTTCTCGCCTCACAAATTCTTAGGGGGCCCCGGATCATCCGGCGTTATGATATTCGACTCCTCACTCTATAAACTGAAAGTACCTGACCAGCCCGGAGGCGGAACGGTAGACTGGACCAACCCCTGGGGGGAATATAAGTTCATAGATAATATTGAGGTTCGCGAAGACGGAGGCACCCCCGGGTTCCTCCAGGCGATGAGAACGGCCATGGCGATCCATCTCAAGGATCAGATGGGAGTGGAAAATATACACCAAAGGGAGAAAGAATTGCTGGAAAAGGCCTTCGGCATCCTGGAGGACATTCCCGGCCTGCATATTCTTGCCGAAAAGACCCGGGACCGGTTAGGGGTGATCTCCTTCTACATCGACGGCGCCCATTACAACCTGGTGGTGAGACTGCTCAGCGACCGCTTCGGCATCCAGGTAAGGGGCGGATGCGCCTGTGCCGGAACCTATGGCCATTACCTGCTCAGCGTCAGTTATGAAACTTCTAGGACCATCACCGAAAAGATCAATCAGGGCGACCTCTCTGAAAAACCTGGTTGGGTGCGCCTTTCGCTGCATCCAACCCTTACTGACGATGAACTGGATACCATCCTGGATGCGATCCGGCAGATTGCCACACACCACCGGCTATGGGCGAATGACTACGCGTACAACAAACACACCAATGAATTCCGGTTTAACGGGGAGTTTTCTCCCGCGGTCACCCCTGCAGCCTGGTTCAACCTCTGATTTTTTTTCACAGGGAGCGCAAGTTTTTTCCGAAAGGGTTGTCTAACGGTTATATGAACCAAAACAACAATGCTATGAAAACAACCTCAAAATTTCTCTTGACCCTTCTGATCCTGGCATTCTTTGCCTTGCAGGGCTTTTCGCAAACCAACGTACCGGTATCCGCCAACAAAGCGCCCGTCAGCAAAAATGAAAACCAAAAGGCTTTCACCGATGCCAATGGCAACGGGATCTGCGACAATTTCGAAGCAAGGAAAGCCGGCGCACCGGGTCGTAACTTCACCGATAAAAACGGCGACGGAATCTGCGACAACCGCAACAACCAGGGCAAAGGCAACGGCAACGGCTGTGGATTCGGACACCGTCATGGCCAGGGTAAGGGCATGGGAATGTGCGGCAAAGGAAATCAATGCAGAAACAGGGCCGCCGGTTCGCCTGTGACCAATCCACAACCTTCGAAATAAATTCAACCGCACCGGAACCGGAAAGTTGCCTGAACGAGGCGCTCCGGTTCCGTGTTTAGAGGATATTCATGACCGACCAGGAGTTGATCAGCAAAGTTGTCACGCAAGACCGCGATGCAATCCGGCAACTGGTGGACCGATTTCAGCGGGATGTTATCAAAACTGCCTATCACCTGCTTGGCAATATGGAAGATGCAGAAGACCTTTCTCAGGAGATCTTTATCGAAATCATCCGTGCCCTGCCCACATTCCGCCAGCAGTCAAGCCTCGCAACCTGGATATACAGGATCACGGTGAACCGCGCGCTCAATCAGTTAAAAAAGAATAAAAGAAAAGAGTGGTTCATGCAATTCCCGTTCCGGAAACTCCGGCCTGAAGAACTTCCCGCCCTCCACAACGGGATCAACACCACAGAAGCGGAAATTGAACGAAATGAAATGAATAAAATCCTCTACCAGGCCCTCTCCAGGTTGCCAAAAAACCAGAATACAGCTTTCGTTCTCAGTAAATTTGAAGACAAATCATACGCCGAGATTGCAGAGATCATGCAGGTCAGCCTCAGTGCCGTGGAATCCCTCATTCATCGTGCAAGGCTTAACCTGCAGCAAACGGTTAAAAACAGTTATCTATAACAGAAGGAATTTAATTTCTGCCGTATGAAAAAACCCAATGAAGAGTTGGAAAAATGGATCGAACAGGAAAAAAGGGTTGAACCCAATCCTTTTGCCGCTACGCGGATCCTTCAGCGCATTGAAAACGAATTCGGTGCCCGGCGCACTGAATCCGCTCCGGTATTGCTGAGAATTTTCCAGCCGGTATCCCTCACCCTTGCCCTGATAATCGGCATACTGATCGGAGCCTACACGGCACGGAATAATGCAGGGCCGCAGTTAACCAACAAATCCTCCCTGGATGAGATCAGGAATGAACTCTTTATTTCGGAGATCATGGCAGAGGACCACGTTATACACCTTAGCAATCAGGAACAATGAATGCAGTGATAAAATACAGGCTCGTTTTCTGGGGGTTGATCTCCCTCATCGTGCTCAACCTCTCCGCCCTGGCGGGATATTTGATTTTCAAACCGAACGAGCCGGCTCTGTCCGAATGTACCGGTAACCCCGGCGAAGGCAGAGGACTACTGAAAGAACTTGACCTGACCGGCGACCAACAGGAAACTTTACAAAAGATCAATGATAAATACCGGCAGGAGGCAGAACCCCTTGCTGTTCAGTTGCGTGAACAACGCAACAGGATGCTGACCGAACTGGAGCGGGATCAATCCGACACCCTGGTGCTGATGGAACTTGCCGGCACTATGTCGGTTCTTCAGGAGCAGATTCAAAAGATCAACATACAGCAATACCTGGAACTGAAGCAGGTCTGCACGCCCGAACAGGCGCTCCGCCTTTCGGCCCTCTACAGAAACCTATACGGATGTCCCATGCAGGGCAACAAAGCCATGCACCGGCACCAGAACCGACATGGCAAAGGTTTACGCCAGGGAGGAAACGGCTTCTAAACCGATGAATGCATCGGAAGTGACCGGCTTCTTCGTGTTTTTTCACACCGGAACATGATAATATCTATTTTTGCCATGAAAAAGCAATACTTCATAACCGGTGATGAAAGATCAGCAAGAGAAGGAGATGACATTCTGGGAGCATCTGGATGAACTGAGATCCACCCTTTGGCGAATCATCATCGCACTGATAGCCACCACCATACTGACATTTGTTTTCAAGGATTTCCTTTTCGACACCATTCTCCTGGCCCCAAGGTCTGATTCATTTATTACCTACCGTATTTTATGCAGGATCGGCGAGTGGCTCTCCACTCCCACCCTTTGCGTTGACCCTGCCCGTTTTAACCTGATCAACATCAACCTGGCCGGGCAGTTTACCAGTCATATGACCATATCCTTCATCGCCGGCCTGATCCTTGCCCTGCCTTATGTTCTGTGGGAATTCTGGCGATTCATTAAGCCGGGACTGACCCGCGCGGAGGTCAGAAATTCCAGAGGCGCCGTAGCTGTCACCAGCCTCCTGTTTGTTACCGGTGTACTGTTCAGTTATTTCATTGTGGTACCACTGATGATCAACTTTCTCGGAGGCTATATGGTCAGCAGGGAAGTGGTAAACCAGATCGCACTTACCTCCTATGTCAGTTCAGTTTCAATGATGACCCTGCTGATGGGACTGATGTTTGAACTCCCGGTACTGGTGCTGTTTCTCACGAAAATCGGGATCATCACACCGGTTATTATGCGGCGCTACCGCAAACATACCGTTGTGGCCATTCTCCTCATAGCCGGGATCATAACGCCGAGCCCCGATGTATTCAGTCAATTGGTTGTGGCCCTTCCTTTATACGGTTTATTTGAACTCAGCCTCAGCATATCCCGCAGGATTTACCGGCGGAAAACCGAACCGGCCGGGTGAGCTCTTTTCATTCACCGGATGTAACCTTCATCCGTGCCTTCCGTCTAAATTCCAAAATTAACCACAATATCTGTTATGGAACCCAAGAGACTATACCGCAGTATTGAAGACCGTAAGATTGCCGGTGTGGCCGGCGGCTTCGGCACCTACCTGAATATCGATCCCCTGCTTGTCCGGCTGATATTCGTACTCCTGACCCTTGCCGGAGGCGGAGGCTTGTTGCTGTACATTATCCTTTGGATACTCATTCCGGATCAACCGTTGAATTATGCCCGGAAAGACAATTTCTCGGCCCAACCGGATCCCGAAACGCCACCAGCATATGAATCCACAGGATCTGAAAACTATCAAACCGCTGCAGATGCTCCTCCCGCCGACCCGGCCCGGCCGACGCAAGTCCTGCCTAAAAAAGAGAGAGGCAGCATGATTGGCGGATTGGTACTGATCACCATCGGGAGTCTTTTCCTGGCCGATGAATTCTTCCCGGAGATTTGCTTCCAAGACTACTGGCCCGTAATCCTCATCGCGATCGGAATAGGCCTGCTGTTCAACGGACTGAGCAGAAAACGCCGCGAAACTCAAAATAATTGATACATATAAAAAACTTCACCGTCATGAAATACCGTCATGTTTTCTGGGCCATCCTCCTGATCACCATCGGGGTGCTCTTTATGCTGAATAACTTCGGAGTCATTGAATTCGGCTTCGTTGCCTTATGGAGTCTGTGGCCACTTATCCTGATCCTTTGGGGGATATCCATTTTACCAATCAGGGACGGGATCAAGATCACTGCATTGGTTGCTGTTCTTGCCCTTACGGTTATTTTCTTTAACCGACTGACTGAGAATTCATTCTGGGACCGGTTTGATTTTCATACCCATCGCGATTTTGACAGGAACTGGGATTATGATGACCAGGGAAATACCTATAACTATGAACCACAAAACCTGAGCGTACCATTGGATTCCACCATACCCAAAGGTATCCTGAACCTGGAAGCGGCGGCGGGCAAATTCAATATCGAAGGGGTTACTACTGATTTTCTTTCTTTCAACAAAACCGGGGATATTGGCAACTACTCGCTGACCACCAATGACGAAAGGGGGAAAAAGGTGATCAGGCTTGCCCTGGAGAAAGCGGGTATCCGCCATAATATGAATGAAAACAAAGTTGATATCCGGTTGAATCAGAGCCCATCCTGGAATCTTGACCTGGATATTGGTGCGGCAGAAATCGATATGGACCTTCGCGATTATCTGATCGATTCTACTTCCATCAACGCAGGAGCCTCCTCCATCGACATCAAAATCGGCGAGAGAAACCCGCTTACCACCCTGGTTTTCAATGCAGGGGCATCGTCTATCAGCATAGAGATCCCCCGTTCCTCCGGATGTCAGATCACCTCGGAATCCTTTATGGTCAGCAAAGAGTTTGATGGGTTCAACAAAACAGGCAATGGCCTCTACGAGACCCCCAATTTCAAAGAAGCACCCAATAAGATCAGGATTGTGATCAAAACCGCCGTATCAAAAATCGAAGTGACCCGGATCTGATCAGCGATCCAGAAATTCCCGCACCACTTCATAGAACTCTCCCGGAGCGTCGGCATGTACCCAGTGTGAAGCCTGCACAATGGTATGAAACGAAGCTCCGGGAAATTTTTTTTTAATGGGAGGGATATCTTCCTCCCTGATATAATCTGATTGACCCCCGCGGATGAACAGGGAAGGCTTCCCGAATTGCCCCGGCCAACTGATCTCATCATACACCGATAACAGATGCTCATTGATTGCCCGGAGGTTCAGCCGCCAGTCGAGGATATGACGGTCGCGCCAGTAAACGCTTTTCAGCAGGAATTGACGGATCTTGGCACTGTTTATCCGTTCGGAAAGCCGGCGTTCCACATCACTGCGGGAGGCAGCGCCGGAAAAATCGATCGCGAGCATCGCATCGAGCAATTGCTGATGCTGGCGGTCTGGCGGTGATTTTCGCAGGGAAATATCTACCACGATCAGGTTCCGCAAAAGCTCCGGATGCTGTAATGCCAGCAGCATGGCTGTCTTTCCTCCGAGGGAGTGACCAATCATCGAGATGTCATGCAGGTCATGATGTTCACAAAACTCCAGGACATCGGCACAAAGTGAAGGAAAATCAAAAATATTGCTGTGTGCCGATTGTCCGTGGTTCCGGAGATCGGGTATATAAATGCTGAAACGGTCAGCCAACTGACGGCCAAAGGAGACCCAGTTATCGGATAATCCGAACAGGCCATGAAGGATGATCACAGGTGGCCCTTTGCCCATGTGCCGGTAAAACAGTTCCATCAGAAAAGTGTTTGGTTGAAAAGTCAGGGTTTGAAACGGATAAGGTTCCCATCAGAGGATTGATAGCGGGCCGTCCGCTTCCAGACGAAGCCTGTACTATCCCGTTTCACTGACCAGAAATCATAATTTCCTTCAGCACGGTCGCCATTGGTGTCTAAACGGGTATTACCCGAAACCCCGAAATATTGCCACGCTTCATGCTCGAATGGGGCCCTGATCGAAAGGACCGGGGCCCCCTTGGCACATTTTAAAAGGGTTCTTGAGGCAACCCATAAAGCATCATAGGCGGTATAAGCATAGACATCCGGCTGCCGGCCGATCGCAGAAACGATTCTTTTCTGCAACGGCTCCCAACCATGTTTTGCACCATCATCTAATCCATACACCGGGCAAGGTAACCCATGGGTAAAGGCAAAAAGGGCTGCTGCGCTGTCGCTCAGGGCTGCAGAATTTTCAGCGAAAGCGGAACTGCCGTACCAAAATACGGAATTCAGATGTGAAAACTTTTTCGCACCGGACAGAAGCGTGGCACCTTCGGCAAATGAGATCATATAAATGGCTATCTCATTATAACTGTAGTTGGCCGATAAAACCCCCACCTGCTGATCGAGCTGGCTTAATGCCGTCTGCAGGTCGCCTCCCTGAGGCTGATACTTCACCGGTGGTGCAACTACACCGCCCTGAGCAATAAATTCCTTACCGGTAGCATTCACCAAATCCCTTCCCCAGAGATCATCACGCATGACCGGTACTATGACCTTCACTTTGTCGGAAACAAGCATGGCTGTCATTGCTTTTCCCTGAATAACATCGGTCGGGACGAAACGGTAAATATTGTCTCCGGGAATGGCCAAAGAAACTGCCACACTGGAGGGGCTGATCACCAACATCCCGTATAGGTCGGCAAAATTCCTCACCGCCTGTAATTCGGCACTGCTGTAAGGCCCGATGACAACCCGGATCCCCTGCCTGTAAAACTCACTGATCACTTCAAGCGCTTTAGCAGTATCCGTTTCCGTATCCGCTATCACCAGTGATATTGACCATTGATTTCCCGATTTTTGCAGACTTTCATTGATATCCATAACAGCCAGTTCCAGAGCAGCGCGTGATGCAACTCCCGATGAATAACCCGTTCCGGTCAATGCAAGCATGGCTCCGACAGTGATAACCTGCTGCCCGGGCTGGTGATAGACCACATGATGATCTTTGCGGCATGACACCATCAGGATCACCAGAAGGGCCGTGACGGTCAACGACAAATTGGTTTTCATAGGATTACATTTGTTTGGGCCCCGGATATTCCAGCATCAAATAGGTAATGTCATCCGATTGCGGCGCCTCACCGGCAAAAGCAAGCACCTCATCCATCGAATTCCTGACCACAGATTCAATGGGAACTGACATCGATTGTTGCAGAAATGTCTCCAGGCGTTCATCCCCGTATGCTTCTTCGGCCAGGTTGAATGCTTCGGTAACGCCGTCGGTATAAAGAAAAAGCCGGTCACCCGGTGATAACACCAGATCAGCACTGGTGTAGTTGAAACCCTCGAGGCAGCCCAGGATGGTGCCACCGGTCATGGGGAGTTTTGAAATGCCCCGGTTGTTGATCAGATAGGGAGGATTATGACCTGCATTCACATACTCCAGCATCCCGTTGCGCAAATCAAGGATGCCATAAAACACGGTAACGAACATGCTGGCTACGCTTTCCAGGCATAACATGTTATTGACATACCGGAGACAATCAGCGGCCGGATTGCCTTTCAGCCCGGTGGCCCGGATGAGGGTCCGGCTGACTGCCATAAAAATGGCGGCCGGCACCCCTTTACCGGATACGTCGCCGATCACAAAACCAAGGTGGTCGTTATCGATCAGAAAATAATCGTAAAAATCGCCCCCGACTTCACGGGCAGGTATCATGGAGGCAAATAATGCAAAATCATTCCGGTCGGGAAAAGGTGGGAATACCTTGGGTAAAATAGCTTGCTGGATTTCCCTGGCAATATTAAGATCCTGCCGGATTGAAACCAACTGGTCGTGTTCCTGCTGCATCTGCCGGGCCTGCAAAATCTCTTCCATCGTTTTGGAAATGGTGATCTCCAGATCATCAAAACTGATAGGCTTGGTCAAAAAATCAAAAGCGCCTCGGTTCATGGCGGTGCGGATATTTTCCATATCGCCGTAGGCCGAAACGATCACGGTCTTCAGCGCCGGATTCTTCAGTTCCTTCAGTCTTGTAAGCAAGGTTAAGCCGTCCATCTCCGGCATATTGATATCGGAAAGAATGATACCGATTTCCGGATACTCGATCAACCGGGAAAGGGCTTCCAGTCCGTTGGAAGCAAATACAAAATCATACACCCCTTCCCTGATCTGGCGTCTGAATTTCTGTAGTATGAGAGGTTCAAGGTCCGGTTCATCGTCCACAACCAGAATTTTTACTTTCAGGCTGACATTGCTCATGGGCAAGATTATTGATCAGGTAAAATTAACTGTTTTTAATAATTTTGGCGAAAATAATTATTGTGAAAGCACTCTTTTTCGACAAAAAACTCCTCCTGGTCGGGTTACCGGACCCGGTTCCCGCGGAGGGAGAGGTACTGGTCAGGGTGAGGGTATCATCGATTTGCAATACCGATCTGGAGATTATCCGCGGATATATGGGTTTTACCGGGGTACCGGGCCATGAGTTTGTGGGTGAGGTTGTGACCCCAAACCATCCCCTGTCCGGGAAACGCATCGTGGGAGAGATCAATTGTCCCTGCGGCCATTGCTATCTTTGCAAAACCAGCCGTCGGCGACACTGCTTTGCGCGCACTGTGACCGGCATTGCAGGTCACCAAGGGGTGTTCGCTGACTTTATCGCCCTCCCCGCTGAAAATCTTCACGTTGTTCCGGATCATCTTTCCGATGAGAAAGCCGTATTTACGGAACCTTTGGCGGCAGCAGTTGAAATCCTCACCCAACTCCACATTCCGCCGGGCACCAGTACCTTTATTTTCGGAGCCGGCAAGCTCGGCAGTCTCATCAGTATGGTCTTTCGTTTACAGGGAATTGACTATACTACCTTCGATATTCAACCGGCCAAACGGGCAATTGCTTCCTCGTTGGGAATTGCCGTAAGGGATCCCGCCACCCTTGGGCCGGATGAAAAAGCAGAAGTATGCGTCGATTGTACCGGAAACCCGGCAGGAATTTTATTGGCCCTGGACCATCTGTGGCCCGGTGGTACCCTTGTCCTCAAAACTACAGTGGCACAAACCGCACCTGTCGATTTGAATCAACTGGTAATCAACGAATACACCGTGGTTGGTTCACGATGCGGCCCCTTTCAACCAGCCCTGAAATTACTTTCCGACGAACTGATCGACCCCACCGGGCTGATCTCTGCCACTGTCAGCTTCCATGAAATAATCCAGGGATTCAATGCAGCTTCCGCCCCGGAAACAATGAAAGTACTGATCAATCATGCCGGTGGACATATTCCCGGATATAAATCAAAAAAAAGGGAAGAGTTTAAAGAAAAATGACTTAATTTCGCATATTGTAAAATATTCTAGTACGGACAAATTTTCAAACTACTCATGAAAGCATCAAGAACCGTTCAGTTGGGCGTTGCAGGTCTGACCATCCTCCTGTTTTTCGCCATTTCAGGTTGCAACAGCCCATCAAACCAGGGACAGAAAGATGGAGAAGCCGTAGCCGACACCCTCACCAAAGAGGTTACCCTTAGCCCGGAAATCCAAAGTATGTTATACTCTTTCCCCACTCCTTTTGAAGTAACCATCCTGCTGGAGAATGCAAGGGCCGGATTCATATTCGACATCACCAATCCCCCGGCCAATGTTGATAAATATAACACTGAACTGAAAAAATCGCTCAACCTGGGTGTTTACAGTGCCGATCTGTGTTATTCCGCCACCTATAACCGGAGTGATGAAACCAACCAGTTTCTGTCCTGTACCAACAAGCTGGCCAATGACCTGGGTATTGCCGGTGTTTATGATCAAACCCTGCTGGATAAAGTAAAACAACACAGCAACAATAAAGATTCCATGATGGTGCTCCTGAGCAAGGTGTTTACTCAAACCAGCGATTTTCTGTCGAAAAATCACCGGAGCCGTCCGGCCGTATTGATTGCAGCCGGTGGATTTACTGAAGCACTGTATCTTGCCTGTTCCCTGGCCGAAGTAGCCAAAGACAACACCAAAATCATTTCGATCGTGGCAGGACAAAAAGAAAACCACATGCTGCTTCTGACCATCCTGGAAGCCTTTTCTGTCGATGTCGAAATGCAATTGGTACTGGAAGGTATCCAGAAACTGAAACCGATCTGGGGAAATTATGACATCGAATCGGGCAAAAAAATTGAAATGAAGAAAATGGCCGAGATCAGCGATCTGGCAGAAAGTGTCAGGATCTCCTTCGTTAACTGACCTGTTGTTTATCAGGATGTTATGACATAATCCGGAAAACCGCCCTTCAGGCGGTTTTTTTTTCGGGTAATTGTGTACATTTGATTGAACTTTTGATTACCCGCTCATGTCTGAACCTATTCTGATGGCGCTTGTTCAACTATTCGCCATCATCGCTGCCTCCGCCAGGAAAACATCCTCCGGAAATGCCCGCAGGATACTGGAATCCTACCTTGATCAGCATCTGAATGCAGGAGAATTAGACGAATATCTCAAACTCTACGACGAGCTACTGCTCTTTCACCAGCCTGAAGATGATCAGTCAGACGTTACGGATACCATTGCCAAAACCGAATCGATTTGTCTGCGGCTAAAGAAACAACTGACCAGTTCCGACAGGATCATTGTTTTCATCAAGTTCCTTGAGTTTACCCGGGAACTGGCCGAAGTGCAACCGGAAAATGAACAAGCAGCCTCACACACTTTCTCAGGCTTTCTGGAAGTATTCCGGAATACATTCAACCTCCCCGATCAGGAATTCGAAGAAGCCCATCTCTTCATTACGGAACCAGGTTCTGCAGGCCACGCACCCGGAAATAAACTGATCATTTGCGAAAACGCTGCAGGTACCCCGGCCGGGGCCCATCATATGGGCCGGGACCACCTGGCCGGCAGCATCGTCATTCTCTTCATCCCTTCAGAAAGAATGCTTCTCGGGAGATACCTCGGTCGTGACCAGCTTTTCCTGAATGGCCATGTCATTCAGCCGTTCCGGTCGTTTGTGCTGGACAACGGCTCCATCATCAAAAACCCAAAAATCACACCGGTTTATTATTCCGATGTGGCAGCATGCTTTTTTCAACCCGCAGCAAAGGTCAATATCGAATTTACTGCCAGGGAGGTGGAGTTTCGCTTTAAAAATGATGTTACCGGCCTGCACCCTTTCAGTTTCACCGCCCGGTCAGGAGAACTGATCGGGGTAATGGGCGGAAGCGGGGTTGGAAAATCAACCCTGCTCAATGTCCTCAACGGGACCCTACCGTTGCACGGCGGTGAGATCCTGGTGAATGGTTATGATCTGAATCATGACCGTGATCAGCTCCGCGGGGTGATCGGGTTTGTACCACAGGACGACCTTCTGATCGAAGAACTGACCGTCTTCCGGAACCTCTATTTCAATGCCCGGCTCTGTTTCCGGAATTATTCGAAGAAACAACTGATCAGGGCCGTGATGCGGGTGCTGATGGATATCGGACTGATCGGAATCCGGAACCTTACCGTTGGCGACCCGATCAACAAATTTATCAGCGGGGGCCAGCGCAAAAGACTCAATATCGCCCTGGAACTAATCCGGCAACCCTCCATCCTCTTTGCCGATGAACCAACCAGCGGCCTCTCCTCCATGGATTCCGAAATGGTCATGCTGCTTTTGAAAGAACAAACCCTGAAGGGAAGACTGGTTATTGTCAACATCCATCAACCGTCATCGGATATTTTCAAATTATTCGACAAACTTTTGATCATGGACAAGGGTGGATATCCGATTTTCTATGGAAACCCGATAGACGCCCTCTCCTATTTCAAGACAGCGAGCAACCATGTCAACCCCGATGAAAGTGAGTGCCAGCAATGTGGCTATGTAAACCCGGAACAACTCCTGCAGATCACGGAAGCCAAAATTGTCAACGAATACGGTCGCTTTACAGGCAACCGGAAAACGTCGCCTGCGGAATGGTACCAGCGGTTTCGAAAAACCATCCAACCGCGGCTCGAAATCAGAAAAGAGAAGCATGAAATCCCGGCCAGCGCGTTTAAGGTACCCGGTCTGTTCCGACAATTCAGGATTTTTGCCCTGAGAAACCTGCTCACCAAGATCACCAACCGGCAGTACCTCGCCATCAACCTTCTGGAAGCCCCTTTCCTGGCAGCGCTTCTGGCTTACCTGACCCGATATCGCTTCGGAGAGGAATACTTCTTTGGAGAGAATAAAAACCTGGTGGCCTACCTCTTCATGAGTGTCGTGGTTTCTCTCTTCCTGGGAATGATGGTCAGCGCCGAAGAGATCATCCGCGACCGGCGCCTTCTGAAACGTGAGGCCTTTCTGAACCTCAGCCGCTTCAGTTATCTAAATTCCAAAATCATCCTGCTCTTCGGGCTTTCTGCCATCCAGGCCATCCTGTACGTAGTCACCGGAAACCTGATCCTGGGCATCGGCGGTATGACCCTTTCCTTCTGGCTGATCATATTTGCCACCAACTGCTTTGCAAATATGGCAGGATTGAACATCTCATCGGGCCTCGATTCAGTGGTGGCTATCTATATCCTGATCCCCTTCATCATTGTACCGCAACTGCTGCTGAGCGGAACGGTGGTCCCGTTTGATAACCTAAACCCTGCCATCGCCTCCCGGG
Source organism: uncultured Draconibacterium sp. (assembly GCA_964387205.1). Taxonomy (GTDB): domain Bacteria; phylum Bacteroidota; class Bacteroidia; order Bacteroidales; family FEN-979; genus CAIVAT01. Next base: position 16,604 of record CAYLVY010000010.1, read on the forward strand.
AACATGTCCCGGCGATCGGTAATATGATGACCTCCCGCTGGACCTTCGAAGCATTGGCCGTGGAGCAATTCCGCAACAACCGATGGGAGCGCCAATTCTTTGATTACGACAAGGCCATCAGCCGCGACAAATACCTCACTGCTTATGTGATCCCAGCCCTTCAATCCTCCCTCGATGAAATATCAAGAAACAAAGCGAGAAATATCAACGTGGAACAAAGCGTGGCCCTCCTGAAAACGCTGGATCATGAAATCAGGCTGATGCAATCGGAATCTGGCATCAATCCTTCCTTTTCGTTGTTGAAAATATCCCCCGGAGCCATGGACGACAGTACCATGAGCCGGACACGACAGTACCTTGGCAACCTGAGCATGTGGTTTTCTTCTCGCCTGAATGCTACGGTTGCCCGACGGGACCGCAAATACCATGCACTGGTTCAACAATATGGTGAAGAAGAACTTTACCGGATCAAACAGACATCGCACAACGAAAACCTGGCCGACCTGGTTCTTAATGTGACGGCCGAAAATAAATTGATCCGGGGGGATGGCAAACTGATCCGGAAATATGAGCCTGTCTATATGGATCCCGAATCACAAGCCGGAAATGCCCATCTCTACGCCCCGTATAAAAGAATAGGCCAAATGAAAACAGACACCTTCTGGTTTAATTTTGCGGTGATCTGGCTGATGACACTGTTCCTGTATCTGACCCTTTTACATGATACCATCAGAAAAACCATCGTGATATTCCGGAACTTCCGGTTCAGGAAGCCGTCATCAGGCCGTTCTTCCTGATGATCTCCAGCTCTTCCCGGCTAAACACTCCGGCTTTTAACAGTTTCAGGTATTGTTCCGACACACCGTCGCCAAATGCCGTCACATCATCCGTATTGATGGTTACGATCACCCCGTGATCAAAAAGGGTGCGGATAGGATGGGAACAGTAACGACGTACCCGCTGCATCCTGATATTGCTGGTCGGACAAATGTTTAACGGTAACTGAGCCTGAGCCAGCCATTTCATCACCTCGGGAGAGTCTGCAGCGGCAATTCCGTGCTGAATGGCATCGAGTTCCAGTATCTCAGCCGTTTCCCTCACCGATCCGGCTGAACCGAATTCTCCCGCGTGAGCCTTGCACTTCAGTCCTGCCGCGCGGGCCACTCTGTATATGTTCCTGAAACTTTCCGGACTCCCTGCCCCTTCATCATCATAAAGATCGATGGAAACAAAATAGCCGGTCAGGAGAAAAGGTTCAAAGCAACGCATCAGGAAAGCAGGATCCTGGTTCCTCGGGAATCCAACCTCAGGGCGGAAATCGATCTGCGGTGCAACTGTGGAATGACAAAAGTTCAGAACATCTGCCACCTGCCGGGCAGATATACCCAGGATAGCAGGAATACTGACATCGATGCTCATTTCCAGCAGCGAAATACCATCTATTTTCGCTTGACGGAAGGAAGCGGTTAATGCTTTTTCAAGAGCAGCGGGCAAATCGAAAAAGGGACGGACCTCCTCTCTGATCCAGCGATTGAGAGATGCTATTCCATCCTTTTCCATGCGAAAAGGCTTTATTTTGCGGCCAAGGTACTTCTCCAGGTGTGACTTTCGGCCACCCAGCAAACCATGGTTATGAAGGTCGCTTTTGGGCAGGGAACGGAAATATCTGAGGTCTGCAATTGAATACTCAGCCATTGCAGTCACAGTGTTCTTTGTACCCGGCTGCAACACGGTCGCATTTTTTCATCACACGCATAAGATTACCTCCCCAGATTTTCGCCAGCTCCCTGCGGGAATAACCCCGGCGCCACAATTCAGCGGTTATGTTGACCATTTCACTGGCATCAAAACACCCTTCTACGCCACCACCACCGTCAAAATCGGTACCAATGCCCACATGGCGGATCCCTGCCACCTTTACCATGTGATCAATATGATCGGCGACATCGCTGACCGTGGCAAGCACCGGAGGATACTGAGCATTGACTGCATACCACTCCCTGGTGGCCTCTTTCATCTGTTCATCCGAAAGACCTTCAAAGCCATTGTATTTCTTTCGCAATGCTGCCCTGGCTGAATCCCTCACGGGGTTAGGCAGGGGAGTTTTTACATAATCGCTCAGGATACACATCTGCACCACGCCTCCATTCTTTGCTACCTTTTTCAACAAGGCGTCTGTCAGGTTTCTCGGATTGTCGCAAACCGCCCTTGCACAGGAATGAGATGCAATCACCGGGGCTTGCGTAATTTCCAGCACATCCTCCACGGCGGCATCCGAGATATGGGATATGTCGATCATCATACCCACCTGGTTCATTTCGGCTACCACTTTTTTCCCGAATTCACTGAGCCCGCCATGCTCGGTGGAATCATTGGAGGAGTCACAGATATCGTTATTCTTCGCATGACAAAGGGTAATATACCTAGCGCCGCGCAAGTAATAGGTACTGATCAGCGATAAATCCTTTCCGATGGCATAACCATTTTCTACTCCGATCAGAATAGCCCGGCGATCCTCTTTTTCAAGCCTGCGGATATCGGCGGGGGTCACTGCAGGAGAGGCCATCCCGGGATTCCGGCGCAGAGCGGCATTAATAGTGTCGAATAATTCCAGCGCTTTAGCTTTCACTCTATCATACCCCTTTTCGGTGCGTGGCCCCTGACTGACAAATACGGCAAAAAATGCTCCATCCAGTCCACCCTCTTTCATTCTGGGAAAATCGACCTTTGTGTAATCTTTCCGGGGATCATGTCGTTGGGAAATATCAAATCCCTCCCGTGACATCCTCAACGGAGTATCAGTGTGGGAGTCTATGGTAACCAACTGTTCATGTATCTTCCTTATTCCCGCTTCAGAAATGGGCTGCCCCCGGAGTCCGCAAAAAGTCGTGAGAAACAAAAGGAGAAGGAGGACAAGTCTGCCATTCAGGGCAAAGTGGAAGGGCATTCTATTCATGGCGTTACCAGAGTTGTTTGTAGTTGCCTTAAATACAATCTAATGGTATTTTCCAATCCGAGATATAATGCATCGCAGATCAGGGCATGACCGATGGAAACTTCCAGCAGCCCGGGGACACGGGTGGCGAACCATGCAAGATTTTGAAGGTTCAGGTCATGACCCGCATTAATCCCGAGGTTGCATTTCATGGCTGTTTCCGCGGCCCTGATGAAAGGGGCAACGGCCACTTCCCTGTCGGCAGGAAAATTCCGGGCGAAGGCTTCGGTGTAAAGTTCCACCCGGTTGGTACCGGTATCGGCGGCATGGCGGATCATCTCCTGATCTGTTTCAATAAAAACGGAGGTCCTGATTCCATGGTCCTGGAACCGGGCCACCACCTTCTTCAGGAACTCCCTGTGGGTTATCGTGTCCCAGCCGGCGTTGGATGTCAGCACACCGGGCGGATCGGGTACCAGCGTAACCTGGTGGGGCCGAACCTCCAGTACCAGGTCAATAAAACCGGAAGATGGGTAACCCTCGATATTAAATTCGGTCTGTACCAGTGATTTCAGATCGCGGACATCCTGATAGCGTATATGGCGTTCATCGGGGCGGGGATGAACCGTAATGCCCTGGGCTCCAAACCGTTCACAATCACGGGCCGCTTTCAGCAAATCAGGCAGGTTACCCCCGCGTGCGTTGCGCAGGGTGGCAATTTTATTAATATTGACACTGAGTCTGGTCATCCTTCCAAATTTGTGCAAAACTACAATAAAAGTTACTTTTACAGGCGATTATTCGATATTCACCCCATGCGCACCATTATTCAAAGGGTTTCATTCGCATCCGTGACAATCGGCGACCTTATCACCGGTTCCATCGGATCAGGTTTGCTCATCTTATTGGGGATTGAAGAGGCTGATGATCTGACTGATGTCGAATGGTTATCCGCGAAAATTCTGAACCTGCGGATTTTCAATGATGACCATGGAGTGATGAACCGTTCCATCATGGAGACCGGTGGCGAATTATTGGTGGTCAGCCAGTTCACTCTTCACGCGAGTACCAAAAAAGGGAACCGGCCATCGTACATTCGCGCTGCACGCGCGGAAAAAGCTGTTCCACTCTATGAGCACTTCATCCGGAAATTGAAGGAACTGACAGGAAAAACAATTCAAACCGGTGAATTCGGGGCCATGATGCAGGTACAACTTATCAACGACGGGCCCGTTACCATTATCATCGATACTAAAAACAAAGAATGACCGTTTTGAACCTTTAACATTTCGTTAACAATTATTAATTTTGACATCTGAAAAATTGTAGTAATTTTGCATCAGTCTAAATTAGTATAAACATCTAAACCCTTATACCATGAAAAAAGTTGCTTTAGCATTTTCCGCCGTTATTCTTTTTGTTGGCCTGACTTTTGGCCAGACCCCGCAGACCCCTGAAAAGCCTGCTGCTGCCAAGACTGAAAAATCGGCCAAGGATGCCAAATCGGGCTGTGACGAAAAAACAAAGGCTGCCTGCAGCGATGTGAAAAAATCGAGCTGCTGCTCCCACAGCGCCAAGAAATCCTGTGCCGACACCAAAGCTCCTGAAAAGAAGTAATTCTCACCCCATAATGATCAGAAAAGCCGCCCTTTCGGGCGGCTTTTTTTATCACATACCCGGGATCCTGAACACAATGGGCATTCTCACCAATACCCTGACCGGTTTCCCGTTTCTTTTACCCGGTTCCCATCGGGGCATTGCCCGGGTAACCCTCATGGCTTCTTCGTCACAACCACCGCCCAAATGTCCGGCTACCTTGACCCGGCTAATTGAGCCATCTGTTTCCACGACAAAAACTACCATCACTACTCCCTGGATGCGATTTCTGACCGCTTCATCCGGATAACGGATATTTTGACGGAGATAATAGAGACGGGCATCGTCGCCTCCGGGAAACCGGGGATTAACATCCACTACCGAAGCCAGACCGGTATCATCGCCGGTACCGGATCCGAACCCTGAACCTCCGGGCTGATCGATGGAATCGGAAGTTGGTCCCTTTTCGTCCCTGATCTCCATCTTCTCTTCTTTCGGAGGCTCTTCCTTTTCCGTCACCACAGAATCGACCACCACGGGTGTTTGGGCTTGATCGTCCGGTTTTTGTGCCAGGGCCCGGAGCAGTTGACTGTAATCCTCCTGTGATGGTACATCCATGGCCATGTACTCTACTTCGTACAGAAAATCATCATCCTGCAAAGGTGCCGGATCAATATAATAAACCAGAAAAGGATAGAGTACTGCCATAAGGATAATGATCACCCCGATGACAAAAGAAACAACGAGATACTTATAATAGTTCTTCTTTAACCGGTAGGCACCATATAACTTGTTGCGACCTTCAAATGCCAGATCGGTCAGATCGGGGACTCCAGGCCGGTTCATGGGTCGAGTATTCGTTTCAGGTATTCGATTTCACGGCGCTGACGCTTGGTTGGTCTTCCTGTTCCCTGTTGCCGGAACTCAAAATCGAGTTGCTTCTGTCGTTCCAATTTGGCATATTCCTCCGCAGGGGTAAGATCCTCCATCAGTTCCGGCACCAGTTTTGCAGAAACCCTGTTCCCGCTTAAAACAACGACCTTGATGGTTCTAAACAAAGGAGGAAAAGAGACGGTGATAACATCACCGATTTTCAGCTCACGGGAAGGTTTCACCGCCTGCCCGTTCATTCTGACCTTTCCGGCACGGCAGGCCTCTGAAGCGAGGCTCCGGGTTTTGAACAACCGGACTGCCCACAACCATTTATCAATGCGTAACCCGTCCTCCATTTTCTACTTCTGCCTGAAAAAGATTTCCATCGGAACCCCGGTGAAATCAAACTTTTCCCGCAATTTATTCTCTAAAAAACGCTTATAGGGTTCCTTTAAGTATTGAGGATGGTTACAAAAAAATGCAAAGGAGGGGAAGATGGTGGGGAGTTGCTGGGCATACTTGATCCTGACCGCTTTCCCTTTGACTATCGGTGGAGGCAATTCCTGTATGACCGGCAGGATAAAGTCGTTGAGCGCTGAAGTGCTGATCTTCAGTGACCGGCTCCGAAAGACCTGTACAGCGGTTTCCATTGCCTTGAATATCCTCTGTTTATTTATGACGGAGGTAAAGATAACCGGAACGTCATCAAAAGGCTTGATCTGTTCACGGATAGAGTTTTCGAAATATTTCAGGGTATTGGTCTCTTTTTCGATCAGGTCCCATTTATTGACCACTATCACGACTCCCTTATGGTTTTTCCGGATCAACGAAAAAATATTCATATCCTGTGACTCGAAACCCCGTTGGGCATCAACCATCAGTACGCACACATCGCTGCTTTCGATCGACCGGATGGCCCGCATGACCGAATAGAATTCGATATTTTCGGTAACCTTGGTTTTTTTTCGGATTCCGGCAGTGTCGATCAGCATGAAATCAAGTCCGTAATACTGATAATGTGCATGAATGGAATCCCGTGTGGTGCCAGGCACCGGTGTAACGATGTTGCGTTCATGGCCAAGAAGCATATTTACCATGGAAGATTTTCCCGCATTGGGGCGCCCCACGATGGCAATTTTAGGAATGACAGGTTCGGCTGGTTCTTCCTGGCCATCCGGGATCACTTCCGGATTGACCGGAAAATCCCTGACCACTTCATCGAGCAGGTCGCCCGTTCCGCTGCCGTCGGCTGCAGAAATCGAAAAAAGTTCTCCAAGGCCCAGTGAATGGAATTCATGGACTGCATCCAGGTTTTTATAACTATCCACTTTATTTACGACCAGTAATGTCTTTTTGCTGGTACGCCTCAGCATGGCAGCCACATCCTCGTCCATCGGCGTCAGTCCCTCCCGGGCATCCACCAGGAATATGATCACATCGGCCTCGTCGATGGCCAGGGCTACCTGTTTTTTGATCTCATCCTCGAATATATCATCCGACTGGTGGACATAGCCACCTGTATCAATCACCGAATAGTTTTTACCGTTCCAGTCGCCATGACCGTAATGGCGGTCGCGTGTCACGCCACTGGTGGGATCGACGATGGCATCCCGGCCTCCGCAAAGGCGGTTGAAGAGCGTTGATTTTCCTACATTCGGGCGGCCAACGATGGCAATGATTTTCGACATGATATTACAGTTGTGGGTTAGTATTTTCCGGATCGTTAAAAGCAGTATCGTAGCCAAACCGGCGCAAGGCAGTTTCATTATCACGCCACTCCCTGGATACTTTGATACGCAGTTCCAGGAATACATGCTGACCCAGAAATATTTCAAGGTCCTTTCTGGCTTCTGTTCCCAGTTTTTTGATGGATTGTCCCTTATGTCCAAGGATTATGGCTTTCTGAGATTCCCTGGTTACATATATGGTAGCTGATATCCGGGTGATCTGTGGTTCCTCCTTGAATGATTCCACCACTACCTCCGATGAATAGGGAATTTCCTGCATAAACTGAAGCAGTATCTTTTCGCGGATGATCTCCGAAACAAAAAAGCGCTGGCTCCGGTCGGTCAGTTCATCTTTGGGGTAAAAGGCCGGGGATTCGGGCAGAAGGCTCAGTATCGCTTTCATCACCTGGTCGAGGTTAACGCCATGGAGTGCCGAAACCGGAAGGATGGCTGCTCCGGGAAGGACCGATTCCCAATGGGCAACTGCTTCGGGCAGCCTGTCAGGGCCCGTAAGGTCTATTTTATTGATGGCGACGATAACAGGGCGCTGGCCTTTTTGAATTTTGCCCAGGACATCGGGATCGGCAAAATCGTTGTCGTGTTCTGTCACCAGCAGGATCAGGTCGGCGTCGGAGAGCGCGGAGAAAACGGCTGACATCATGGCGCGTTGCAGCGGATACCGCGGGCGGATCACCCCGGGGGTATCGCTGTAGACCACCTGGTAGTCGTCGCCGCTGATGATCCCCATGATCCGGTGGCGGGTGGTTTGGGCTTTATGGGTGATGATCGACAGTTTTTCGCCGATCAGGGCGTTCATAAGGGTCGATTTTCCGGCGTTGGGGTAACCGAGGATGGATACAAATCCGGCAATATGGGTCATTTTTTCAGAAAGGTGTTGCGGGTAAAGAAAGAAATACTATCTTTGCACCGTTAAAGCGCACAAAGGTACGCAAAAAAACAGTGCGGGGTGGAGCAGTGGTAGCTCGTTGGGCTCATAACCCAAAGGCCGTAGGTTCGAATCCTGCCCCCGCTACCCTGAAAGTCAGCAAGTTACGCTGACTTTCTTCATTTATAGCGGTCGCGGAGTAAGGAAAATCGCAGAAAAGCGTAGAATTTCGGTAATTATTCCGAAAACTGTTGACCTGACAACAACATCAAATTTTGTGGAGGTTACTCCAGCCGCTTGCGAAGTGCCTGTGTTTCGGTTTCAAAGCCGGGTTTTCCAAGCAGGGCAAACATGTTTTTCTTATAGGCTTCCACTCCGGGCTGATCAAACGGATTGACCCCAAGTATATAACCACTGACGGCACAGGCATATTCGAAAAAAAAGATCAATCCCCCCAATGATCGTTCATTGATCTCCGGCAGTGTGATCATGATGTTGGGGACACCGCCTTCGGTATGGGCCAGCATCGTCCCCAGTTCCGCCTGACGGTTCACCTGCGACAGCCGTTTGCCGGCAATGAAATTCAGGCCGTCGGAATCATCCGGTTCTTCAGGTACTGTGCATTTATTGGCAGGATTTTCGACCGATATCACCGTTTCAAAGATATTCCGGAGGCCCTCCTGGATATATTGCCCCATGGAGTGCAGATCGGTGGTAAAATTTACCCCTGCTGGAAAAATCCCTCTCCCCTGCTTGCCTTCGCTCTCCCCGTACAATTGTTTCCACCATTCGGTGAGGAAAACAAGGCCTGGCTCATAGGTGACCATTATTTCCGTTGTTTTTCCTGAACGGTAGAGCAAGTTCCTGGCAGCAGCATAGAGAAGTGCCGGATTTTCCATGACCTCTCCGTTGTGCATTACCTGTTCACGCATCTCCGCGGCGCCTGCCAACAGTTCCCTGAAATCATACCCTGCGGCCGCTATAGGGAGCAAACCCACAGGAGTCAGCACAGAGAACCGCCCCCCGACATCGTCAGGTATGACATAAGTGGTGTACCCCTCCATATCTGCAAGTTTACGAAGGGCTCCGCGGGACTGGTCAGTGATGGCATAGATCCGTTTCCGGGCCTCCTCACTGCCGTATTTGTTCTCAATGTGCCTTCGGATGAGCCTGAAGGCCACAGCCGGCTCGGTGGTAGTCCCCGATTTCGATATCACGGCGACCGAATAGTCCTTCTCATCCAGCAGGGCCATCAAACGGGCATGGTAATCTTCGCTAAGATTTTGCCCGGCGAAAACAACCTGCGTGCCTCGGTGTTGGTTTCGGAGTGATGAAAAGGGATCGGACAATGCTTCAATAACAGCCCTGGCCCCCAGGTAAGATCCTCCGATACCGATCACCACCAGAAGGTCGCTCCCGCTGCGTATCCTGGCTGCATCCCTTGCCAGGTCGCTCAACAACGACGCGTCCGGGGCAGCGGGCAGGTCAAGCCAACCAAGGAAATCGTTCCCGGCTCCGGTGCGGTCATTTAATTTTCGGGCACAATTTCTCACCTCTTTTTCATATGCCGGTCCCTGTATCTGTCCGGTCCCTATTCCTGTTTTGCTGATGCTGATTTTCATGAGATTGATTTTTGTCAACGAAAATAATACTTACCGGGAGATAATAAAAAAAAAGTGTGCCCACTTGCAAGGACACACTTTTAACCAATAGACTTGTCTGAAATTCTTTTGTCAAAGATCATCAGCCGGAATATCACCTTACCATGCCATCCTGATGATGGATACAAAATTACGAAGCACTGACAGTCCATTTTGTTAAGGAATATTAATATACGTTAAAATTTGTTAAATGACCCGTTGGTTTTTAGATAACTTTGCATAAATGAACAAGCGTTTCATCATCATCACCATTATTGCGATGACCATTGCCCTGATCGGGTTGATGGGCATTCAACTACTCTGGATCCAGAGTGCATCGGCCATCAGGGAAGCCAATTTCCGGAAGAGTGTCAATGAAGCCATGGTGAAGGTGGTGTACAAGATCGAACAACTTGCCAGGATCAAATCGGTCCGGAGTGTCAGGGAAGAAAAAGTCAATATTTTCAGCCGAACCATGCCGTATGATTCAATCATTTCCTTGCAGGAACTTGATTCGCTGATCCGTATTCAATTGAACATCAGGGGAGTGGATACCCGGTTTCATTTCTGCATTTATAAACCTGAAAAGCAGGAATTTATCATGGAGCAATCGGCGTCCTTCCGGAAGATGTTGATTGAAAAAGGGAATGCCTATGTATTGTTTCAGACTGATATCAATACCAGTCCGGAATACCTCCTGATCTATTTCCCGCGGGAGAAGCAGTTCCTGCTGATGGAATTATGGGGAATGCTGCTGATCTCCATCATTCTGATCATAGTGATCGTCTATTCCTTCACCTATACCCTGACCATAGTATTCCGGCAAAAGCGTTTCTCGGAGATGAAAAACGATTTCATCAACAATATGACCCATGAGTTTAAAACTCCTATTTCAACGATCAACCTTGCCTGTGAAGCCCTCACCGATCAGGATATGCGCACTTCCAATGAGGTTATCGACACTTACATCAATATGATCAGGGAAGAGAATCAGAGGCTGGCACTGATGGCAGAGAAAATATTGCAGACCGCTGTCCTGGATAAAGGGCAACTGAAAATGACCAAGGAATCGATCGACCTACACCATGTGATCCGTGATGTGGTGAAAAATATCAGGATCCAGGTGGAGATCAAGGATGGCGTGATCGATCAGAATTTCATGGCGTCTCGTTCCCGGGTGGAGGGTGATCGTGTCCATCTCACCAACCTGGTCTACAACCTGCTTGACAATGCCAATAAATATACCCCGAGGAAGCCACATATCCGCATTCATACTGAAAATGTGAAGAACGGGATTGTCATGACGGTAGAGGATAATGGCATGGGGATCGGAAAGGCGGAGCAGAAGAAGATTTTCGAGAAACTATACCGGGTCCCGACCGGAGACATTCACGAAGTCAGAGGTTTTGGGCTCGGCCTTAGTTACGTCAGGGCGATTGTCGAATTGCACCATGGTCGTGTTTCCGTTGAAAGCGAAATTAACAGGGGGAGCAGGTTCAGTGTATTTCTTCCTTTTGTGATCAAAGATTAATGATGTACTTTGCAGACAATTTCATGATATGAACCTACCCAATCAAACCCGTCTCCTTTTGGCAGAGGATGACCGCAACCTCGGGAACATCCTGAAGAACTATCTGGAAGCCAAAGGGTTTCAGACAACATTATGTGTCAATGGAGAAGAGGCCACCACTCTGTTTTCACCGGGAGCATTTGACTTTTGCATTCTTGATATTATGATGCCGGTCAAAGACGGATTCACGGTTGCTTCCGAGATCAGGTCGATGGACCAAAAGGTCCCTATCCTGTTTTTAACGGCGAAATCACTTCAGGATGACAAACTCCGGGGATTTCAATTAGGGGCCGATGATTATATCACGAAGCCGTTTAACATGGAAGAGTTGCTGATGCGGATCCAGGCGATTCTGCGCCGCACCGATGACCATGTAAAACCGGCCGCTACCGGAGAACAACTGTATTACATAGGAGGTTACGTTTTCGATTATCACCGGCAAACCCTTACTTACAGAAAGAAGGAGCAAAAGCTGACCTCAAAGGAGGCGGGATTGTTGCGTCTACTGTGTTTACATGCCAACGAGGTACTGGATCGTTCCACGGCACTGCGGGAGATCTGGAATGATGACAGTTATTTCAATGCCCGGAGCATGGATGTTTACATTGTCAAGCTGCGAAAATACCTTCGGGATGATCCCAACGTGGAGCTGATCAACGTCCATGGGGTTGGGTTCAAATTGGTGATGAATAACTGATAAAATCGTGATGGAGGGTAAGCTGTATATAATCCCTACACCGATAGGCAATCTGGAAGATATCACCCTCAGGGCCATCAGAATCCTCGGGGAGGTGGATGCCATTCTGACGGAGGACACAAGGACATCGGGGAACCTGCTTCGTCACCTGAATATTGATAAACGGATGATAGCCCATCATCAGTTCAACGAGCACAAGAAACTGGAGAGTATCCTGTCACACCTCAAAGCAGGTTCAGTTTTTGCCCTGATCACAGATGCCGGAACCCCTGCTATTTCTGACCCCGGATATCTTCTGATCAGGGAATGTATTCGCTCAGAACTGAAGGTAGAGTGCTTACCCGGCGCCACTGCTTTTGTTCCGGCGCTGATCGATTCCGGTATCACCCCGAATCGTTTTGTATTTGAAGGCTTTCTTCCACATAAAAAAGGGAGGAACACCCGACTCAGGGAACTGGCGGAGGAAACGAGGACGATGGTCTTTTATGAATCCCCGCACCGGCTGGTCAAAACGCTGATGCAGATGGCAGAATTTTTCGGTGCAGACCGACAAGCCAGTGTATCGAGAGAACTGACCAAAATCCATGAAGAAACAATCAGGGGAACCCTTGCCTGCTTGCGGGCACATTTTGAATCACGGCCCCTTAAAGGTGAGATTGTATTGACAGTGTCCGGAAAAGGAGAGGTCAGTCGGTCGGATGATCGCGTGATACTATTTCAAACGAGCGAAAATGACGAATTGGAACACTGACCACTTCAACCGATTCCACTTTTGCACCCAAAGGCCCTTTTCGACACCAGGCTACAAACTGGTCAAGTTGCACCAGATCACCCTCAGCACGTATATACACCGAATCGCTCCCCTGGTTCTTGACAAAGCCATGGACACTGTACTTGTAGGCTGCTTCCATGGCCGAAAACCTGAAACCAACTCCCTGTACCTTTCCACGCACGATAATTTGATAACCTGACATATAATCTCTCGTTTCCATGGCAAAGTTAAGAAATGATATCAAAAACAAATAAAATAATTTTGCAAACATTCAGCCATTATGTGCGGAAGATTTTCTTTTGTGATGGAAGATGCACTCATCCGGGAACGGTTTGGCATCAGGGTCAGGACGGCCATCTACAAGGCAAGGTATAACTGCGCCCCCACACAGGATCTGGCGGTTATCACTTCGGAGGCGCCGGACGAATTAAGATTTTACCGGTGGGGTCTGATTCCCTCCTGGGCGAAAGACATTTCCATCGGCAATCGCATGATCAATGCCCGCGCTGAAACGCTTCAGGAAAAACCTTCATTTCGGAATGCTTTCAGGTCGAAAAGGTGTCTGGTTCCGGCGACAGGCTTTTACGAATGGAAAAAAGCCGGCGGAAAAATCCCTTATTATATCAGGCTTCACGGTGGAAAAGCCTTTTGCTTTGCTGGTTTATGGGATCGGTGGCATTCTCCGGAAGGATCAGTTATTCAATCGTTTACAATTATTACCACTGAGCCCAATGAACTGATGAAACCCCTGCACGACCGGATGCCGGTGATTATTGAACGAAAAGAGGAACAACGGTGGCTGACTGAAAAGGAGCCTTCACTTCTGACTGCACTCCTGCGCCCCTATCCGGCCGGGGAGATGGAAGCATATCCCGTCAGCACAATGGTCAATTCACCCCGTAACGAAAGTCCGGAATTGCTGGAACCTTGCGGTCTGTTTTAAACAATCAGGATTACTTCACCTCGGTCGATAAACAGTAAACCCATCCGTCGTATCCGGCTACAATCAATTTATCTTCAACAAGTGAAGGGGTACAGAAAACACCGCCAAGGTCCTCGTACATCCGGATCATGTCCAACGGGGTTCTTATTATTTTCCCGATATCGTCGCGGAATGCCCCGCCATCCTTCATCCAGTTTGAGTAGTTGGCGGAATAACTATCCAGGTCGGTATACCAGATTGGTGTTCCGTTTGTAAGGTCAAGTGCGATAATTTTTCCGGCCAAAGTTCCGAAATACCCGGAAAGCCCATTCACTGCAACCCCTCCCAGAACATTGAAACCCGTTTTTCTTTTCCAGACCTCAGCACCGGTACGTATATCCAGGGCAAAGAGGGTCCTGTCATCCGAAGTTCCGACATACAGTACCGAATCATTCACCGTGACCGGTAAAGACCATCCATAGGGGAATTGGCGATGCCAGTTGCATGTACCGGTCCGGACATCCACTGCATAAAGGCTGTAATCTCTGGCGCCAAAAATGATCATTCCGGCGGCAGCCACAGGATTTCCTGCAATTTCGCCATCAGGAAAGGCGTGATTTCCGGTGGTTTTAAATTTCCAGAGGAGAGTGCCGGAGAGTGCATTCAGGCAATAGAGATTTCCATCGAATGAACCTGCATATAACCAACCATTCAAATAAACCGGCCGGGTATGCACTGGACCGTCGGTTTTAAAAATCCATCTGATGAGTCCCGACCTTATGGAGACGGCATAAATCCGTTTCCCGCAGCCGAAATAGATAACTGAGTCGATGATGATCGGGGCAGAGGTAAAAAAATCACTGAAATCGTTCTGGTGATCACCCATGTATCCGGAACTTGTTTGAAAAAAACCGTCAACCTGGCCCGAATCTTTGGTAACTCTGTATAAAACTCCATCCGTGCTTAACTGGTATAGTCTTTCGGGTGAAATACAGACAGAGGAGCGCAGTGGTCCGCTGGTAGGCAATTTCCACACACCTTTGCCGGTGTTAAGATCAATGGCGTGCAACGTGCTGTCCAGGCTACCGACATAGACCAGCCCCCCATCGGTTACCGGCGAAGCCACTACCGGACCATTGGTTTTGTACTTCCACAAGATGGCAGGTTTTGCGGTTTCCTTTGCAACGGTGGTATCTTTTACAGGTTCAATGGACTGTGCAAATGATTGCTGAAAAATTAGCAATGCAGCAAAAAATAAAAACTTCCTCATCATATCAGGGTTATTTGTGGCAAAGTTAATGAAATCCTGATTAAAGCATCAGGTTGCATCCCCGTGCTTCGGCATGATCGAAACGTCCGAGAACCTCGAAGGTGCCATCCGGGTGCATCTTTCCGAGATCCTGGGTAGCAATAAAACTGCAGGAATGATAGTTGGCCAGGTCGATCACACAGATACCACCGGTATCTCCGGGTCTTGCCAGGCTAAGGGGATCGTTTACCTCACGGATCAATACCCTCATCCATGGCGGAGTCCTGAACCTGCCCCTTCCCAATGCCCAAGCCTGGGAGAGCAACTCTGTCATTCCGTATTCCGAATGGATAGCCGAAACTCCAAGCAGGTCTTCCAGGCGTGAATGCAACTCTTCCCTGATCATCTCTGTTCTGCGACCTTTCATCCCGCCGGTTTCCACGATGATCACAGGATCATAGGCACCCGGGGAGGCTTCTGCAAAGTCGAGCAATGCATATGTTAGGCCGATTACCATGGTTTTAATGCCGGTCGGCTGCTTTTGTACAAGTCTGGAATGAAGGCCGGAAAAATTATTGAGAAAAAACCCATTTTCAGGACTGGAGCTGAGATCCATCAGGTGGTTCATCATATAGACCAGCGAAGAATCAGGCGCCTGTTCCGGTGTGGGAAGCAACGCCAGAAACCGGAACTTTTCCGGTTTGCCGAAAAAATGTTCAAAGCCGGCCGATAAAGAATTCCTGTAAACCCTCAGGTCGATGATCAGGTGACGGCTCCGGGATGCCGCTGTGGTTCCGCTGCTTTGAAATAAAGCCTGGGGAAGTATATCTCCGCATATCACATCATGCTTCCTGAAGAAACCTATCGGCAGAAAAGGGATATCCTCTGCCTGGTGGACCCTGTCAGGATCAATCTTCAGTGTATGAAGATAGTTTCGATAGACCGGATTTGCTTCCGACTGATGCCTGAAGACACCCAACGACAGTTGTCGAAACTCCTCTTCAGATGAAACGGACAAAAACCTTTCGAATGGAACAATCATATATCCTGGTCGTATTCCGGTATCTTGAAGCGGCTAAGTTTTTTGTACCTTTACCGGCACAAAAATAAAGAATAAACCCACTAAAATGGATCGCAGTTTCAGAATCAGGAGGGCACTGCAGAAATTTACCCTGTTGACGGCGGTTGGACTTTTACTTTCATCCTGCCTGAAGCAAGAAGAATTCCCGGTGATCCCCGAAATAAAATATGAAGCGATTACCCTGGAGTATGATACGGGAAAATATGCCAAAAGGGCATTTCTGACCTTTTCATTCCGCGATGGGGACGGTGACATCGGGCTTGACCCTGACCAGAAGCAACCTCCTTTTGATACCGGAAGCATCTATCATTACAACCTGATCATCGACTATTACGAGAAACGTGGAGGACAATTTGTCAAGGTAGATCTGAAAACCACCTTTAATGCAAGGATTCCGAATCTTACGCCGGACGACCCCAATAAAGCGATCAAAGGGATCATTACGGATACCCTGTTGCTCAACCCGGTTCCGGTATATGACACTGTAAAACTGAAGTTTTTCATCTATGACCGGGCCCTTCATCAGAGCAATATCGATTCCACTCCTGCATTCCTGCTCAGCAGACGATAGTTAATCATGGAAAGAATATACGCTGGACGGAAAGTGATCATCATTATTTTTTTCGTGGTGATCGGCGTGATCTTTATTGCAAGGCTGTTCCACGTTCAAATCCTGGTTGACAAGTATATACTTTCGGCCAACAACAATGTTTTGCGTTACATCACGCAGTATCCGGCGAGGGGGCTTGTTTTCGACCGAAACGGCAAGTTGCTGGTATACAATGAGGCGGCTTATGATCTGATGGTCATCCCCCGACAGGTTAAAAATCCGGATACCACCGCCTTGTGTGAATTCCTGGGGATAACGACGGAGGAATTCCGGGCACGGCTGAAAAAAGCGAGGGCTTTTTCACCCTATCGGCCATCGATCTTTGAAGGCCAGATCACCCGGGAAAACTACGGATACTTAGAAGAGAAGTTGTTCCGGTTCCCGGGTTTTTATGTACAGCCAAGAACACTACGGAAATACACTTATCCCGTGGCAGCCCACACCTTCGGATATATCGGGGAGGCCGGACCGGAACTCATTGCGAAGAATCCATACTACCGTCCGGGCGATTATGTGGGCATCAATGGTATAGAAAAATCCTATGAAGATATCCTCCGGGGGAAAAAAGGGTTGAAAATCAGGGTCTATGATGTACTGAACCGTGACAAAGGCAGTTTCCGTGAGGGAAGATACGATACGGCATCCATTGCCGGCATTGATCTTTATTCTTCGCTGGATGCCGACCTCCAGCAATACGGGGAACGGCTGATGAGCAATAAAAAAGGGAGCATCGTGGCAATAGAACCCTCCACCGGGGAGATCCTTTGCATCGTCAGCAGTCCCTCTTACGACCCCAACCTCCTCGCAGGAAATATCCGAAAAAAGAACTATGCTTTGCTTCTTTCGGATACTATTTATATGCCGCTTTTCAATCGGGCGCTGATGGCCATGTATCCACCGGGGTCAACCTTTAAATTGGTGGATGCGCTGATTGGCCAGCAGGACGGAGTACTGACAGAATCAACGCGTTTCCCTTGCGGAGGCGGCTTTCCCCTGGGCAACGGCAAGCAGGTCGGGTGTCATCCCCATCCCTCCCCGACCGACCTGGTCGGTTCAATCGCCATCTCCTGTAACACTTATTACTGCAGGACTTTCAGGGCGCTGATCGATAACAGGAGGTTTCACTCCACTCGTGAGGCCTATGTTCACTGGCGCAATTCAGTCATGGGATTCGGACTCGGAAAAAAACTCGGGATCGATATAACAGGGGAACTGAACGGGAATATCCCCACCCCCGAATTTTATGACAAATACCACGGGAAAAACCGATGGCGTTCCATGACCATCATTTCGCTGGGAATCGGCCAGGGTGAGATCGGGATCACCCCGGTCCAGTTGGCCAATCTGGCCGCCATCATTGCCAACCGGGGATGGTTCTTTACGCCGCACGTGATCCGTGCTATCGGCCACCAGGACAGCGTGAACCGACAATTCCGTCAACGAAATATCATACCAGTCGAACCTGCCTGGTTTGAACCGGTAGTGGAAGGAATGGCGCGGGTGGTGACGGAAGGAACAGCCCGCGGAGCCTTTCTCGATAGTGTGGCCATTTGCGGGAAGACCGGAACAGCCCAGAATCCCCATGGAAAAAACCATTCGCTCTTCATCGCTTTCGCCCCTCGTGATAACCCGAAAATCGCCATCTCTGTCATTTGTGAGAATGCCGGATACGGGTCTACATGGGCCGCCCCCATCGCCAGCCTGATGATCGAAAAATACCTCAACGATACCATACGGCGGCACGACATTGAAGAACGGATGATCAACGGAAATCTAATCAACCAAAACACCTTCAGCATTGAGGCAGGAGAGAGGGATATTTCACAGGATTGACCGGACACTGGTCATTCTTTACCTGATGCTGGTTTTGATTGGCTGGCTCAATATTTATGCAGCCGTATATGATGAAAACCACAAACAGATCTTTGACCTTTCGCAAAAATACGGCAAGCAGATGGTTTTCATTATTGCCGCGGTCCTCGTGGCATTTGGTATCCTGATCATCGACCCGAAGTTTTTTTCCCAGTTTTCATGGTTCATTTATGGGTTTTTCCTGTTGTTGCTGATCGTGGTCATTTTTTCCGGCAGGGAGGTAGCCGGCTCCAAAGGATGGTTCGGAATCGGAGGGTTCGGAGTTCAGCCGGCAGAATTTGCCAAAATGGCTACCGTTCTGGCCCTGGCAAAATTTCTTTCCACTCAGGACGTAAATCTTAACCGGATGAAAGATCTGGCCACCGCCTCCTTGATCATCCTGTTACCGGCCGTGATCGTGATATTTCAGCACGATACCGGTTCTGCCATTGTTTTTCTCTCCCTGGTTATTGTGGTTTACAGGGCAGGACTCTCCGGCTTCGTCCCCCTGGCGTTTATCGTGATCCCGGTACTGGGCGTTCTGGCACTGGTTATCAATAAACTGCTGCTTTCCGGCATCCTTGTAGCCTTGGCACTGATCGTCTGGATGTTCAGCAACCGAAAATTTAAAACTGTCATGGTGATCGTTTCGGTGGTGGTTGGAATGATCCTCTTTATATTTTCGGTTGATTTCAGTGTTAACCACATCCTTAGGGAGCATCAGCGTAACCGTATCCATGTGCTTCTGGGACAAACCCTCGACCCCAAAGGGGCTGGGTACAATGTCAACCAGTCGCTGATCGCCATCGGTTCCGGTGGTTTCACCGGAAAAGGGTATCTGCAGGGAACCCAGACCAAGTACAATTTCGTACCCGAACAAAGCACTGATTTTATTTTCTGTACCATCGGAGAGGAATGGGGATTTCTGGGCTCCGTCAGCATTATTGCGCTTTTTCTGACACTTTTCATCCGGATACTTCTCAATGCTGAACGACAACGATCCGCTTTCAGCCGTTACTATGGTTACGGCGTGGCTTCCATCCTCTTTTTCCATTTCGCAATCAATATCGGTATGACATTAGGATTGGTACCCGTTATCGGCATCCCGCTGCCATTTATCAGTTACGGTGGTTCCTCCCTGTGGGCATTTACCATTCTGTTATTCATTTTTATCCGGCAGGATTCCTACCGGCACGAATTGGTATGATATGGCAGGAAAAAGAGAACCCTGGCAACGTCAAACGCTCCATGTCGGCAACATGAGCCACCCATGCTGTATTAACCTCCTCCGGATATTATTGACCAGAAAAGGGATCCGGATTGAAGAGATTAAACCGGGCAGTATCACCCTGTCGGTCAGGACGCAAAAAATAGGTTGGGAGGAGATAGAAAACCTGCTCGCTGACCATCATTTTCCCATCCTGAAAAACCGGGAAGAAATACTGGTGGAGGAGATAAAAAATGCACTGACCGACCTGATCCAGGTTTCAACCTACAACGCAATGGTGCGCAATTCGGATTACCTGGTCGAACGGTTCAGTCTCTCCTATCCCTATCTTTCCACCCTTTTCTCCAGACATGAAGGTACCACCCTTGAAAAGTTCACCATTCAGCTCCGGATCGATAAAGTGAAAGAGTTGATCCGTGCAGGAGAACTGACTCTCAGTGAAATAGCCTATATAATGGGGTATAGCAGCGTGCAGTATCTATCCACCCAGTTCAGGAGTGTAACGGGAATGTCGGTCACAGAATTCAAAGCCGACCCATTCCGATAAAATCTTGTACATCGAAGGAAAAATTTCATAACGTGCTGTTTGCCGGTCTTTGGTAATATTGCTGCCCGGAAATATCCAAATGACGGCCGCACCTCGTCAGGGTATTTCTGAAAGCAGGTGTATAATGCATCACATTCGAAAACCGATATTAAACATTGAATATGAAACTCAATAAAAACATTGCCATCAGTGAATCGGGACTGTTGTTCAATCCCATTACCGGTGAATCATTTACAGTAAATCCTATCGGGGTGGAGATACTGAACATGATCCGCGAAGAGGCAGAACCCGGTCGCATCCGGGATGCCATTATGGAGAAATATGCAGTCGATGCCGTATCCTTTGAAAAGGATTACCAGGACTTCATGGGAATGTTGCTTCACTATAAACTCCTGGAACGTCATGACGAATCGTAAACTCACGATTGCAGTCACGGGACTGAACGCCATCGACAGCCCCGGGCCAGGGGTATCGGTGATCCGTGCCCTGAAGGAGGCTACCTCCTTTGAGGCAAAGATCATCGGTCTTTCCTATGAAGCGCTGGAACCCGGTATATACATGCACCATATCGTAGATAAAACCTATTCGATCCCTTACCCGGGGGCAGGCACCGATTTACTAATGGCCCGGCTGGAATATATTCACGAAAAGGAGAAATTGGATGTGATCATCCCGAACTTCGACGCGGAGCTCTATCCCTTTATCAAACTGGAACCCCGCCTGAAAAAAATGGGGATCTATATGTTCCTTCCCACATTGGAGCAGTTTGAAGAACGGCATAAAGTAAACCTGAATGAATTCGGGAAGCGATACGGGATATCTGTTCCCAAAAGCAAGGTAATCTTCGATTTGAACAGTGTCCACAACCTGCCTTCGGAATTTTCCTTTCCCATGATCGTCAAGGGAAAATTTTACGACGCATCCATTGCTTATACCATCGAACAGATCAGGAGTCACTTCAATAAAATCAGCGCTAAGTGGGGGTTACCGATCATTATTCAGGAATTCGTCCATGGAACAGAATTCAACGTGACAGGGCTTGGAGACGGAAAAGGCAATACCATCGCGGCAGTAGCCATGCGCAAGCAATACATCACTGACAAAGGCAAAGCCTGGGGTGGTATCTCTATTGCCGATGAAAAACTGATTGCCCTGACCAAAAACTTCCTGCAGGCCACCCGCTGGAGAGGGGGATTTGAACTGGAACTGATGAAAGACAAGGAGGGTGAAATATTTTTACTCGAGATCAACCCAAGGTTGCCGGCGTGGATTTATCTGGCAGTGGGCGTTGGGCAAAATATCCCGGAAGCGCTTGTTCAACTGGCTTTGGGTGAAGATGTCAAGCCATTTTCCGGTTATACTGTTGGGAAAATGTTTATCCGGTATGCCTGGGACATGATCGTCGACCGTGAGGAGTTCGAGCAGATCAGTGTACATGGAGAATTATAGGCAGGAATGAATTAACTGGTGTCTGAATTACAGGTAAAACTATTCAATAATAATCATGATGAATACAATGAGATATGAGAGGCCGGTGATAAAAAAACTGGAAACCGGTATGCCGAATAAGTTCGGAATGAGGACCGAATACGAACCGATGACCCATATCGACGGTAATGCCGTGGAAACGCTGATAAAAGAATATGGCTCCCCTTTGTTTGTACTGTCGGAAAAAACGATCCGTCAGAATATAAGAAAAGCAAAAAAAGCTTTCGAAAACCGCTACCCCAGGGTACAATTTGCCTGGTCGTATAAAACCAATTACCTGAATGCGGTGTGCAACATTTTTCACCAGGAAGGTTCCTGGGCGGAAGTCGTTTCAGGATTTGAATATGAAAAAGCGCTGGCCCTCGGTGTAAACGGAAGAAAAATAATCTTCAACGGCCCGGATAAAAGCGAGGCCGATCTTACCAAAGCGATCCTCCACGACTCCCTGATCCATATCGATCATCTTGATGAGCTCTATACCATTACCGAACTGACGGAAAAACTCGGGAAACGCCCGCGTGTTGCCATCCGCGTCAATATGGATACAGGAGTTTATCCGATGTGGGACCGTTTCGGGTTCAACTATGAGAACGGACAGGCATGGGATGCATTGAATAAGATCATGCACTCGGGTAAAATGGAGTTGGTCGGCCTTCATTGTCATATCGGCACCTACATGCTTTCGGCTGCAGCTTACGGTATCGCTGCCGGCAAACTGGCCGAACTGGCCATTGCGCTGGAGCAGAAATTCAACCATGAGATCCGCTATATCGATATGGGAGGCGGGTTCCCATCCGGGAATACGCTCAAAGGGGCATTCCTGCCGGGCACCGACACCAACCCGACTTTTGATGATTTCGCGGAAGCCATCACTACTGCATTGGTCAACAGTAATTTTCGCAAAGACAAGTTGCCCCTGCTGATCCTGGAGACAGGGCGGGCATTGATCGACAATGCCGGCTTTCTCCTGGCCACGGTGATCTCCAATAAACGTTCCAGCACCGGTCGCCGGAACACCATCCTCGACGCCGGGGTCAACCTGCTGTTTACCTCATTTTGGTATGATCACAAAATCACACCTGCCCAACCATTTACCCACTATACGGAGGATACCTGCCTTTACGGGCCATTGTGTATGAACATCGATGTGATCAGGGAAAGTACCAGCCTGCCTTTGCTCAATAAAGGGGAGAGAGTGGTGATCCACTATACAGGCGCCTACAATATGACACAATGGATGCAATTCATTACCCTGCGCCCAAATGTAGTGCTTATCGACGTGAATGAACAGCCACACGTAATCCGAAACCGCGAAGGGCTGGAGAATATGAACAGCATGGAACTGGTCCCTTCCCATCTGCAAAATCTCGAATAATTCATCAATAAAAGCAACCAGCACACTTGAAACATAAAAGCCTGTCGGGTACTTTTCCGGCCTTTATGCAGGGAGTAATGAACAGTTACACCCAGATTTTCTTCTCCGACAGCAGGATATTTTCAGTGATCCTGCTGCTGGTTTCATTTTTCAACTTCCATGCCGGGATAAGCGGCCTTCTGGCAGTGGTCATTACCCATTTTGCCGCGTACCTCATGGGGTTGAATACCGAAAATATCCGCAAAGGGTATTATGGTTTCAACAGCCTACTGGTCGGCCTCGGACTGGGAGTATTCTACCAGCCGGGACCCGAGTATTTCCTGGTTCTGGCCTCGGGTTCCCTCCTTACACTGGTACTGACCCTTTGGATGGAGGGAGTGATCGGCAAATATGCCCTTCCCTACCTCAGCCTCTCCTTCCTGCTGGGAACCTGGATGGTGAGCCTTGCCTCCCGGCAATTTACTTCGCTGGAAATAAGCGAACACGGAATATATATGATCAATGAGATGTACGACCTTGGTGGTCCGGGAATGGTGGACGGTTATAATATTTTGGTCGACCTCAATATTCCCGATCCGCTGCGCATCTATTTCAAATCACTGGCAGCCATTTTCTTTCAATATCACCTGTTTGCCGGGATACTCATCGCGGTGGGGTTGATCATCCACTCCAGGATCGCCTTCCTGCTCTCCCTGCTCGGTTTTTTTTCCGCATATGCTTACTATCAGTTCATCGGCGCCAACATGCAGGAGTTGAGTTACAGTTTCATCGGATTCAACTTCATTCTGACCGCCATTGCCATCGGGGGGTTTTACATAATCCCTTCACGATGGTCGTTTCTCTGGGTGATCCTCCTTACCCCACTCATTTCCATCATCCTGACAAGCACACAGACACTCTTCACCATGTTTCAGTTGTCGGTTTACTCACTTCCGTTCAACATGGTCGTGCTGATGTTTCTTTATGCACTGAAATTCAGGGTACGATATTACGACAAGCCCGAACTGGTTTTCTATCAGCAATACTCCCCGGAAAAAAACCTTTATGCCCATCTCAATTATAAAGCACGCTTCGGAAAAGCATACTATTTTCCGTTCTCTCTCCCAATCTGGGGCGAATGGAAAGTAACCCAGGGGCATTCAGGCGACCACACACATCAGGGCGATTGGCGTCATGCCTGGGACCTTGAAGTTGTTACAGAGGATGGGCTTACCTTCTCGGGTGAAGGACGTTTGAGGGACGATTATCACGCCTTCGGCAAACCGGTGATTTCACCGGCTGCAGGGGTGGTGGAGGAGGTTATCGATGGTCTGGATGAGAATGATATCGGGCGAATGGACCTCGTCCACAATTGGGGAAATACCATTATCCTGCGACATGCGGACCATCTCTATTCCAAACTGTCACACCTGAAAAAAGGCAGCCTCCGGTGTAAAAAAGGAGATCACATCCTGAAGGGCGAAATATTGGCCCATTGCGGTAATACCGGCAGGTCACCTGTCCCCCACCTGCATTTCCAGATCCAATCCACCCCCTACATCGGCTCCAAAACCCTGGAATATCCGATCAGCCACTATATCAGCAGGGTAAACGGATTGTATGAGTTAAGGTCTTACCATATCCCTGATCAAGATGAAATTGTCTCCAATATCCAAAAAAACAACACACTGGAAAAGGCATTCCGGTTCATTCCCGGCCAGCAGTTCAGTATTACCGGCAACGCTGCCGCATCGCGCAGCGAACCGGTGGTATGGGAGGTAAAAGTGGATGCCATGAACAACACTTACCTATATTGCTCCCGCAGCAGATCGACCGCATGGTTCAAAAACGACGGTGATATCCATTATTTCACCCATTTTGAAGGAGATAAAGACTCCTGGCTCTTTTTATTTTATCTTGGCGCCTATAAAGTGATGATGGGCTATTACCCTGGTTTGCTGGTCAAAGACGAACTGCCCCTGAATACTTTCAGCAATAAGACGGTATCCCTGATCCAGGACTTTTTCGCCCCTTTCATACTGTTTACAAGGTCTGAATACCGGCTCACATATACCGGGATGGAGGATGTACTGATGCAATCCGGCATCCATATGGAATCGACGGTTAAGGTCTCCGTGGGCCCTCGCACGATAAAATCGCTGACCACCCGGTTTCAGGTCGGAAATGAAGGGGTGGAGAACCTGGAATTCGAATGGAGCCATAACACACTCAACCTGCAGATGAAACCACTGGCATGAGCAAAGTATTGGCACACATCGGACTGATCATGCTGATCATTTCAGGATCAACAGGAACTGTATATGGCCAGCGGGATTTTGTGCAAACGGACATTCAGACCTACCGGCTTTTTACCGAACAAAAATGGGACAGCCTTCTTCTTACCGGAAACAAAGCCCTCAGGGAAGGAGTCGATTTCTATTACCTCCGTGTCCGGATGGGGATTGCCTGTTTTGAGCAGGGAAAGTACTTTCCCGCTGTTCGTCATCTGAAAACCGCAAGAGGACAAAATCCATCAGACTCTTATGTAAACTATTATCTTTATTATTCCCTGCGTTATACCAACCAGTCTGAAGAGGCTGAACTGATCCTGGCCGCTCTTCCTCCGGAGACCCGCGAAAAGATCGAACAGAAACGAAAATGGGCCGACCTGGTTTACGTTTCCGGGGGCTATACCTTCAGCAGCGCTTTGCCAACCGACCGAAAAGGGACACTTATGAAGCATGACAGTGTTTATGGTGAGGAAGATCTTTACGGGGACAACACCTATTTCGGCGCCGGATGGAACCTGCGACCCGCCAGGCGTCTCTCCTTTCAGATCCAGTATATTTACCTTGGATTCACCAGGCAGAGATTTCATCAATGGAGCCGGGGCGAATACCAGTTGACCGCCGTCAGGGACACCTCCTGGGGAAAGGAATATGTATATTCTTTTCCTCAAATGGTGTATGACACCTCCTATCAATACCGGGTAAATCAGCATGAATTTCACCTCGGGGCCAATCTTGCTGCCGGATCGGGTATAAGGATCATGCCGGCCATTCATCTAGTCAGGGTCGGTTTCCCGCTCACGCGCGCTTCATACCGTTTCGATACCATTGATCTGCCGGCCTATTACACGAACACCGACAGTACGATCCATACCTTTTCGTTCCCATTGCTGACCTATACTTTCCCGACCAGGGATACTTCCTTTACCAATTATGTAGCATCCCTGCGCATTACCAAAGATGCCGGGCTTTTTTCCGCAGGTATCTCCGGTAGTTATGCCAACCTGAACGGCAATATCCAGAAACAGATCGGGGCCTCGGTCACATTTTTTCCGGCAGGAAACCTTAATTATTACAGTTCTACATTCGTCACCGGATTTTTTCAAAACCGGGAAAAACGCTTGCTGATCAGCCAGATTCTTGGGGCGAAACTGACCTCCTGGTTATGGGCTGAAGCTTCCTTTCACTATGGTGATCATACCAACGCCAATATATTCAACGGCTCCGTCGTTTATAACAACAGCGACCGGATCCGCTACCGCTGCGGGGCATCGATGCTGTTTGTCGTTTCTCCTCAACTTCAGCTCTCCCTGACTTGGCAACTGGCCGGCAAGGAGAGCATTCAGTACTATTACATAAAAGTGATGGATCCTTCGGCCTCTTCGATCAGGGAGGTCAGAACAACCACGTACAATCCTTATCAAACCCAAAGTATTTTCGGAGGAATAACATGGAAACTACAAAAAAAATGAAGTCATTGCGCACCATCATGACAGTGGTGTTGCTTGCTGCTGCTGTTTCAATTACTGCCCAGTCGAATTACCCGCTGCTTCAGGAAGCCTTTGCCAAAAGCCAGACATACGAAGCCCAGGGAAACTACAATGAAGCCATCACCGCATTAAAGACCGTTTATCAGGAGGATTCTTACGAGATCAACCTTCGGTTGGGATGGCTG
The DNA here is from genome assembly GCA_964387205.1 of uncultured Draconibacterium sp. GTDB lineage: Bacteria > Bacteroidota > Bacteroidia > Bacteroidales > FEN-979 > CAIVAT01. Next base: position 43,593 of record CAYLVY010000010.1, read on the forward strand.
ACCTACCTGAACGGAGCCTTTACCGAAAGTTCGGCGTATTACATGAAAGCTATGAAGCTGAAACCATATGCCATCGAACCCAGGCTGGGTTACGTCTATCCCCTTTCCGCCCTCGGGAAATGGGACCTTGTGATCAACACATACCTGGAGATCCTTTCGGTGGATTCGCAGCACAGTGTGGTCAATTACCGTCTTGCATCGGTTTATTACGGCCGGAAAGATTATAAACAGGCTGAAAAATATCTGGAAAAAGTGGTCAACCTCTACCCTTTTGATTATGACAGCATGCTCCTTTTTGCCTGGACCAACTACCGGCTGGGCAAACTGCGTGAGGCACAGGTGCTGTTCAACAAAGTGCTGCTCAACAAACCAAAGGATGCCTCCGCGCTCGAAGGATTGTCGCTGATCAAATTTTAATACGACCTTTGCACCGGGATTTCCTCCCTTAACGTTGGTTTTATGTTCGAACATCTTGAGAAGGGCACTGTCTGCCATGGATTTATATTAAAAGAGAAAAAACTGATCCGTGAAATCGGCTCCTGGTGTTTCTATTTTTCCCACACCGGAACCGGAGCGCGGTTGCTCCGGGTGGTGGCAGACGATCCCAACAAGACATTCTGCATCGGGTTTAAAACCTACCCCGACTCCGATAACGGTGCACCACATATCCTGGAACATTCGGTGCTGAACGGATCGAAACACTTTCCGGTGAAAAGTCCGTTCGATATCCTGCAGAAAGGCTCCCTCAACACATTTTTGAATGCCTTCACTTCCAAGGATTTCACCATGTACCCCGTTGCCAGCATGAATGAACGCGATTATTTCAATCTCATGCATGTTTACCTGGACGCTGTATTCAATCCACTGATCTATGATGAGCCCCGCATCATGCAACAGGAGGGGTGGCATCATGAACTAACGGAAACAGAGGGCAGGATCGGTTTTAACGGCGTGGTTTATAATGAGATGAAAGGGGCCTTCTCCAACCCGCGCCGTGAATTGTGGTATCAAACCTATAAACATCTCTATCCCGGCGGCATTTACGGATGGGAATCGGGCGGAACTCCCGAAAGTATCACCACCCTCAGCCGGGAAAAATTTCTTGAATTCCACCGGAAGTTTTACCATCCGTCCAACAGTTATATTTTTCTTTACGGTGATGCCCCTTTGGAAGAGGAATTACGATTTATCCATAAACATTACCTTTCGAACTTCGGGCCGGCAGGGCCGGTTACCGATCCGGAGGTATTTCCTCCCTTCGGAACAACCCGCGCAGTCAGGGAACGATATCAGCATCATGGGGAAGGAACAGAAGATCAATCCTTTCTCTCCTATAATTTCACTGCCGGCCGGAATACCGATCACCTGCTTACTTTTGCATTGGATATCCTTTGCGAATTAGTGGTGAACCAGGAATCGGCCCCATTGCGGATCGCCCTTGCCGAAGCCGGGATAGGTAAAGAGGTTTCGGCCACCAGCGCCAATTTCTTCCAGCATACCGTACAGATCGTGGCTATGAATGCCAATGAAAAAGACCTGCCCCGATTCCTTCAGATACTCAGGGAAATCCTGGAAAAAGTCGCTTCCGGTGGCATCGACCGGGAAGATGTCGATGGGATCCTGAACCGGATGGAGTTCCGGCTCAGGGAGGGCGAAGATGCACAGAAAGGCCTGGCATTGCTTAATATGGCGCTCCCGGGATGGTTCTTCGCCGATGATCCTTTCACAGGGATGGAGTATGAAACCCTCCTGACCGAAGTCCGGAATGCCGTCGAAACAGGTTATCTGGAACAAACCATTGCCCGGTATTTCCTGAATAATCCGCACACCCTGGTGCTTACACTGGCACCGTCCCTGACCCTTGAGCAGGAACGGACTGCCGAGTCCGAAGAGAAATTGGAAACATTCAGGCAGAACCTCTCTCCGGCAGAGATGAAAGACCTGGTGTCGGAAACACAGGATCTGGCACAATACCAGCAGCGGGAAGACACACCTGAAGCGTTGGCGTCAATCCCCCTCCTTACATTGAATGATATCAGCCGAAAAGCAGTTTATTTTGAAGCTGAATCAGCTATGGAGGGGAAGATTCCCCTGCTGTACTATCCACAGCAGACCCATGGAGTTGTTTACCTTGACCTGATGTTTGACATGCAGGTGGTTCCTGCCGCCGACCTCCCCTGGATGAGTCTTATGATCTCGCTGCTGGGAAGCCTCAGCACTGAAAATTACCCGTATGGAAAACTCAACCGGGAACTGAACATCCACACGGGAGGATTCTCCGCTGCTTCCCGTATCTTTCTGCATCAGCCTGACGATCACCGGATGCTCCCGCGTATGGTGATTTCTTCGAAATCCATGGTGGCGAAGGCCCATAAAATGATCGGGCTTACCGGTGAAATCCTTGCCCATTCCCTGTTCAATGATCCGCACCGTATAGGCCTCCTGATCAAAAGGCACCATGCACAACTCGAAGCAAGGATCAAAGGCAGCGGGTATCAGGTAGCCGCCACCCGATTCGGATCTTACATTTCCAGGCACGGTGCCTTAAAGGAACGGATCACCGGGCGCACCTACTATGCTTTCATTAAAAGCCTTTTGCCCATGCTGGACCGGCAAACAGAGGTGATCATGGACAGGCTGAAAAGGATATCCGGACTTCTCTTCAGCCTTCAGAACCTGACAGTAGCTATTTCAGGAACCCCTGCAGACCGTAAACCTGTCATCGAATCACTGGAGCTCCTGTTTTCCGTTCTGCCTGCACATGTGCCACAGCCGGAATCGTGGGCATTTCCTGAACCGGTAATCAATGAAGGTATCCTCACCGCATCCAATGTCCAGTATGTGATCAAAGGAGGAAATTTTAAAAAAGCCGGTCATCACTGGGATGGCAAAATGATGGTGCTGAACCAGGTATTGACCACCGACTGGCTGCAGACCCGCATCAGGGTGATGGGTGGGGCTTACGGTGGATTTGCCTCCATTTCGCCTTCCGGTTCCGTTTACTTCAGTTCATATCGTGCTCCCAACCTCAGTGCCACCCTGGACGCATTTACAGAAACTTCCTCCTATCTCGCATCCTTTGAGGCAGATCCCCGAACCATGACACGCTATATCATCGGGACCATTGCCGATCTGGATGCTCCTCTCACCCCTGGTCAGCAGGCCGATCGTGCCTTTCAATATTACATCACCGGAAAAACGGCTGATATGATACAAATGGAACGGGATGCTGTGCTATCCACCACCGCGGCCGACATCCGGAATTACTCAGGGATGGTCAGCGACATCGTCAACCAGCAAATCCATTGTGTTTATGGTCATGCAGAAACTTTGAAGAAAGAATCGCAGCTCTTCAACCGGCTCATCGATCCGGAATAGGTGTTACATCCTTCATGAACCGCTGCGGCTTTGACTTGCGGTGAACACTCGGGTTGCTTTTACAGCGGGAATATTCCTTCTGAGGCCAGAAACGTGATTGTTTTCTCAATATTACCCGGATCATCGGGAGTAAAAACCAGGTGAGGTTCGGTAGGGATGTCAAACGGCACATCGATACCCGGCATCCTGGTGAGCAATCCTTCCCTGACTTTTTTATATAATCCGTAACGGTCCATTTTGAAACAGTACTTTATATCGGCATCCAGGTAAAAGAGATAAAACCGTTCGGCGCCGATGATCCCGGCTACCTGCCTGCGGATCTTTTCATCAGGTGAGATGAAGGAACATATGGTGATAATGCCCTGATCGTTGAGTATTTTACAGATATGGGCCACCCTCCTCAGGTGTTCGGCACGGTCGGCCTGGGAAAAATCGAGTTCCCTCGATAATCCTGATCTGACGGAAAAGCCATCGAGCAACACTACGGTGGCCCCCATGTCGAATAATTGTTTTTCCAGCGTAAAGGCGAGCAGGTTTTTCCCGCTGCCATGCAACCCGGTGATCCAGAGAGTTACTCCCCGCTGCTGGTACCGTCGCTGGTAATCGGCCGGTTTGATAAGGCTCTCTCCCCTCACAATCGTCTCCTTATCCTCCACGGTAATTCTGGAGGGAAGATCATTGCTGCTCAATTTATCGATGATCATGCCTACCGCCACGGTGTTATTGGTCACCGGGTCGATCAGGATAAAAGATCCGGTGCTGCGGTTTTTGCGGTAAGGGTCGAAAAAAAGTGGTTTCACGGTAGTGAGCACCACCCGGCCGATTTCGTTCAGCCTGAAATATTCTGCCGGTATTTCATCAAGGGTGTTGACATCCACCCGATACCGGATATGGTCAATCCTGGCCCTGGTATTGTGGGTATTCTGTTTGATAAAAAAATGACGGGAAGGATCCATCGGCTGCTCGTCCATCCACACCAGCATGGCTTCAAAATGACGTTCCACGCGTGGAAGGTTATGGGGATGTACCAGCATATCACCCCGCGAAATGTCGATTTCATCATTCAGTGTCAGTGTCACCGACAATGGCGGATTGGCATAGTCGAGGGGCCCGTCGTAGGTGGAAATTGATCTCACCGTCGATTGCCTGCGTCCGGGAAGCACCATGATCTCATCGCCGGGTTTCACCACACCGGAGGTCACCTTTCCGGCAAATCCCCGGTAGTCATTTGACGGTCGGATAATATATTGGACAGGAAAGCGAAAATCGTCGAAATTCCGGTCACTCTGAATGTGGACTGTCTCCAGAAATTCCAGCAAACTTTTACCATGATACCAGGGCATGTGGGGTGATCCTTCCACGACGTTATCCCCTTTCAGTGCCGACAATGGGATAAAGTTGATGTCGGGAATGTCGAGTTGTGTCACAAACGACCGGTATTCTTCACAGATAGAGTCAAATACCTCCTTCTTCCAGTCGACCATGTCCATTTTATTTATAGCAAGGACGATGTGTCGGATTCCCAGCAGCGACACCAGGTAAGTATGCCTCCGGGTTTGAGTGATAACCCCGGTCCGGGCATCCACCAGGATGATGGCGAGGTTGGCCGTAGAGGCACCGGTAACCATATTGCGGGTGTATTGCTCATGGCCGGGAGTATCGGCAATGATAAACTTGCGCCGGTTAGTCGAAAAAGAACGGTATGCCACATCGGTG
>CAYLVY010000011.1:0-38217 GCA_964387205.1 uncultured Draconibacterium sp.
CCTCAAATTTCTCTTTGTATTCATTTCGGTACTGGCCATCAGCATTGGGATCTGGATTTCCGATGCCGGATGGTTGATCTTCACCATGTACACCTGGGTCAGGGTTATGGTGTATATCACCCTGGTCAATTTCTGGGGGGTGGCAGGAAGGCTGTTCAATATCCGGCAGGGAAAGAGGATTTTCGGCCTGATCAGTGTGGGTGAAGTGGTATCGATCATCATCGGATATTTTTCAATTCCATTGATCCTTAAAATCTTAAAAGCACCGGACTTATTGTTCCTGGCGTCAGCATCGCTTCTGGTATGCCTGATCCTGGTGCTGGTGATATTCCGGGCATTTCCGGTTCAACTCTCCTCATCCCCCACCGGAAATTCACATGGGAAAACGGTCGCCTCATCGGAATGGACCTACAGAAAACTGGTCAGGAAACCTTATTTCATGATGATCTCGCTGATGGCTTTGCTGCCTATTTTCGGCTACCTTTTTGTTGATTTTCTTTTCCTGGCCCAGACCAAAGCGGAGTTTGTCCACAATCCTGAAAATATCGCCGGATTTCTCGGAATTTTTCTCGGTTCCGTAGCTGTCCTGGAACTCCTGCTGAAATTGTTATCGGGTCGTTTTCTGAACCGGTACGGACTACGTCCCAGCATGCTCTCCCTTCCGCTGGTCCTGCTCGTCAGCGTATTTCTGGCTGCGGTGTTCGGAACGCTTTACGGGACGATCGGTCTGTTTTTTGCATTCATTTCCCTTGCACGACTGTTTGAACGATCGATCCGGGGCGCGGTTTATGAACCGGCATTTCAACTCCTTTACCAACCGGTACCTGCCGATCAGCGACTTCCGTTTCAAAATCAGATAGAAGGGATACCCAAAGCTTCGGGAACGATACTTACCGGAGCGGTTATCCTGTTGTTCGGAGCGATCCCCGGCTTCGGTCTTATTCATTTCAACTGGTTATTTCTGCTAATCCTTGCCGGATGGATCTGGGCTGCCTTCCGGATGTATGACGAATATCGTAATATGCTGAAAGCTAAGTTGGCGGAAATGAAAACTGCATCACCCGCTGCTGCCGGACCAATATCCCAGGGCGCAACCCCGCTCCGGGAATTCCCGTTTGAACATCTGAAAGAACTCGTCAGATCGAATGTGGTTTCTGAAAGGTTGATGGCGGCACGTATGCTGGGGGATTCGGGCCGGTACCACACCTTCAGGCTCCTTGCTGCCCTCATGAAGGATCCCGAACACGACGTTAAAAAGGCCGCCATTATCTCCTCCGGTAAGATCAGGAGGCCCGAACTCTGGCCCCTCCTTTTCGAAAACCTCGTAAATCCGGTATATTCCTTTACGGCGGCTGAAGCGCTGAAAACGACGGGTGAACCCGTATTGAGGCAACTCGACCGGTTTTTTGAAAAAACCGGGACCCCGAAACAGGTTCAGGTCAAAATACTGGAGATCATGGAGGCAATCGGCGGAACGGATGCCATTCGCATACTCCGCAGCAGGATCCACCATCCCGATGGCGAAGTGCGTTTTCGCGCACTCCTCTCGCTCAGCAACCTCGAATATCGTGCGACCGCCTCTGAAACCAGTTTTATCAGCCAAACCATCGAAGAGACCGTCAACAATCTCGCCAGGGTACTGGCTTCCCTGCATGATCTGAGTTCATCTCAAGGCCTTGAAGACCTGAAACAGGCACTGCTTCAGGAACTCGAAGAGAAGAAAGAGCAGGTTTTTCTGCTGCTTTCCCTGCTGTATGACGCAAAAACGATCACCCATATACGGGAAAACATTGAAAGCAATGATACCAACGCCCGCATCTATGCCTTGGAAATTTCAGATATGACGGTGTCTTCCGACATCCGGGATTTCTTCTTTCCGATCTTCGACGACCTTGCCATCCACGACCGGCTGCAAAAACTCAGCCACCGTTTTCCCCAGGAGAAAATGAACCCGTTTGACAGGGTTTGCGACATCATCAACCAGGAACAGGCGAGAGTCAACCAATGGACACGGTCGTGCGCCATCAATGCCTTGCCGGTGACCGGTACCCATGATCCGGATATGACCGCTTCACTGCTTGCTGCCAACCTGGTCCACCCGGATCGGCTGATTGGCGAAGTGGCGGCATGGAACCTCTATAACCGTTTCCGGGATTACTATTTCGAAACCCTGATCAGGTTTGACAAACAAGGCACAATCCGTTTGGAGTCCATCACCGCAAAGATCAAGCGAAGAGAAGCCGGGAACGATCTTTTGATTTTCGAAAAGGTAATGTTGCTGAAAGGCGACGACCTGTTTGCCCCGGTACCCGAAATCAAACTGGTTTCGCTGGTGTTGGATTCGGAAAACCATGCAGGAAACGACAGCCGGCATTCGGTAACGAATGATAAGATACCCGGAAGGATCATCCTCCGGCACTCTACAGGATACATCCTTTCTGTTGACCTGGAAAAAACAGAGGAACTGATGTCACCGTATCCGCAATTCCAGGTGCGGTTCAGGTCATACCTCAATGATAATGAAAATGCTAAAGCGACCCGCCATGAATAGACTGCTCCTTTCCCTCATGATGGTCCTGACTTGTCAGACACTTTCGGGGCAGCCCGCAAGCCACCGGGAGCCCGGATTCCCGTTCATCAGGAATTTCCCGGCAGCAGAATATAATGCCCATGCACAAAATTTTGCTGTTCAACGCGACAAGGACGGCATCATGTACTTTGGCAACTTCGCCGGCGTGCTGCAGTATGACGGTTCATTCTGGCGGCTGATTCCCACACGGAAGATGACCAAAGTCTCCTCCCTTGGAATGGATACGGCCGGGAATATTTATGTCGGTGCTTTGGGGGAGATCGGCATGCTGTCCAATGATTCCACCGGCAAAATGAGTTTCAGGAGCCTGGTTTCGGCGGGTCAGAACGGCGCACCTGATTTCGGAGAGGTTTTTCAGGTCATACCGGTCGGGGAAGACCTCTATTTTCTGACCCGTGACCTGATGTATCGTCTCCGTCAGGGAAAGACGGAACTCATCAATCCGGGATCTGAAATCATCGCCGGTTTTGGCGTAAATCAAAATCTGTGGATAGTTCTCAGCGATCAGGGGTTGGTAAAGTTCAGTCAGGGCCGTGATATACCGGTAACCGGGGGTAACCGTTTCGCGGAGACCATCACCGTCAAAGCCATGTTGCCCTATCCTGACGACAGGATCCTGATCGTAACCGGAAACCAGGGGTTATTCCTGCTTGACGACCAGGGCATCCGGAAGCTGGACAGCGATGCTGATCCTGTTCTCCAAAAGGGAAGGGTCAGTTCGGCGGTGCGGCTGTTCGACGGCACTTATGCCATTGGAACGGCAGGTACCGGTATCCTCATCCTGGAACCCGATGGGAATCTCCGACGGATGATCGATCGGCCGGGAGGCCTGCGCAGTGAAAATGTCCAGGCGTTATTCTCCGGGGAAGACAATACCCTCTGGGCGGCACTCAACAATGGGATTGCCTTCCTGGAGATACCTTCACCCCTGACCTTATTCGATGAACGCAATGGCCTCCGGGGCGCTGTAAATGCTTTGATCCGCTTTCATGACCGGTTGTATGCTGCCACATTTCAGGGGTTGTTCCGTTATGAAGCATCGCACTCAGGATTCATGCCGGTTTCCGGGATAAATACCGCCTGCTGGGCCATTGTACCGATGGCCGATAAACTGATCGCCGCCACTTCACAAGGGGTCTTTCTGGTCGATGGCCACCAGGCCAGGATGATCAAGGAGGGTTTCGCCCTTTCGCTGGCCACCGACGCCGGCGACCCGGGCAGGGTTTTTATCGGAGGTACCAGAAGCCTGGACGCTTTGCAAAAAAAAGGAGGCGGATGGGAATCCCGCCCCATCGCCACCATCGGGGATGAGGTGAACGACCTGATAAGGGATGATAAGGGCAATATTTGGGGATCAACCGTCACCAAAGGTATCTTTTGTTACTATCCACAGGAGGGAAAAATTGCCTTTTTCGGGACACGCAATGGGTTGCCTGAAACAATCGGAAGCTCGATAAACCTCATTGGAGGCCGGATCAGCGTAGCCACAAGAACCGGATTGTACCTGTACGACACGTTCCGGAACACCTTCGCCCCGCATACCCTCTGTCGCTCGGATACTACCAGCGAAGGAAGGTGGTATTCCATCATCGCTGAAGATCGTCAGGGGAACCTTTGGGTGAATTCGGGCGATGAAAGCCGGTTGCGATGCCTGGTCAGGAAGGGGGAGGCCTATGAATCCCATCAGACTCCGTTATTACCGGTTGCCAATGATGCCTTCTGGACCATTGCCCCGGAGCCGGATGGCACCATTTGGGCCGGCGGTCCGGATGGACTGCTGCGCTATGATCCCCATGTAAAAATCGTCAGGGAGGAGCCCTGGCCCACACTCCTGAGGAAAATCGCACTGAACCACGATTCCGTGATCTTTTTCGGGGAAAAGAATGGATCACGTGCCCTCCTGAAAGAACCTCGTTTCAGATACGGTGACAATTCGTTGCGTTTCGAGTTTTCTGCCCCTTTCTTTACCGCCAAAGGGTCCAATGAATATCAGTTTCAACTTTCCGGATTTGATGAAACCTGGTCCGACTGGAGCCTTCAGACCCATAAAGAGTATACCAATCTACCTGCCGGAAAATATACTTTTAAAGTACGGGCAAAAAATGTTTATGGCAAACTGGCGGAGGAGGCCTCCTTCCGCTTCACGGTAATGCCTCCCTGGTATTCCACATGGTGGGCTTACGTGCTTTATGCCTTGCTCGCCGTGGCGCTGGTATGGTTGATCATGATCCTCCGAAACCGGAAACTGGTGGCGGAAAAGCGGACCCTGGAGCAGAAAATCGCCGAGCGGACCACAGAAGTAGTGCAGCAGAAAGAAGAGATCGAAAAACAGTCGGAAGAGCTTGCCGGAAAAAATGACGAACTGGAAAAGATCAACAATATGGTGAAATCGATCAATTCGGAGATCCGGTTCGACAAATTACTGCAAACCCTGCTCGAAAAGATAAAGGTGATCCGTTCGGTTGAACGCTCTTCGGCCCTGGTTTTCGACCATAATACCGGCGTATTCCGCTTCAAGGCCTGTTCAGGGATCGACATCCGGCAATTAGAACATGTGGCCATGACCCTTCAGGAGGCGGAAACCCGTTATCTCAGCCATTCCATTGAAGTATTCGAAGATATTTTCATTAAAACCGCCTTCCCCGAATGGGTCAGCCTGGCCGGCCAATATGGCGATCCGGTGCCGAAATCGATGCTGGTGGTGGTCATCCGGGTGGAAAACAGAACCGAAGCCTTTCTGATCATTCATAACAATAATCGTGAAAATGCCTTTGGCCCCAAAGAACTGAGTTTTATCAGAAATTCAAAAGAACATATTATTTCGGCCTTTATCCGCACCCGCATCATGGAAGATTTACAGCACACCCTGCAAAATCTGAAAGATACCCAGGACCAGTTGGTCCAGTCGGAAAAACTGGCGTCGCTCGGTGCCCTGACAGCCGGAATCGCCCATGAAATTCAAAACCCGTTGAACTTTGTCAACAACTTTTCTTCCCTTTCTGCCGACCTTATCGATGAGTTGACCGAAACCCTCATCACCCTGAAAGAATTAATTGAACCCGGCAAATTCGCAGATCTTGAAGAGGTTGCGGAAATGATCAGGGGAAATGTCAAAAAGATCAATGAACACGGTAAAAGAGCCGAAAGCATCGTCAAGGGGATGCTGCAACATTCCCGGGGAAAATCGGGAGAGTTTGAAATGACCGACATCAACAACCTGGTTACCGAATATGTCAACCTCGCCTATCACGGCATGCGGGCAAAAGATAAGAGTTTCAACACCGCCATCAGGACCAGTCTCGATCCGGAGGTCGGAAAGGCCAGCATTATTCCCCAGGAGTTAAGCCGGGTTATCCTGAATATTGTCAACAATGCCTGTTATGCCGTGGATGAAAAAGCGAAAAAACAGACAGGCTTCAGCCCGGAAGTGCTGGTCAGTACCAAAAAAGAGGGTGACTGGTTTGAAATCAGGATCCGGGACAACGGGACCGGGATACCCGATCATGTAAGGGAAAAAATCTTTAATCCGTTCTTCACGACCAAACCTGCCGGAAAAGGCACCGGACTGGGCCTTTCCATGAGTTTCGACATCATAACCCAGATACATAAAGGAAAACTGGAGGTCCTTTCCAAAGAAGGTGAGTTTACCGAATTCGTCATCTCTGTACCCCGGAAACCAGTATGATACCTCGGAATATGCTGTTTCGTTCGTTATGGGTCATCCTTTGGGTTGGGTGGATGATATCAGCGGCCGAGGGACAAACCATCTTCAAGGTTAACCAGTATAACATTGTAAACGGCAATGACTGGATGCCCATCGCGACCCTTTTTACCAACTTTCCATTCAATGATCACTGGTCGGCAACCAGCTATTTTTACGTCAACGCCAACCCGAAAGGCAGTTGGGGCGAAGGGCTTGCCGGAGCCACCTATACCCCCATCAAGGGCATTTCTGTTGGATTCCTTGGGGGTTTTCAATCGAATGAAACAGAGATATGGAGGATCTCGCCCATCCTGATGCTGAGCAAAGGCGCCTTCTCCTTTTCCGGTGCTTTTGAATTCGGAGGAAGGCGTACCCGCTGGGATTGCATGGGTTTTTATTCCACGGGCAGCCTGAAACTGGGCGGTGAGCTGATCCGGTATTATGACATGTATGCTGCAGGCCCACGGGCCGAATTCTCATTCCTCCGGAAACAACCCGTCACCCTGTTTTATGCAGGCCTGATCAGCTGGACCCACCATAAATACTACCATATGTTCGGGATCTTCTCTACTTTCGGGAGATGATCGGGAACCAGTCACCAGATCACTGCAGGATGAGTTTCTTCATTTCACTGCGTCCCGAAGTAGAGAGTTGCACCAGGTAAGCGCCTTTGGGAAGACCCGATAAATCGAGAAGGGCCGTTTTACCATGGCAGGTGTATTCAGCCGTCAACTTACCGGTCAGCGTTAATAACCTGACAGTGATCTCATCCTGAATCTGGTTTCCGATGGTGTACACCTCCACCAGTCCGGTAGAGGGGTTGGGACGCAGACTAAAGGCAGATCCGGTCAGCGCGTTGTTATCCATTCCTGTCAGAACAGGGTTTTCAGAGAAAACGATCATATTGCAGGCCACATCGAGGGTGGGGTTGAACCCATCGGAACAATCGCTGCAGGTAACGCCGGTGACGCATGAAGGATGATTCGGATGACAAAGGTCCATGTAGTTCTCGAAGAAAACATACCCCAATTCCACGCTTTGGCCCGACACATAAGGTGTCATGTTGTAATCAAACCACTGGGCAATGGCGCCCGGACACCAGCCGGCACGGTTATGATACCAGGTACCGTTTTGCGGCTGACAGGCATCGGGATTCGGATTGCAGTCATACCAGTTGTGCTGGTCAAAGGTTTTATTGCCATTGACAAATATTTTATGGGTAGCTTCATAAAACTCTGCCGCGTTGCTGGTATTAAGGTCTCCCCATCCATGTCCGGTTGAAACAAGTTTCAGTTTGGCAGCGGCGGTGTTATCAGGGAATGTAAAGGTTTGTGCTTCCACAGGCTGCAGGTTGGCATAATCGCCGAACGGATAGATGTCTTTCCATATCTGATGTACTGAACTGTAAAGATAATCGGGAGTACCGGCTGTGTAGTTCAGGGTGAGTTTATAATAATATCCGTTGTCGAGTGTGGCACAATTGAACCGGAATTCAGCTTTTCCAAGCAGCATCGACATGTAGTCGGTCAGGTCGATACTGTGGGAGCAGGGAACCCCGTAAGGGGTGATATACCTGATGATCTCATACCATTTGCCATCATGTCCCTTGAGGTCTACGCTGGCCACACGGTCCCATTCCCCGCAGCCACCCGGAGGACATGAAACGGTGAGGTTGGCCATTATTTTATTGAAAGCCCCGAGGTATGACGGCATTTCGGCGGTGACCACCTGGGAAACATTGTTGGGATTCAGCCAAACGTCCTGGGCCGCGACCACCACCTGGTCAGCGGCCTGGTTGACAATATTAATATTGTATGTCTCTTCTGCTGCGGAGCCAAAGTTATTGACAGAGATCACGGTAACCCCGTAATTTCCCCAGTCGGGCGGTGTCCACCAGGCGATGAAATGGCCGTTATGAAAGGTTTGTGCCGGAATATTTTCATTGTTTATCCTGAATTTCACCTCCTGCACACTGAACAACTCAGGGTAAGCGATAGTGGAATAAACGGAGAGCAGAACAGGGCTGAGTATCGGCACATGCACATCACCGGCCAGCGGATGACGTGCCTCGATCTCCGGTACATGCAGCACCGGGTCAAGTGCCATGAATTTGTTGATGACAGGAACCGCGGGATCGAATGTGCCATTTCCGGGCTGTGTTGCTTTGATGGTTACCTCCCCCTGTGCTCCGGTCAGGGTTACGATATTGCCATTGACCGTGGCCGGGCCGGATACAACCTCGAAAAAAACTGGCAGGCCGCTTGTGGCGGTAGCTTCCAGTGTAAAAGGAGGATCTGTCGTGAGGTGGCTGGGTATCTGCGGAAATGAGATGGCCTGATAGCCCGGATCCAGGGTGCCGTTGAAATTGCTGGTGGCACCCGTCAGGGCAAAATTGAGCAGATCGGCATCCCGATCGCCGGTCCCGGTTTCACAATCGAGTTTGGTAATAGAGGTATTGTTCCCGCCGGGCACCCCCTGGTTAAATTTGTAATACAACTGCAGATTGGGTTCCGTGCCCGTGAGTTCATTGGTCATCATGTCCTGAATTTCGGTCTGTGACAACCCTTTGTTCCACACGGAAACCTCATCCACCCTGCCGCCGTAAACAAAGTTAAAGCCCCCCAGGAGACTTTTCCCGATGGCAAAGTTCACGTTGGGGCCGAGAAAAGTCCCGGATGCTGCCTTACTACCCTTCAACGTGCCGTTCACATAGAGTTTGATGGCCGTTCCGTCATAGATCCATGCAATATGCTGCCAGACCTGCGGAATGACCGTATTGGCCGGAGAAACATATTCAAAAAACCCGGCAGTGGTCACCATACGGCATTCGAGTACCCCGTTGTTCAACTGTATGAGATAGAATTCAGCCGTTCCCGAGCCCGCCCTGAACCCCATATATCCCTGCCCGTAAGCCAGGGCATCACAATAAAACCAACCGGTCATCGAAATGGCATTGCTGCCCGACACATACTGTGAACCGTTGGGCAACTGACAGAAGTCATCTACCTTGTCGTAATGAAGATACTGATTCGACTGAGAAAAGATTTGCGTGGGCTGCATCAGCAATAAAACCGACAGCGCCATCAGGGTAAAGGTCCATTTTTTCATAGGTATAGAGGTTTAAAGTTTTCACATTAAGGTATTCACGGTATCCACCACAATTTGGCCACCGGCTGGTCCCCACCCTGGCTGGCAACCGCCAAAGCACAATTGACAGAATTGAATTCCACTTCCGAAGGGGGATAAGGAAGTCTGAAATGTTGGATCGGAGCTCCGATCCTGGGGGTTTTTCCGGTTCGTCGTGCCAGGGCATACATCTCCCAGGGCTGCCGGAAGGCATCAAGAAACCACTGGGCATAAATGAATTCCAACTTCTCCTGCTCCGAGTGGGCATTCCAGCTGCCGTAACGGTTGAGTACCGAGGATGCATTCAGATTGGCCGGAATGGGGATCATCTCCGGAAAGGTCATACCCGACAGCGGCAGACGGGATTCTTTTGCCACCTTCATCCACCATTCCACCGATGCATTCAATCCATTCATGTACTCGACATCGGCCTTCTCCTTGTCCACCGGAACACCAATCCCGCGAAACCAGGCCTCGGCTTTTAGAAAATGGACCTCCGCCCCTGTAAAAAGAACAATGGGCATATAAGATTCATCACTGACAATGAAGTAGTTGAAGGGAGAATAGCGGCACGATTCCCCCTTGATGCTGAAGGAACCGGTCTGGTCGCGGTGACTGTCGTATGGAATTCCACCTTCCGAAGGGGTGGATGCATCAGGATTCTGCGGGTATGGAACCCATTTGTTGGCATTGTTGGTTTCGAAAAAGATATAGCACCGGGGATCAAATATCCCGCTTCCGTCGGTGCTGTCATGCTTTGACATAAGTCGCCAGATGTTGCTCCCCATACGCAGGTTTTTATGCTCGCGGAATGACCAGGGGAGGCTTTCATTCTTATATCCTATTGCCGCCGGCCACAGACTGGCGCTCTCCAGCACCGGGGCGGTCATACTGTAACCCGTCAATACCGGCCGGTTCTCTTCGATCACCTCATTGATGATCTCCCCTGCCGCGAGCGGTTCCTTTTCCGACATCCGCATAGCATAGCGAAGACGCAGAGAATTGGCCAGTTTTTGCCACATCTTCATATCCCCGTTAAACAGTTTGTCAAAACCCTTGAAAGAGATAAAGGGTTCGGCATCGGGGGCTGACACGGATATGTTTTCATCGGCCCATTTGAGTTCATTCAGCAAAGTCAGATAGATGTCGCGCTGCTTGTCAAAACGGGGGCGCAGGTAATCCAACGTCTGAAAACCATAACCAGCTTCCGTGAAAGGGATATCCCCGAAGATGTCGGTCATTTTAAAGGTTTTCAGGGCCAGGATGATCTTCAGCATAGCCCGCATATTATTGGTTCCGGCCGACAGGTCGTATCCGGCAAACCGCCGCTCCAGTTCCCTGATCTCCGGCATTGCCCCGTAATAGTTGTTCCACAGATCCTCTGTTCCAAGGGTGAAGTTGCCCCAAGCTTCACGGGTGAGCGTGGCCAGTTGAGTCTGCTTGTAAAGGATCTCATTGCTCAGGTAGAATTGTTCATTCCAGCCGGGCTGCAAGGTGGAGACGACTTCATTGAACAACGATCCGTCGGTAGCGGTGGTAAAAGAATTCGGATCTTTGTTGATCTCTTCAAAATCTTTCCGGCAGGAGACCATCAATAGCAACGCTATCAGCAGTATAGGGAAGAGGGATCCATTTATTTCTAAAGCTTTCATTATATATCTGTTGCTGATTGTTCTTTTAACTTTTTTAAAATGTGGCCGATATTCCGAATGTTACCGACATGGTCCCGGGCAGCGAAGCCCATTCAAACCCCTGGGCATTGCCTGATCCCATCAACCCCTCGGGATTGATCTTGTCGGGCAGGGAACTGTAGATATAAAACAGGTCCCTTCCCACTACCGAAAGGGTCAGGTTGCGAAGGAACTTCATCTTTTCGATAAACCGGCTGTGCAAAGTATAGGAAAGGGATATTTCCCGCATCTTCACCCAGGAATTTTCAAGGATACCCGGAGTAGAGAGGAGTTTACCCCATCCTCCGGCATTGGGCAAATATTTGTAATAGTAATGGACCACTTTATTATTTGGCGTTCCGTCGGCATAAACACCATCGAGGATAATGCCGATATTGGAAACATTTCCGGCTGGATCGGTATAGGGCAACCCACCTCCTTCCCTCTCCAGCAGGGTTTCGGGGCTTTGACCTGTCTGCAATCCGATCACATAGGATCCGCAATAGATGTCACCGCCCCACTTGGTATCAATGAGCGCCGATAACCTGAACCCTTTGTAAATAAATTCGGTCTGCCATCCCGCGACAAAATCGGGAGATGCGTTCCCGATCGGTACCCTGGTATCGGTAATCAGGTATTTGGTCCCATCATCGCTGACAATAGGTTGGCCATTAGCGTGATATACGTAATCGTATCCGTATATCGTCCCGTATTCATCGCCTTCCCTGAGCGCCATGGCCGGACCATTAAGCCCCCAGATATCGGCCAGGGGGTAAACCTCGGCGTAATCGCCCAGACTCTTCACATAATTTCTGTTTCTGGAAAAATTTATCCCCGATTTGATCATGAAATCCCTGATTTGAACCGGTACGGTATTGAGTACGATCTCGATACCGCTGTTGGTAAGTTCTCCTTCGTTGATAGTAATACCCGACGCGCCGGAACTGACGGGAACCGGCAGGTTGCGGAGGATCTGCGAATAGCAGTCTTTGTAATAGTATGTGAAGTCGATATCAATGCGGCTGTCGAGAAAGCCCAGGTTAAAACCCGCCTCCCAGGTATCGACCTGTTGAGGTAAAAGTCGGTAAGGAGGTATAACCCCGGGGAATGAGGCTGTCTGCTGGCCGCCGAACATTCCCGACTGGTAATTGAACGCCAGCAAATAGGGATCAGTATCGGTGGCTGAGTTGGCAAATCCCATCCTCACCTTGGCAAAACTCATCCAGGGGATGCTTTTTTGAAGTTCAAACGCGGTGGTGGGGATAAAACTGACCGAAACCGAAGGATAAAAATAGGAACTGCTTTCCGGCGGAAGCGTAGAACTCCAGTCGTTTCGCCCGGTCAGCTCCAGAAACAGGTAATCGTCCCATGCCAGGTTAAGGAAGGAGAAAACGGAGTTGTTGCGTTCGCGTATAAACGATTCTCCGGGCCTTATCGAGACGGGGGAATCGCCCGGGTTGATTACCAGCACCTCTCCGCCTTCATTGGTAATGTAAGTGGGTGAGGTAAAGTTATCGAAAGTATAGCGGTTGGGGAAATACCAGGTGCCTGAATGGCCACGGATCTCGTACAGATAGTAATTCCAGCGGTTAGCCCCAACGGTAAATTTCACATCGAATTTTTCATGCAGAAACCCATCCCGGCTGGCAGTCAGCAATGCCTCGAAGATATCGGAATAGGTCCGGTTCAGGCTGTTGGCATAATATCCCTCCTTGATCCCCAGGACATCGATCGGTTTATTCATGGTAACATACTGATCGAGATTGAAGTCCCTGCCAGCCCTGCCTGTCAGGTTGAGCCAGGAGGTGATATCGTAGGTAAGGGTGAGTGCCCCGATGTACTTGTCACGTTTCAGCGTCGTGCTGTTGTTGTAATAATCCCACCAGAGATAAGGATTGATATATAAAAAGGGATACCCCTCCTGCGGGTTCCGGGAGCCATCCGGATTGGCATAGAACTCACGGTCGATCCCCTTGTAACTCCGGGGCCATGAATAGAGGAAACCCTTGCTGAACGACTCTTCCGACTCTCCAAGCATCGGGCTGTTGAACCGGTTGAAGTTTATGTAGGAGAGGGTGAGATCAGCATTGACTTTCGAGGAGATTTTCAGTCCCGCCCCCAGGTTGATCGTAGTCCGGTCGAATTTGCTGTTGCTGAGTATCGCCCGGTTATCCTGCCGGGTAATGGAAACCCGAAGATTACCTTTGTCGTTTCCGCCGGTGGCAGATATATTATGTGTCTGGGTGGAGCCGTCCTGAAACACCGAACGGTAATTATCGGGCTGAGGATTGTAAGGCCGCATCTTTCCGTCCCACCATTTAACCATCTGCCCGTCCATCTTCGGGCCCCAGGAAACGGCAGAGCCATAATATCCAAATTCCTCCGATGTGGACCTTGTTTCACCAGCCTGGTTGATGATCAGGTTATCGGTGCCGTAAATTCCGGGATAAAGCAGCGTATCGCCGCTCTTCGGAAATGTCGGCGGTGTGAAGGAGATTGGCCCTCCGTGACCGTAGGTATTCTGCACCTCCCTGAAGCGGTAAGGATGTGTCCATTTGTAGCTGTAACTGTATGATACCCCGATACCCTCCTGTTTCCGGCCCCTTTTGGTGGTGATCAGGATCACCCCGTTAGCGCCCCTGGAGCCATATAAAGCCGATGATGCCCCTCCCTTGAGTACATTATAGGTCTCAATGTCAAGAGGGTTGATGTCGGCGATGGGATTGCCCCAGTCAACTCCCCTTCCTACATTTTCCTGCCCCGGGATATTCTCCAGCGGCACATTGTCTACCACGATCAATGGTTGGTTTTTTCCGCTCAGGGTGTTGTTGCCACGGATGGTGATCCGGGTAGAGCTGCCTTCGATCCCGTCCCCCTGAGATATCTGCACCCCGGCAGCCCTGCCGATCATTCCGTTCAGGATGTTGGGCGGATTGGAGCGAATGACCAGATCGGCCTCGATGCGTTGGGTAGAATATCCGATCTCCCGCTGCTGGCGCTTTATTCCAAAAGCCGTCACCACAAACTCTTCGAGGTTGCGCGCTGAAACCACCATCAGGACATCGATCACCCGTTGGTTGCCCACCGGTACATACCGGGTTTCAAATCCTATATAACTGAATTTTAATGTGTCGGATGGTGACACACCGGAGAGGGAATAATTCCCGTCGATATCCGTAACCGTTCCCATTACGGTTCCGCTGATGATGACCGAAACACCTGGTATGCCCGAAGGTTCCTCTTCCGAGGTGACTTTTCCGGTAACGGTGACCTGCTGGGCAAAAATACCGGGGCGCAGGAGAAACAACAAGATCAGAATGAGTAATTTGGCACGCATGAAGGAGGCTCTTTTGTTATTTTAATTTCACAGAATTCAAAGATATTCAATTATCCGGATGGGATAAAACAAATTATTTTTTCTTTTCAATGACGTGAGCGGAAGAACCAGTTTGTCGATGAATCACCCCCTTTCAGGCCGATTTTTCAGGTTAACGTCGATATTCTTTTTATGGCATCATTATTGTTGTTAATTTGGTGCCATAACACTAATAAATACTCATATGAAAAGATTTACCATTACCCTGATTGCGCTCGCGGTTACATTATCCGGATGGGCGCAAACCGAACAGATGAACAGGATCCATAAACTTGATGTCAGACCGGCAGATGCCGGAAGGAACATCACCGGTGAAGCCGTTCATCCTGTCATGCCTTTCCAGGCCGCCCCGCTGGCCGGAGAAGGAGAACTCAACAAGATCTCCATGATGTCATCTACCAATGCGTATGGCATATTCAATTATGAACAACGCTTTGTTACCCTGGATCAGACCTCAAACCTGTTCACCTATGGTAACCGGGCCGGGGGAGTTTTCGGAAATACCGGCAACGACCTGAAGTTCAAGTTCACCACCGACCATGGCGAAACCTGGGATTCTGCCTTAATTGCCTCTAATGGCACCAAGCTGTTCCGGTATCCTTCCCTGATCGTTTTCAACCCGACCAACAGCTCCAACCCCGATGATCTTTTTGGAATTGTCTCGGGCCCCATTACGGAAACCAGTTGGACCGACCAGTTTTTTGGCAGCATCCGCCTCGACGGCCAGCATGAAGATATACATTATGAGGCCAATCCGGCAGGAATATATCTCAACCATATGAACATCGACCTCTTCTGCTCTCCCGATGGTCATGTTACTGTCGGTTCGCAGCGGCTCAATGGCACCTCCAGCGCCTATACTTTCGATGGCTGGGAAATCCTGAACGGAACCTTCAATGCAGCCCAGAATAAATTCGACTGGCAGTTACCCTTTGTCAAGGTCAACCCGGCCCTGAAAGAGGATGGCCGAATCGATGCCAGCCTGATTGCATGGTCGCCCGACGGCTCCATCGGTTATCTGATGGGAACCGCCATCGATGCCGATCCCGCCTACAATCCCTATGGTGTGGAATGGCCGGTTATCTTTAAAACCACCGACCATGGCCTTACCTGGACCAAGGAACCTGCCTTCGACTTCTCCTCCATGCCCATCTGGGAAACCTATCTCTATCCCACCCGGGCCGACCTCGAAAAGGTCATCCCGAGATGGTACAACAAATGGGCCTCTCCCGATAACCAGTCCACCATCGGCGGTACGGTAGATATTCATGGCAACCTCCATCTTCTCAGTGTAATCCGCAGCACCATGTCCATCAATCCCGACTCACTGAATTATTTCTATTCGGATGAGACCGTTCTTCTTTTCGACGTGCATATGAAACCGGGAGGCGGATGGGAAGCTTTCCTGGTCGACAGCCTGCTTACCGATAACCCGCAGGATACCGGACCTTACGGAATGGGATGGGACCATCAGACCCAGATGTCACGGAACCCCGATGGATCCAAGGTTTTTATGACATGGACCGACTCCGACCCCAACTTTGGCACCGAAAATACTACTCCCGATGTTAAGGGAATGGGATATGACGCCGTAACCGGAAAGGCTACCCCGGTGAAAAATTTCACCGCCATGACCACCTACTGGATGGAAAACTTCTGGGTGCGCCTTGCTGATGAAGTATTTCACAATGCATCCGCCCAGACCTATACACTGCCGGTGACTACCTCCATCATGGGCCCCACCGTATCCGATCCTTTGATCCACCAATATCTTACCGGTGTTGAAATTGCGGAAGGCGATTTCTCGGTGCTGGTTGGAACCCGTGAACAAAGCAACAGTGTCTCCGCTTCCCCGGTATCAGGATGCTTCCCCAACCCCTGCACCGACCGTGCCGTGATCCGTCTTTCCCTCAGTAAATCTGCCAATGTCTCCCTGCAGATCAGTTCGCTGACCGGCAACAAAGTATTGTCGGAAGAGAAGGGAACGCTGAATGCCGGAAACCATGGACTTGCAGTCAATACTGCGGGTTACAATCCTGGCATTTACTTCTGGACGGTTAACATCGACGGGAAACCCTATTCAGGGAAAATGGTGGTAAGATAAACTGCCCGGGTGAAAACCCGTTGATTACTCCGGGATCAACATCACCGGAGCAACAGGGCTAATCAGATAAATCCGGTTGGTCCTCTGGCAAACACAACGATAGCGGGTTCTCACTTTTTCTTTTTTCCGAAAGATCCGCCTGCCCTGCAGCGAAAAAAGTGCATCAAAAGGCAACTCTTCCAGTCGCCGGGTGTTATCAGGCGGATCATATTTTTTTATGGCGGCCGATAATTCCCCATCGGCAGAAGAGGTAGCACGCGGGTTCTCCAGATAGTTCCTCAATGCCGTTAAAATGTCGGGCGGAAGAAACAGAGGATCCAAAAAGGGAGCTGCAACTTCCCGGAACTTCGACTTCCACTCCTCTCCGTGTGGTAAGGGAGTCCTTTTTCTTCTGAAAAAGCTCCGCTGCTGCTCACGCTGATGCTCGAGATGCACATGGTGGTGCGCCAGTTCGTGGAGCAGGGTTACCAGAAATGCAAAAGGGTTCAGGTTACTGTTTACGGTGATCCGGGGACGCCGCAACCGGGTCGCAGGCCGGTAATCGCCCAGTTTGGATTGCCTGCCTCCCACGATGGTGAAATCTACCGGAAACTCCAGAATGGCTGCCGCAGCGTTATCCAGACAGCCCGCCGGGACATGTGCCTGAAGCAACGCTTGTAAACGTACCATGAGGGCAGTGTCGGAAACAACCGGTGGCCTTTGAACAGGCTTGAAGAGAGAGAGTTGCAAGAGGTCAAGGTTTAGATCACATCCCTGATAACCGGTTGGGCCACAGGTGCCTTCCAGGTGAAAGACGGACAATTGCACCTTCGTGCCTTTCGGTGATAATGGCCCGGATAACGCTGAGGGGCGCACGATGCAACCAGAAAAGCAATCATCATCAGACAAAGGCCAAGGGCAATCCTTCCGTTCTTTAGTTTCAACATCATGTTTGACTTTGTAAACTTATGAAAAAACCGGACATCATGTAAAACACATGTATTTAAAACGCCGTTTCTATAAAAAGTGATATTTTTACAAAAAGATTTTATGCTGTCGGTTTTTAACCATATCGGAAATTATGTGTTGCTGATGAAACGGGTCTTCAGCAAACCTCAGAAAGGGAGGATTTTCTGGAAGCAGCTGATAACCGAGATCAATAACCTTGGACTTGAATCCCTGGGAATTGTTGCCTTCATCTCTGCCTTTATGGGAGCCGTAGTAGCCATTCAGACCGCCTACAACATCACCAATCCACTGATTGCCAAGTCGTTGGTCGGTTTCACGGTACGACAGAGCGTCATCCTGGAATTCAGCCCTACCGTGATAAGCCTGATCCTGGCCGGGAAGGTAGGATCCAGGATCGCTTCCGAAATCGGCACCATGCGGGTTACCGAACAAATCGATGCCCTTGAGATCATGGGTGTAAACTCCGCCAACTATCTTATTTTTCCAAAAATTGCCGCCTCGATCCTCATCAACCCGGTGCTGATCGTGTTCAGCATGTATATGGGCATTCTCGGTGGCTGGGTGGCAATGGGTGCGACAGGGCTGGTTTCCAGTACCGATTTCATCCAGGGTATCCGCCTCGATTTTCTCGGATACACCATATTCTACGCCATCACCAAAACCGTTTTCTTTGCTTTTATCATTGCCTCTGTTTCAGGGTACTACGGATATGTAACCAACGGAGGGGCCCTGGAAGTAGGTCAGGCCAGCACCAAAGCAGTGGTGTACAGCAGCGTGATCATCATCCTGTTCAATCTTGTGCTCACCCAATTACTGCTGACATGATCGAAGCGCGAAATATCAACAAAAGTTTCGGCGACCATCATGTCCTGAAAGATATCAGTTGTTCCTTTGAAAAAGGCAAAACCAATCTCATCATCGGACAAAGCGGTTCGGGAAAAACCGTGCTGATGAAATGCCTTGTCGGGCTGTTTGAGGTTGACAACGGCCTGGTGGCCTACGACAACCGCAACTTCACCACCATGAACTTCGAGGAGCGGAAAAACCTGCGTCAGGAGATCGGAATGCTGTTTCAGGGCGGCGCCCTCTTTGACTCCATGAATGTGGAGGAAAACATTATGTTCCCATTGAATATGTTTACCCGCCAGACCTATGCAGAAAAACATGAGCGCGTCCGGTTCGTGCTGGACAGGGTCAACCTGCCCGAAGCCGCAAGGTTAATGCCTTCGGAACTCAGCGGCGGTATGCGTAAACGGGTTGCCATTGCACGTGCCATCGCCATGAACCCGAAATACCTTTTTTGCGACGAACCCAATTCCGGCCTGGATCCCCATACTTCGGGTGTAATCGACCACCTTATAAGGGAAATAACCCAGGAGTACAATATTACCACCATTGTCAATACCCATGACATGAATTCGGTCCTGAGCATCGGCGATACGGTAACCTTTATATTCCAGGGGAATGTCTGGTGGCGGGGTGACCGCTCCACCATCCTGAAAACCGAAAATCCTGAATTGAATGATTTCGTTTTCGGTACCGAACTGACATCCCGGCTCAAACAATAAACCAGGATGAATTTCCTCGATTATACACTCCTGGTCATCGTGACGATTTGCGCCATTCTGGGATACCGCAAAGGTATTATCGTCAGCCTTGTGACTATTGGCGCCCTGATCCTGGGCATTTATGCCGCGGTCAACTTCAGCAACTATCTCGATGCCACCTTAATGGAACACCTGAAACCCTCCCGGAAATGGCTCCCGTTTATCTCTTTTACTATCACATTTCTGCTGGTTCTGACAGGAATGCTGCTGATCGGCAAATTAATGGAGAAACTCATCGATGTGGTAGGGCTGGGATTTGTTAACCGCCTTTTCGGGGCCGTCCTGGGGATTGTTAAAAGTATTATTCTGGCCAGTATCCTGTTTTTTATTGCGGTTACCATCGATCATAAAGGGAAGTGGCTGACTTCAGAACACAAAAACAAATCATTCTTTTACAATCAGTTATCACAGGTTTTTCCCGTAATGATCGGATGGATGGGGGGAGAGATCAAATTCGGGAATTGGAAAATCCCGGTTAAAACCGAAAAACAGGAATCACCATCCGAATAGGCAGGACCATCCGTTCAGCCGGCATGAACATGTTGTGGCAAAATGACAGAGAAAAGGCTTCCTTTACCGGGTTCACTCTTTACCTGTATCTTTCCCTGATGCCGTTCCACGAATTCCTTGCAGAGGATCAATCCGATGCCGCTTCCTTTCTCTCTTTCCGTACCCTGACTGATCAGGTCGCGGTCTGGTTTAAAGAGTTTCTGCAATTTCTCCGATGAGATCCCGATACCGGTATCTTCCACCTCTACGACAGTACTGCCATTTTCATGCCTGGCTGAGATCATGATCCTGCCGTTACGCGGGGTAAACTTGATTGCATTGCCGATCAGGTTCCGCAGGATAGTCCCCAGCATATTACGGTCGGCAAAGAGGGTCAGATGATCCGCAACCATTATCCGGATGCTGATATTCTTCTTCTCTGCCAGCACATTCATTATCCGGACACACTCACTGATCTCTGCCCGGGCAGAGAGGATTATAGGATTAAAAGCGAGACGACCTGTTTGCGACTGGCTCCAGATCAGGAGATTTTCCAGGAGAGTGTATGCCTGACGTGAAGCTTCCGAAATGGCCGATAAACTGCTTTCAATGGCGTGTTCATCCAGTTCCCTGTAATTTTCTCTCAGAATATCGCTTAATCCGAGGATGGCATTGAACGGGCCCCGCAAATCGTGGGCAATAATGGAAAACAGTTTGTCTTTCATGGCATTCAATTCTGTCAGCTCTGTGGCCTGTGCCTGCAACTGTCGTTCTGCCTGCTGACGGTCAGTAATATCCCTGACATATCCGCCTATTCCATATTTACCACCACTCATCGGAACCCTGAATTTATGGGTCTGATATACCCGGCCATTTATTGGTTCTTCACTGATCACCAGTTCCGAAGTGCGCAGTGCTTTTTGATCCGAGATATAACATCGTCTGGCAGCCTCGTCTGACATCAATTCGAAATCACTCTTTCCGATAATCCCTGCTTCATCCTTATTAAAAAAAACGGCAAGCGCTTTATTGACAATAGAATAATGAAGAAGGTCGTCCTTCAGAAATGCCATGTCCCTCGTGGCATTAATGAATACCCTGTACCTGTTTTCACTGTCTTTCAGCGCATCTTCCGCCCGTTTCCGATCCGTAATGTCACGCAATATTCCTTCATGGAAAAGCACCTTACCCGACTCATCATAAGTGTACCATCCATGGTCTTCCACCCATATTTCAGAGCCGTCTTTTTTTCTCATCCGAAAAATATCCAATTGATGGGCCTGTTCCAGCAGGGTAAGGTTTTCCCGGTCCTCCGGTTCAAAATAGAGTTGAGTAGCAATATCCACCGCCAGCAGTTCTTCCAGAGAGTTATAACCAAGTATCCTGACCAGCGCGGGGTTAGCCTCAACAAACCTGCCGTCGTGGGTGCTTTTATATACACCATCGGGCATGCGCTCAATCAGGTTACGGTACAGCAACTCTCCCGGGTTTATCGCTCCGAAAGTCTCCTGCCTGACACCCCTGCCCCTTGGCCCTCCGGTCCCATCCTCTTCCGGCGTACCGGATATTCCCTTCTTTACCGGTTCGTCATCATTTTGAATCATGAGTACGTGTAGTTAAATTAGTCTTTATTCACATGTTTCCTGAATATCTCCAAAAGAGCATGGCGGGTTATTGGTTTTACAAGATAATCGGTAAAACCCGACTGCAGGGCAAAACGTCTCTCTTCCGGCTGAGCGTAGGCTGTCTGGGCAATTACCGGTAACAAAGGCCGTTGGTTCCTGATAACACCGATCGCTTCATAACCGCTCATAACCGGCATTTTCAGGTCCATCAGCACCAGGTCGTAGTGATCGTTCAATATCATATCGACCGCCTCTTTCCCATTTATGGCATAATCAACCTTTTTCGTATATTTCTTTAGCAGTGTCCTTAGAAACAGAAGATTATCGGGATCATCCTCGGCAATCAGTACAACCAGATGGCCGATTTCCGGTGACACCGGTACAGGTTCAGGTTGAACAGGGATCAAATCTTTGATTGTTTCCGCGGGTAGCACGAAAGAAAAACGGGATCCCTGCCCCGGGACAGATTCCACCCGGATGGATCCTCCAAGAAGGGCGGCCAGCTCCTGAGCAATGTTGAGTCCAAGCCCGGTCCCTCCGATAGCCCGTGATATAGCCTCTTCTCCTCGGTAAAAATGTTCAAATAACCTTTTTTGTTCTTCTTCGGAAATACCGATCCCGGTATCGCTGACAAAAAATTCCACCCATTGCTCCTGCACAAGGAACCCCATGCTTACTTCACCCGCAAGCGTGTACTGTAATGCGTTGGATACCAAATTGATCAGTACTTGTTTCGTTTTGTCCGGATCAGAAAAAATCTGAACTTCTTTATTGATCTCCGGAAGGGAAAGGCTGAACGACAGGTTTTTTCTGAACTGTGGCAGATCAAACATCTGGTATACTTCAGTAACGATCAGCCACGGGTAAAAAGGGACCCGGTTGACCTGTATCTTTTCACTCTGCAGCCGGGAGAAGTAGACGACATCATCGATCAGTTTAAGCAATTGGCCGGAACTTTTCAGGATGATCTCCGCGTAACGGTTCTTCTCTTCACAGTCGGCCTCCGTCATCAAATCAGAAAAACCCATAATGGCATTCATCGGGGTCCGGAGCTCATGGCTCATGTTGGCCAGAAAAGCAGACTTCAGGCGGTTGTTTTCCTCTGCCATCTCCATGGCCACTAAAATATCGGCTTCGGCCTTTTTTTGTTCCGAAATATCACGGAACTCTGTTGATCGGACCATTTTGCCCTTGTAGGGAATGTTCCTGGCCTGCAGCCGGATCGGATATTGCTCCCCGTTCTTTCGCACGCCCATAGCTTCGTAAGGTTTTTCAAATCCCTCCCGGATCCTCTGCCGGACATTTTCCCGCGACGTTTCCGCGATCAGCAAAAGGCCGTCCATCCCGATCAGCTCCTCTTTCGCGAAACCCGTGATATCGCTCAAACCCTGGTTGCAATCCAGAATAAAACCTTTATCGTGAATAACGATCCCGCCAAATGAGGCGTTGTGCAAGGCCCTGAAACGGTCTTCGCTATCCTTCAGCGCCGCTTCCACTTCATTTCTTTTCTCGATCTCGCGGGTAAGTTCATCGATCAGGTGCAGGGAGGATTGTTTTGTTTGTTCCAGTTCTTCAATGGTCTCGCGAAGTTTTTCCAACCGCTGGTTGGCCAGATCTTCTATTCCGTTTCTCTCATTTTGAAGCCTGTTTTCCGATTCCAGCCGCTCCAGGACAAGGGCCAGCATCTGGACGGCGTTGTATATCAGATCCCGGCTGCTCTGTTCCAACTGATCCGTCTGATGCAGGATAATCGTACCGTAAAAAGCATTTCGTGTCCGGATCTCGATCCTGTCGGATTCTCCGGGTAATGGCTCCCTGGCAAATTCCACTGAAACCGGACGGAAGGTAAACTGTACCGCTTCGAGGAAAAGCCCGATGATCCTGTCTGAATCGTGTAGCTGCGACAGGTTGACCATCAAGAGAAACAGATCATTGGCGGGATTCATCGGTATTCGTGATGTTCAGAAATTGAGGATAATTATCTCTTAACCAATCGTCAGGGTTCTGATAAAAGGGGTTCAGGGTTATGACCCCGCCGGAAATACTGAAAGGATGCGTCCGGAGCACATTCATGATCATGGCTCCCGAAAACTTTGTGATGTTGTAAAGACAAATACTGATCCAGGGCTTGCCCGGAATGAAATAATTGAGCCTTGACTCATAGACCATCAGATGTTCCACCCCGGGAATATCCTTGTTTAATGCCCAGACCATTTCGGCGGCAGCCCGAATGGTCCGCTTTCCTTTTTTGTTCGTTTCGGTATAAAATGTATTCAGCCGCTTTTCCATATCCATCGGAGAAAACCTTCCATTCTGGTAATAGAGCGCTTCCGGGGTGGTAAGGTGAAACAGATCAGGGTCCGACAGATGATGCCTGCACTCAGGATAAAGGTTCCCGAAAGTCTCCGAGAAATTCTCAGCCGATCGTTCTGCCGGACAATACATCTGCTGGTCGTGATGCAGAACCCCGGCATGCAGGAAACCAAGGATGATCTCATCCCTCTCCTTTTCCGTATTATATAAGCCACAGATATGCAGCCCCAGGTTGCAGGTATAATCACCGAAACCCATTTCAAATGGTTCCTGGTCAGATGTTTTAATATGCATAAAAGTGACCCTTGAAGATTTTCCCGCCTAAATATAGAGTGCTTTCAGATAATATGCAAATTAATTATTAAGTCGCAGGACCCGTCGTTTTCAGGCTGAATGGCCGCACCGGATCAGCGGCAATGATCCCTGACCAGCCTGGCACCGGTTTCATTACCCATGGATGAGGCTCTTTTCCATTCCCTGCAAGCCCCTTCACGATCGCCCAGTGCATCAAGGCAATTGCCGATGTTGATGATAGCTTCCGAAAAATCGGGATAGAGTGTAACCGCATGCCGGAACAGGGCCAGGGCTTCCCGGAACCGTCCCGCAGTGGCCTCCCGGATGCCAAGGTTATTCAACTCTCCCGCCTGTCTGACCGACTCCGGAACCTCCTCAATCTTCATTGCCAACTGTTTAAGCTCAGCAAGTCGTGCAGCGGCTGCCGCATTACTCGGATTCAGCGCGATCACTTTTTCATAATCCCCGGTGGCAGCTTTCAGCTCCCTCAGCCTGACGGATGTCTCAGCCCTTAAGGTATAAGCCTTTTCCCCATATTCCGGATTTAGTTGCAACAATGAATCAAGATCCGACCGCGCCCCTTCGAATTGCCCCAGATTGAACCTGATCGTGGCCCGGTTGAACCGGGCGTCGGTAAACCGCGGGTAAACCGACAGGGCAACGGTAAAGTCGTGCAACGCTGCAAGGGTATCCCCTCTGGCAAAAACCTGATTCCCATGAATGAAACGGGCAAGCGCCGATTTCGGATTGGTACGAAGGGCACATTCGGAAAAAGTCAGGGGGTTCTGGTAACAACGGCTAAAATAAAAATTCAAACTTCCCAGATAAATGAGCAATGGTATTATAATGATCATCAGCGACTTATTGCTCAAATCGGCTTTTTGGGCGAAGGAAAGCCCGATGGTCAAAAAACCAAAAAACGGCAGATAGGCACGGTGATCCAGGTACTCATAGGTATAAAAAGCAAATTCAGGCCGATAGACCATTCCCGGCAGGAGAAACAATAAAAACCAGCCGGTCGAAAAAATGGTCATGGGGCTGAACCATCTTTTCCGCACGATAAACCACCAAACCAAACCCGCCATGATGACCAGTCCGGTTATCGTTGCATCGCTCCGGAAGGAGGGCATGGTAGAAAAATTAACCGGCACCAGAAACTTGGCAATGGTTTCGGGAAGGGTTCTGACATTCAATAGCAGTGCACCGATACCCAGTGCCTTTCCGTCTTCTGTTACAGAAATGGAGCGCAACCAGGAAAACAGAAGATAGATCAGCAGACACGCTACCGGGAGGAGGAGTAAACCCGGGCGCAACTTCCTGTTTCCCGACAAAAAACCGAAATACAGGAAGAGGACGACTGGCAGCAGAATGGCAGTTTCCTTCGAAAACAGCGCCAGGGCGAAAAATAGAATATTAAGGATCAAATATACCGGTTGCCCGGGGTTACGAATGACCAGGATAAAGGTAATAACGGTAAGGAATGCGAAAAGGGAGAGCAAGAGATCACCCCTGGCCGGTATCCAGATCACCGTATGGATAAAAAGAAAATGAACTGCATAAACGAGGGCGCCGGACAAAGCCAGCCGATGGTCGAATTTCAGCAGAAGTAACAACCAGAAAACACTGAAGCAACAAAGTAAATGCAAGATCAGGTTTGTGGTCCGGGCAGCAAAACCCACATCTTCGCTGCGCCAGGCATCGAGAATGAATGAAGCGCTCTGCAATGGCCTGTAAAGTTCGATTTGCTTCACCTGGTACCAGGCATCCGTGGTAAAAGCCCTGGGCAGGTTCGACAGGTTGCGGATAAACTCCAGGTTTTTCGTGATCAGCAGGTCATCATCATGATTGGTGTAACCATATTGCAGGGAGTGAAAATAGACAGCAAGGCATACGGCCGCAATCAAAACAAAATATCCTGCTATCCGCAGCCGGCCGGGCACGCGGGGAACCGAATTCTCTTTAGCGGCGGGTGACCAATGGTGCGACACCGGAGATATTCTTTAAAGAAGGCTGTCAAATTTAATGCAAAATCTTTATATCTTTGTATTAAGTATTAAAGTACTGTATTAACGCATTAAAATATTAAACCTGCATAAAAATGACAGCAACACAACAACTCATGGATGAGCATACTCTTTTTGTGAAGTTGGTGGAGATCGGTGTTGGGTAAGGCGAAACGGGAATCATACATTAAGCAACTCGAGCTGCTTGAATTACGATACCAGGAAAAATACACCCTCCAAAGACCGGTACTACCGGCAGATCAGGCGATTTCGATCTGCCTGACCGGTTTTGCCTTTGCCTCTTCCTTTTTGGGAATGGAGATCCTCAGAATCCCGTTGTCATACCGGGCGGATATTTGTTCGCTGTTGACAACCGACGGCAGGGTAAAGGAACGGCAGAACGACTGATAACTAAATTCACGACGGGTGAAGTTTTCGTTCTCCTTTGTTTCGCTCTCAGCCTTCTTTTCTGACGAAACTGTCAGAATGTTATTGTTCAGCTCGATGATAAACTCCTCTTTGGTAAATCCGGGAGCGGCCACCTCCACTTCAAATCCTTCCGGGCTCTCCTTGATATTCACAGACGGAAGGGTGGTATTGGTCATGGAAAAATTACGGTTCGACCAGTCTGACAAATCTCCTTCAAAAAAGCGGTCGAATAACCTGGGGAACTGATTCGATATTCTTGCAAGTGTCATGGTTAAATCCTCCATTTTTTGTGAGACATCTGTTTGTTTGATTTACTCCCTGCAAAAAAAATACCTGTCAAAAAATAATGTCATTATGGCGGTTTTTGTCAGATAATTTTACGAAATTGTGGAAAATGCCTGTCATTTTGTCGGTTTATCCGATATTCTATCACGATTTACCCTAAAAAAATATCCAAAGGCGATTAACTTTCCTATCTTCGTACTTTAATTCCATAGATATGAAAACCATTGGTATTGGTATTTGCCTGATTATTTTTACCCTTGTCTCACAAGGACAACCGTGGTTAAAAAATCTGCCCGCCGGAAAATCCCGGCAGGAGCTTACGCTTAATGATTACCGGAAAGCTTTCCATGCTTACTGGGAACCATATCTTGTTCAGGATGGGTATTATATGGAGAACGGCGTGAAGAAAAAGGCGGCAGGCTGGAAACATTTCAGACGCTGGGAATATGACCTGGAGTCGAAGGTCACCCCTTCCGACGGTAAACTGCCCGTGAAAGATGCCGCTTCTATCCTCCGTGAGTATGCCGCAGATAATCCGCAAATACCCCTGGCCGCCTGGACTCCCCTGGGGCCATCGCTGTCGGCCGGCGGTTATGCCGGAATCGGACGCCTGAACTGTATTGCTTTTCACCCCTCCGACCTGAACACGTGGTGGGTTGGCGCCGCTTCCGGCGGATTATGGGTGACCGGCAACAACGGGAGCACCTGGAGCTGCCTGACCGATGCCAACGGTGCCCTGGCGGTCAGCGATATCGCGATACCTCCTGATTTTTCCGTTTCCCAAACGATTTACATCGCCACCGGAGATAAGGACCACTGGGACAACCATAGTGTTGGCGTGCTCAAATCGACCGATGCGGGCGCAAGCTGGATGCCTACAGGGATCAGCTATACCCTGGCCGACGCCGATATGGTCTACCGGCTGCTGATGGACCCATCTGACCCCCAGATACTGATCGCCGCCACCAGCAACGGGGTTTATAAGACCCTGGACGGAGGTGTCAACTGGAATACCTTCCTTTATTCACAATCGTTCATCGATATGGAGTATAAGCCGGGCGATTTCAACACCCTTTACGGAAGCACTACCGACGGCCGGATTTTTGTCTCTTCCGACGGTGGTTCTTCATGGAGTGAAACGGCCATAGATCCCGATGCCAGACGTATCGAACTGGCGGTATCCCCACATCAACCGGGTTGGCTCTATGCACTGGTTGCTGCCGGAAACAGCGGTTTGTTCGGCATTTACAAATCTACTAACAGCGGGGGTTCTTTTACTCAGGTCTTCTCCGGAGGCACGCTCAACCTGTTGGGATGGGACTCCGATGGAGGGGATTCCGGAGGTCAGGGATGGTACGACCTCAGCCTGGCCGTTTCCCCCACCAATGCCAACACACTCCTGGTGGGAGGTATTAATACCTGGCGTTCCACCAATGGCGGCGCTGCATGGTCGATCGTAAACCACTGGTGGGGCGATGGCGTACCAGCCGCACATGCCGATAAACACTGGCTGACGTACCGAAATAATGGCGACTTGTTTGAATGTAACGACGGAGGGGTTTACCTCTCGCCCGATAACGGCACCTCCTGGAGTGACAAATCCAACGGAATGGTGATCAGTCAGATGTATAAACTCGGGGTATCGGCTACTGCCTCCGGTGAGGTGATAACCGGTTTGCAGGATAACGGTACAAAACTTCTTTCCGGCGGAAACTGGCTTGACGTGAAAGGAGGCGATGGAATGGAGTGCCTGATCGATTATACCAATGTGAACATACAATACGGAACCTACGTGAACGGCCAGATCAGCCGCACCACCAACCACTGGGGATCATCCACCAATATTCAGCCGGCCGGAGCAGGAAGTGGCGCATGGGTTACCCCATACATTATCGATCCTGTAAATCCTCAGACCCTGTACGCGGGTTATGCCGACGTGTGGAAAACGACCAACCGGGGCACCTCATGGACGAAAATATCCACCATGAACACTGCCGAAAGAATACGTTCCCTGGCTATCGCCCCTTCCAATACCCAGGTGCTCTATGCCGCCGATCCTTTCGTGATATGGAAAACAACCAACGGGGGGAGTTCCTGGAGCGACATCACCGGAACTTTGCCCACGTCATCGGGAACCATAACTACCATCTGCGTCAAACATGACGATCCTGCCACGCTGTGGGTTGGCCTCGGTGGCTATAGCAATGACCGGATATACATGTCCACCAATGGCGGCAATAGCTGGAGCGCTGTTTCCACAGGGCTCCCCCCGGTACCTGTTTACAGCATTGTTCAAAACAAGCAATCCACTTCCGAAGTACAGTTGTACGCGGGTACAGAAACCGGGGTTTACCTGAAAAAGGGTGACGCTCCCTGGGCTTCGTTCAACAGCGGCCTCCCCAATGTCAAAATCGGCGAGATCGAGATCTGGTACAGCACCAACGCTCAAAACAGCAAACTCAGGGCCGCCACCTATGGCCGTGGATTATGGGAAACACCTGTCCACTACAGCCCGGCCGCCATGAGCTATACTTCATCCACCTCCTCCCATCCGGTTACCGCCACGGTACCCCCGGGTAGTGAAAACCAAGTGATCCTCAGGATCGAAGTGGTGACCAATGGCGACCTGTCGCCACTAACCGCCACCTCTTTTACTTTCAGTACAGATGGTTCTGACAACCCCGGCATCAACCTTTCACGCGCAAGGCTTTTTTTTACCGGGTCTTCGAACCTTTTCGCCACCGCCAATCCTTTTGGAGCCCAGGTTATCATGCCTTCCGGCACATTTACCATCACAGGTACCGAGACGCTGAACGGGGGAAGCAATTTCTTCTGGCTGGCGTACGATCTGCCATCCGGTGCGGTCAGGGGTAATGTCGTCGATGCCCAATGTCATTCGATCACGGTTGGGACACCTAAAGTTCCTTCCGTGACCTCACCTGCCGGAAACCGGAAAATAGCGGTGCTCTTCTGTCAGGCTTCTTCCACGATCTGCGATGAATATATCAAACGGGTCATGGCTGGCAGCCTCGACAATTCCACCAATTGTTCCGGCGGAGGTTACGGAGATTATACTCACCTGTCGGCAGATATCTCGCCGGGCAACACCCTGGCCATGGAGATACATAACCAGATCGGTTATACCGGCGACCAGTGCGGTGTTTGGGTAGACTGGAATGCCAACGGGGATTTCTCGGATGATGCCCCTGTCGGTGTGGTCAATGGCCCATGGGTATATAATGCCAGTATTTCCTGCCCCTCGGATGCCCAATCCGGCCCCCGGAGAATGCGGATCAGGATCCATTACACGGATGAGCCCACCCAGCCGTGCGGTGTGTCCTATTACGGAGAGGTGGAGGATTATACCCTGATGGTCAATCCACCGATCAATTCCATCGTCTCCGGCAACATCGGTTTTGGCGATGCTGATTGCTTCAGTGCATGGCAAATTCTGCAGGTAGCCGGAAGCGGAAACCCGTTTACCGTGGAAAACGGTGGCAATGCCCGTCTGGTGGCGGGTTTGAAAATCATCATGTTGCCTGAGACCAGGGTTCATACGGGTGGATATCTGCATGCCCGCATCTCCCCCACTGCCCCCTGGTGCATTCCACCCGGAACAAATGACCTGATTACCGGCATGTTGATATCGGCTGAGAATGATTCCCCGGTTTCATTCCTGGTTTTTCCAAACCCGGGTACAGGCATTTTCAACCTCAGGGCCCCTGCAGGAACGGAGACGGGTGATCTGGTGGTAACGGTTTATCATTCCAACGGCCGCGAGGTATTGAAGAAAAACATTTCAGGACACGAATCACCATGGTTCTCACTGGAAGACCAGCCGGCCGGGCTTTATATTGTCAGGATCACCACCTCCTCACAATCCATCCCTCTGAAAGTGATCAAACAATAATATCCAAAAGAAAACATGCTTAAATAGTTGAATATAAGATAAATAAATATGGCAACATTGGATGAAAACAAGCAGGT
Organism: uncultured Draconibacterium sp.; assembly: GCA_964387205.1. Classification (GTDB taxonomy): domain Bacteria; phylum Bacteroidota; class Bacteroidia; order Bacteroidales; family FEN-979; genus CAIVAT01. The sequence continues at coordinate 30,550 of CAYLVY010000011.1, forward strand.
GTGGAATAAAAAATACGATTGGTCTTATCAGGGAGAGGAGTGGTCGGAGTCATGGGGTGGCTCGGAAGCACAATGGTTTGGCTCCATTTTACCACGGATCCATGCATTTTTACCAACAGGGACTATCCTGGAAATTGCATCCGGATACGGCAGATGGACTAACTACCTGAAAGATTATTGTACCACTCTCTATGGCGTTGATCTTGCCGAAGCGTGTATTTCTGCCTGCAAAGAACGGTTTGAGGAACATCCCGGGTTAAGTTTTTTTGTCAACGATGGCACTACACTGCCCATGATTCGTGAACAGTCGATTGATTTCCTTTTCAGCTTCGACTCTTTGGTTCATGCGGAACCCGAAGTACTGCAATCCTATCTTCATGAAGCCAAACGAGTATTAAAACCTGATGGGATTGGCTTTTTCCATCATTCAAACCTGGGGCAGTACAAAAACGCATTGGATGCCATCAGGCAGATACCAACGGAAATGCGGGAAACGCTGCTAAAACCAATGTTTACCGGAAAAACCCATTGGAGGTCGCCCCATATGTCGTCCGAACTGTTCAGGAGCTTTTGTGCAGAAGCCAGTTTGGTTTGTTTACGTCAGGAGGTGGTGAACTGGGGAACTGATAACCTGCTGATCGACTGCTTTTCGATATTCACACAAAAAGATTCAGCGTATAACACTGCATTTTTGTTTCATGAAAATCAGTCGTTTATGCGAGAGGCAAATCTGATCAGAACCCTGTCCGGGCTTTACAGTGTCCGAAGTTTCTTAGCGCCTCATCAGGAGAGTAAACCTGACGGAAAAGATTGATAAATCAGGCAAATATTTACGGTTTACGCCTGGTTATAACAAGGGATTTTGTATATTTCCGCGGTTAAACCTTCGTTTATTAAATTTATTTATCATGAAACAGCCATTTTTACACGTAAAGGCAGTATTTCTGGCTTTATTGACGTGTGCATTTTTCATTCAATCCGGCTGGTCTCAGTCCACGCCGGATGCTCCGGGGGTGTGGTCGATCGTGGCTACCTATTCCATTCCCGGAAAGGCTTCGGGCCTTGCTTACGACGGCACCTATCTCTATTTCGGGATCTACGGAGCCAACGGACAAAATGTTCACCGGTTCGACCCCACCACCGGCAATGTCACACTGCAGTGTACCGGTCCTTTTGACGACTCTTACGGCATGACCTTTAAATCGCCAAACCTGGTGACCATCAAACAACCCTCCAGCTCCAGCCAACCGGCTCAGGCCGTTGAATTCAGCCTGTCGGGCAGTCAGATATCGGCACTTACCCTGCCCAACCATTATATGTCGGGCATTGCACACGATAACGGGAGTTACTGGGTATGTACTTATTATCCCGATCCGGGAACCGTTTACCACGTCAATTCATCCGGAACGGTGCTCTCACAGTTTACCCCTCCGGCCAATCAGCCATGGGATATCTGCATGCAGGGCAGCGACCTGTGGATTGCCGATTACAACGCCAACATGCTCTACAAGGTAACCACAACCGGAACGGTACTCGAGAGCCATCCGAGCCAGATCCTGAAACCGTCCGGCGTTGTTTTCGACGGGACTTACCTCTGGTATTGTGCCGGGGAACTCTCCTCAGGCAGTACCCTGTACAAGGTTGACCTGTCCGGAAGCGGGACCCCCGTCATCAATGTACCCGTCAGCTCTCACAATTACGGCACGGTGACCGTCGGGACCTCCTCCACCTGGAACTGCCAGGTTCAGAATACCGGTTCGGCTACCCTGACCATTCAAAGCCTTGGTATAACTGCAGGTACAGGCATCTCCACCACCATGACTTTTCCGGCCAATGTAGCCCCCGGTGGTTCGGTGAATATCCCGCTCACCTACACGCCGACCTCTACGGGAGCCCTGAATACCAGCGTTTATGTCAATTCCAACGACCCTGTAACCCCCAGCGTCACTCTTCAACTCACCGGCAATGGTGTTTCCGGAGGACCAGGTATCGGAGTCGCCGATACGCTTCACGACTGGGGTAACCGGCGAAAAGGCTCTTTCTCACGATGGTTCCTGAGCATTCAGAATACGGGCAATCAGGATCTGGTCATCAGTGATCTGACCACCTCGGATACCACTTTCGTTGTTGATCCCTCGGTTTCGCTGCCCATCACCCTGATCCCTCTCCAGATGGTTCAGATCGGGATCTGGTTCAATCCCGGCGATGGAATTACCTATGAAGAACAGTTGTCGATTACTTCCAATGATCCGCTGCACAATCCGTTAACCGTTCACCTGAAAGGAACCGGGGTCAATGCCAAATATCCGACCGGAACTTTACTCTGGAGCTATGTGATATCCGGGTCGTTCGATACAAGTCCCAAAGGAATTCGTCCCATCGGAGATATTACCGGTGACGGCGTGGACGATGTCATCGTAGCCGCTGAAGACAACCATATCCGGTGTTTCAACGGTAACTCCTCCGGAATTGCCGACCTGATGTGGGCTACTGAGATCTATTCCGGAAATGTTTACCAGCAAAATGCTATCAACATTATTGATGATATTGATAATGACGGTTTTGACGACGTAGTGATCGGAACTACCGGCGGTGACCGCTCGGTGAGGGCGCTGTCCGGAAAAACGGGACAGCCTTTATGGAGGTACGATACCCACGCCTTCGGCGACGGCGGATGGGTCTATCAGGTAGATGCACGGTATGATTACAACGACGACGGTAAACCCGATGTACTGGCCTGTGCCGGAGATGACGGCAACAATACCGGCCCGCGGAGGGTGTTCTGCCTTAACGGGCTTAGCGGGAATCCTATCTGGATCTGTCCGACCGAAGGGGCTGTATTCTCTGTTATCAGCGTTGACGACTTCAATGGCGATGGCAAGCGCGACGTGGTGGCCGGAGCTACCAACGCCAGTCAGGGCCAATCGAGGGTGTATGGCATCAACGGCGCCAACGGCGCTATCCTTTGGACCAACATTCCCATGGGTTCATCGACCTGGGCCCTGATCCAGATCGATGACTTCACCGGCGACGGAATCCGGGATGTTGCCACGGGTGACTATTCCGGCAACATCTATTTCCACAATGTGGTAACCGGAAACCGGGAAAAAACCACCCTGGTTCAAAGCGCTGCACTTATCCTCCGTTTTGAGGATATGGGCGATGTCAACAAAGATGGCCATCCCGATTTTATCATTGGACACAGCGGGGCAAAAGCAGTGGTGATCAACGGCCATGACGCCTCCATCCTGTGGCAGCAACCCTTGTCCGACAAATCGTGGAACGTGACCAACATGGGCGATATTACCTGGGATGGAACCAACGATTGTGCCGCAGGGACACTTTATGTCGACAACAGGACCTATTTTCTTGACGGAACGGATGGGGAGATTATATATTCCGCCATAGGAAACACACCGGTGGATGCCCTGGATGCCATACCGGATATCGTGGGCGACCATAGCATGGAACTGGTTGTTGGGGGAAGGAATGGAGGAGTTGTCTGCCTTTCGGGCGGATACGACACTACCATGACCGCCATCATTTCCCGCAATTCCGATCCGGACAACCAGCCCGTCATCACCCCGAATCCGTGTGATCAATATTTTCAGGCCGGGTTGACAACCACTGCGGGATCACCTCTCACTTTTGAACTGTCCGACCTTTCCGGTCAAATCCTGTTTTCCCGCCGTGATGTCCCTGTTGCGGGCGGTTATCAGTTATTTACTTTCCACCGGAGTGAAATATCGGCAAACACATTGCCTGCCGGGGTTTATATTTTGAAAGTGAACATTAGTGACAGGAAACTTCAGGGCAAAGTTGTATTCAGATAAAGAGTCTTTAACCATGCTACCCCGGCAGACCTGATGGTCATTCCCCGACCCGTTATACTCCTTTCAAAAGCCTGGAAGAGAAAAAGATACGTGCTTCTACTTCTTTTCTCTTCCTGGCTTTTCGTTCTCAACCTTATTGCCCAGAATCCGCGCGCCGACAGCATCATGAAGCTGATCCGGAACCATCCGCAACAGGATACCGCCCTGGCCAACCTGATGTTTTCCTATGTCGGCGCTATTTATCCGGGGGCTTTTGATTCCGTTGTTAAATACAACCGGCTTGCCTATGATTTGTCCCGAACGCTGAAATACAAGAAAGGGATCATGCGGGGGTTGAATGGCCTGGCGATGGTGGAATGGACAAAAAGCAACATGGACGTAGCGCTGGGACTGTATCTGCAGGCTTATGCACTGGCTAAGGAACTGGAGGATAAGGAATATCAGGCCAAATACCTTGGAAATATCGGCCTCTTGTTTAAATCAATGGGGATGCTCGACAGCGCACGAAAATATCTGTACAAGGGGATCGAAACAGCCTCAGCCATCAGGAACAAGCATCTGAATGCCAGATTTAACGTGGATTTAGGTTCTATATACTCACTGGAATCCGATTATCCCAACGCCCTGAAGAACTTTTACAAAGCGCTCCGTATTTTCGAGGAGGAACAGTCTGATTTTGATATAGTAACCACGCAGATCCAGATCGGAAATTGCTACAACCGGATGAAGGATTTCCGGAATGCTGACAAAGCGTACCGTACTGCCCGGGTATATAATGAAAACAAGGTTGGCAACAGGAGGATTGACCTGGATATATACCTGAACATCGGGTTGAATTATCACTCCGCTAAAAAGGATAATGATTCGGCAAGAATATATCTGCTGAAAGCGCTGGCGATTTCCAGGGAGATGAAATTAGATGATGCGGCCGCCGTCTGCCATGTAAACCTTGGAAATATCTGTTTTGACGAAAGAAAATTTGAAGAGGCCGCCGGGTATTACGATCTCGCCTATCGGGAGCCTGCACTGTCGAAAAGAAAATTCGAGATGACGGCCGTAATGGTCAATCTCGGTTATTCATACGTTCATCTTGGCAGGCTTTCCATGGCCGATACCCTGCTGCATAGAGGATTGGCACTGGCATCCGGCAACAGGTTTATGGAGTTTCAGAAAATTGCTTATGAGGCGCTCGCCCAACTTTCGGCCAGGCGATCGGATTATCAGGAAGCATACAAATTCAGCCTGTTGGCCAATGAATTATCCGATAGTATCACGCGCCAGGATATACGGCAAAGGACCGCCGAAATTCAGTTCCAGTACGAAATGGAGAAAAAGGATGCCACAACAAAACTGCTGTTAAAAGACAACGAATTGAAAACCAGTGTGATCAAAGAACAACGACTGATGGTTGCCGGATCGTTGTTGGTGGTTGGATTGATCGTGATCCTTCTGTTGGTCATTAACCATCACCGGAGAAAGCAGAAAATGCTCAACCGGAAACTTGACACCCGAAACCAATCCCTGAGAGAGCTGAACCAGACAAAGGATAAGTTCTTCTCCATCATCGCCCACGACCTCAGGAGCCCCTTTACCGGTCTGATGACCCTTTTAGACGAACTGGATGAGGGTTGGGATGATTTTGATGAAGAGGCACGCAGAAAGATCATCCATGTGCTGAAGCAAAGCAGCAACAACACCTATAACCTGCTGGTCATCTTACTGGAGTGGGCAAATTCTCAGCAGGAAAAAATTGTGAACCATGCAGATAACGTCCTGCTGGAACCTTTGGTTGACGAAGTGTTCGATACCCTTCGGACCCGGGCCGAAATGAAGTCGCACACCCTGTTGAAGAAAATTCCCCCTGATCAGAAGGTATTTGCCGATCCCCGCATTGTCAGGGCGCTCCTTATCAACCTGGTCAACAACGGCATCAAATTTACCCCGTCCGGTGGCACTATTACCGTCCGTTCAGTCCCTGACCACGGAACAACAGAAATCAGTGTGGAAGATAACGGCATAGGTATCCCGGAGAAGGAGATTCCCAGGCTATTCAGGATCGACACTTCGTATCAGCGCTTCGGCACCGAAAAGGAGCCCGGTACCGGATTGGGACTGATCATGTGCCGGGAATATGTCAAACTGCTTGGAAGTGATATCGGTATAAAAAGTACCGAAGGCAAAGGGACTACTTTTTTCTTTACTCTTCCGCTTTCAGTGAACGGAGGGTGAAAGAAAACCAGACCAGTAACAATCCAAAGATGGTCGCCAGCGCGCCGATGATCCTGACGATGATGACGGCCCACTGAAACGGATTGAACAACAAAGAGATTCCCAGTGCGATAGTGAACAGCGCATTGACCATCATCAGGTTTTTCGCCATGAGCGCGCTGCCGGCGTTGAGCAGGATCACCAATTGGATGATCCCGATGATGATGGCCCAAATCCCTGCCAGGATAAGAAACAGGGATACCGATGCCTGGGGAAAGAAAAGCAAGGCGACTCCGATGGCCAGGCTGGCAATGGCTTCTACCAGGACCATTCCGGCCGCTTTGTCCTTCCTTACCGAGTTTATACCCCACCCCAGAAGTACGCCCCCGACCACCAGCATCACTACTCCGATATAACGCAGCAGTGTGCGGATCTCTTCTTCGTTCAGAAACAGGATCAGGAGTCCGAACAACGCAATGACCAAGCCGTTCACTCCCAGAAACCACCAGTTTGAATACTTTCTTTTTTCCATAGCCTTAGACTGATTTATCTATAATTCCCTGCGGGTTATTCAAATTTTCATCATGACAACACCTTAGGGTAAAATAAAAGATACTTCCCTTTCCCACCTCGCTTTCCACCCAGATCTTTCCTTTGTTAAGATGGATGAATTCCCGGCAGAGGATGAGCCCGAGCCCGGAACCGGTCTCTTTATTTGTGCCCCGCGTAGCGAGATGATCATCAATACTGAAGAGCTTTTCCAGGTTATCCGACGGAATTCCGCACCCGGTATCCCTTACCGAAACCAAAATCTCCCCGTTCGATCCGTTACGGGCATCAATGGTGATCTTCCCTCCCGCATAGGTGAATTTTATTGCATTGGAGATAAGGTTCCTGACTACTGTCTGGATCATATTACGATCGGCGTTGACCAGCCATGAAGATCTCAGGTTGCTCAATAAACTGATCCTTTTGGCGGTTGCGGCAGATTCGGCCAGAATGATGTTCTCCTCTACCACTTCAGTAAGATCAAAGCAGATAGTCTCTACCTGCAAGTCGCCCTTCTGGGTTTTGGCCCAGGATAAAAGATTATCGAGAAGGTTGAGTGTGCGGTGCGCCGTGGTCCTCAGCTTCTCCAGAATATCTTTGCGTTCCCCCGGAGAAAATTCAAAATCGGGATCGACCAGCAAATCGATGTAACCGAGGATGACATTGAAAGGGCTACGCAGGTCATGTGCAATGATGGAAAAGAACCGGTCTTTCGACTGGTTGCTTTGCTTCAGCAGTTTTTCAGACTCCTTCAGTTCCCGTGTCCGGTCGGCGACCGTTTCTTCCAGGGCACGATTATACCGCTGCGAAATTTTATATTTGAAAATCACAAAACCGAATAATACTACCGGAATGACCACCAGGAGGAGAAACCACCACTGAAGATAATAGGGATAATGAATATGTATTACCGGAGAAATCGCCACATCACTCCATTTTCCCAATGAGTTTTTTGACTTAAGATGAAACCGGTATTTTCCCGGAGGGAGGTTGTGATAACGGTAAGAACGGGTGGAAGCGCTCATCTCACCCGACCAGCTGTTTTCGTAAGGCTCCAGCATGCAGATGATCTTGTGCC
>CAYLVY010000011.1:38227-46871 GCA_964387205.1 uncultured Draconibacterium sp.
GTGCCGTTTTTGATCAAGAAATGATACGCTGGAAAAATAAAATTCCAGTGTGTTCTGATTAAACGGCAAGGAGATATCACCATCCAGGGATTGCTTTCCCTCTCCGGTGATCAGGGAATCAAATGTGATTTCCGGCGGGGGTATTCCATCGAGGATCCTGTCAAAATCGGGTTGGATCATGGTTATTCCCTGGTTGGTGCCAAACCATATATTATTCTGGCTGTCCACGAAACCGGCATCACGGTTAATATCCGGCCCGGAAATTCCATCGCGTGCATTAAAATGGACCAGGTTTTTATGGTCCCATCGGAATACTCCGTCATCCGTGCCAAACCAAAGGTTTCCCTGATGATCTTCAAGGATCAGGTAAACCAGTCTTTCCGGTGGCAGTCCGATTGTCTGGTCCTTCTGATACTGGTTCCCATGGAGGGTATACAAGCCGTCGGCAGTACCTACCCAATAGTTATCTTTTGAATCGTGCAGAAACCCGAACACATTATTGGATGAGATGTTGTCGGGTTTAAAGTGTTGTATTAACCTCTTCCCGGAAATTTCCACCAGCCCTTTGCTGTAGGTGCCGACAAACATCCGGTTTCCGTTTTTCTCCGGAAAGATCTTTCGAATGGTCCATAAAGAGGTGGTATCCTGGATAATCCGGGTCACTTTCTCACCATCCAGCCGGTACAACCCTTTAATGCCGCCGACCAGGATTGTCCCGTCGGCCGCACCGGCGACCGAAATAAAACGTTCCCCCCGCGGAAAAAGGTGATTGTACCATATCACCTCCATCGAAGGTGTCACCCTGGCCAGTCCTGCCATAGAGGAGGCAATCCAGATATTCCGATCCCGGTCAAGGTGCAAATCCTGAACCCTTGTTTCATGGATACTCATGATATCACGGTTCCGGAAACGGAAAACGTCAAATTTAATTCCGTCAAAAAAAGTCAGGGCACCATCGTGGCCGAACACGTATTTCCCGGGGGAAACCTCAAGTCCGGAGGAGACTTCATTGTCGGCAAGGCCATCGAAAGAATTGTAATTGATGAATTTTGCAAAGGGAATAAAGGTAAGGCCCCTGACCCCTCCTATCCAGGTGTTCTTTTCCCTGTCCACCAGAATATCAGCCGCCCCTTCCCCGATCAATCCCTGCGCCCTGCCAATATATACCGGTTCCTTATTTGGTAAAGTGATACGGAACAACTGGCGCAGGTTACCGAAATAGATTTCACGATCAGCCACATCGACCACTCCGTGAAACTCTTCATCAGACATTTTTATCTTATCCCGGATCAGATGGAACTGATCACCGATGGCATAACCAATCCAACCTTTTCCCAAAAGCCAGACGACCTCCCTGCCCGGGGTATATTGTTGATTTTTATCCATTCCGATGGCATACAAACCGCCGGGAGGAAGCTGGGCATTAAGTTTCGGCATCCGGTCGATATGATGACCGGAAAGACGGCTTATTCCCTGATCCGTTGCAACATACACCATCTTTTTATAGAGGAAGGCATTTAAAAGTTTGGTTCCGGGAATCTCCTTCCGCAATGGGAAATTTCGCCATAACCCATCTTTGTGCACGAACAATCCCTGGTTTGAAGTGGCCGCAATCAAAACAGTCCTGCCCTCTTCATGGTATACATCAAAGCCACGGAAATCCTTGGCAATATCAGGTTTTACTTCAGACAGATAGGATCCCCATTCTCCATTCCGAAAAACACTTATGTTCAATCGGTTAAAATTGGAGATGGTCCAGATATCCCCGTTTTCATCACACCGGATAAAGGGAAATCCGACCCCGACCTGACCGATGATATTGTTGTAGGTTGTCCAGGAAACGCCGTCAAAACGGCTGATCCCCTTATTGGAAGCACACCAGATGTTTCCTGATGAATCCTGCTCCAGACTGTTGATGACCGAACTGAGCAATCCGTCCACCACACCGTAAGTTCTGGTAAAATAACGCTGAGAAAAAAGGAGTGAAGGCCACGTCAGGAACAGGGAAAGAATTATCCATCCCGCAGGGCTGACCCGTATTCGCCGGCATGACCGCAGATTCATTACAAAAATAGTTTCTGGCTGCTAAGTTCCGAAATTCTTATGGTTATTGATCATTTTTTACCACAATAATCGAAAAACTTAAACATTGTCGTACATTTGGAGGGAAAAAAAGGGCAACACTTATGAAACGATTGCTCGTGATCCTGATTGTTTCGGGATTTCCCGGTATCATGTATGCCCAGCAACAGCCATACCGTTTCGGGATTAAAGGTGGGATCAATTATATCCATCTTGAAAATTACGGAAAAGGATTCTATACTGATTTTGAGGCAAAGCCTGGTTGGACTGCCGGACTTCTGTTCCAGTTTTCGCGGGGCGATTTTCTGACCTACTCGGTAGTCCCGGAGATTCTTCTGACAGAGTCAAGATCGGAGGCAGATATGATCTATCTTACCGACTATCCGGCCACCATCCGGACGCTGGATATTCCCGTCAACATCCGGCTGGGTCTTCAGCTCAGTAAAGTGTTCAAACCATATGTGCTCGGAAATATCTATGGTTCTGTGGTAATTAACAATACCGGTGACTTTTTCAGCCTGCTCGACATCGACAATACCTCCTCCGAAACAACCATGAACAAATTCTTTTACGGATTCAGTGCCGGCCTTGGGTTCGAACTCTGGAAATTTCAGGTAGAGGGCCGGTATCGCTGGAATATGAACAAAATCCGCACCGACGACTTTGAAGCCCTGAAACAAATGGGGATGGAGCTGTCTGTTGCATTTCTGTTGCCGGCCTGCAAGTCTAAATCACCGGAAAAACCATGAAAAACATCCTTTGGTGCTGCCTTTTGACCCTCCTGGTGGGCGGTTGTAAAAAAGAGCCCCTCACCGATTTTCTTTTCCTGGAAAGGGTTGAGAAAACTGAGGTTATCGACAAATATACCCTGGCATCCAGGCTTAAACAAAATCCCAACTCCACACTGTATAAGGCGTTACCCAATAAAAAGATCAAAGTGGTTTCCATTGTATATCAAACACTTGATCCAAGGGGCAATCCGGTACTGGCGTCGGGGGCAATATTCTATCCTGCTGCAGATAACGACTTTACCCGTCTTGGAACGATCCTGGGCGTACATTATACGCTGGGTGCCAACTATGAAGTCCCCTCCGAGAAAATGGCCGTCACCGAAGGGCTGTTCTCCCTGTTTGGTTATGCCGTAGTAGCTCCTGACTATATCGGATATGGGGCCTCCAAAGATCAGGTTCATCCCTATTACGATGTCCATACCACCGGACAGTCGGCTGCCGATATGCTGCTGGCCGCTAAAGAGTACTTTGCCTCGATCAGCCGGAAGATGTCCCATAAAGTTACCGTAATGGGTTATTCCCAGGGGGGTCAGGCATCGCTCTCCTTTCTGAAGTTCGTGGAAACCGAACCATTGTATCAGGACGCTTTTAAGATTGATCAGGTTTTTGCCGGCGGTGGTGCCTATGACCTGATCAAATCCTATGATACTTTTGTGAAAAAGGATTACAGCAGCCAACCCGTTACGATACCGTTGCTTATCCTTGGAATGAACTACGGCGACAGCCTGAACCTTGACCTTTCCAAAATGTTCGCGGAACCCTTGTTGTCGAAACACCAGGAATGGATCATTTCCAAAAAATATACCACCGATGAGGTTACCGCGATGATGAATGAAACCCGGCTGACAAAGATCATGTCGCCGGAAGCATTTGACACTACTCATCCCAACACTTACAAATTCAGAAAAGCACTTCGGAACAACAGTCTGATCGTGTACGGAAAGATCACCAACTGGGTTCCCAGGGCCAAAATCACTCTGCTGCACGCCACCGACGATACCATTGTCCCTTATGAAAACACCGAAAGTGCCTATCAGGCATTTAAAGCAGCAGGCTGCAATGTATCCAAACACGACATTCCGGGGAAGGACCATAAAGATGCAGGCCAGGACTTTTATTCCTATTGCATGTCTCATTTACTGATATAGATCATTGTATATGAAGCGGAATGTCATTTTGTTGCTGATGGTTCTCTGTGGCCTGCTGACACAGGCCCAGTCGCATTCCTATGCCGTACACCGGAAAGGTTATTTTTTTGACGCTGGGGTTGCCTTCGGCGGACACTTTCCGAAAAGCGGCCCGAAAGCTATGCTGGAGGTATTTACGACCCATGGGTACCAGTTCTCCAACACCTTTTCCCTCGGAGCGGGTATTGCCACCTATAGCACCGAAACGCTGAACATCTATATGCAGTTTCGGTTCAATCTCAGGAACATCAATGAATCAAAAAGCCACTATACCTATATCGCACTTCGGGGAGGATACTCCTGGAGCACATGGACCGGCGATCAATGGGGCGATGATAAAGGTCCGATCATCGATCCCCGCTTCGGCTGGTCATTCTATACGCCAAAGGCGAACCTTCGGTGGAGTATTTTTGCCGCACCCTCTTTGTATCAGTTCCATTTTATCCCCAAGGCAGGACTTTCATTTGAGTTTTAGAGTTCATCCATTAATATGATCGAGATGGAAACGAAGAAATGTCCGTTTTGCGCGGAAGAAATTCTGAAAGACGCCCTGAAATGCCGCTATTGTGGTGAATTTCTCACTTCCATCAATCCGGCTGAAATCAGGGTAAGGAAATTCTGGATTTGCAAGCGCTGTCAAAGCGAAGTGGAAGAAAATTTCGATATCTGCTGGAATTGCGGCGCTGATCCTTCAGGTAATCTCGATACCAGAACAAATGACGCGATGAAGGCCATGAAACAGGAAATCGGGCATCCCAATCCATCGGGAGCAATCCTGAAACTGGTGGTTTTTGTTATATTGGGGGGAGGGATCGGATTGGTAACCGGCTATATTTTATTCGGAAATGTCTGGAAAATTGACGAATATATTCCCGTTTCTGAATTCCTGACCGGTTCTCCCGATCAACAGAACCCGGTTTACCACACACGTAAATACCTGGCTTTTTTCGCTTTTTTGGGAGGGTTGACCGGATTTATCCTGGCCAGAATGCGGAAAAGATCTTTTTAATATACCAGCCTTAAAAATGTTCCCAGTGGCAACCGCTTTCCCGATGAATCGGGGAAAAAGAGCTCGCCGGAACCTATTGTGGCACCGGCCGGGAACCTCTCTTTAACCAGGTTTTCGGCAATAAGGGAGGAAAAACCCATGGAATAGAGGCTGAAGAGAAACATTCCATGTCCGGGGTCCATCAGCCTGCTGCAAAGATCCGTTAGTTCATCAATCGAATCGCCCAGTACCCATTTCTCACCTTCAGGTCCTCGTCCATAAGCGGGCGGATCGAGGAGAATACCCTGGTAGCGGTTACCCCTCTTCACCTCCCTTCTGACAAAACTCAGGGCATCCTCTACCACCCACCGGATATGGTCGAGCCCGGAAGCTTGCATATTTTCTTTCGCCCACGTGATCACCGGCTTCACGGCATCCACATGTACCACTTCGGCTCCAGCAGCGCAGGCAGCAAGCGATGCCGCACCGGTATAGGCAAAGAGGTTGAGTACCCTGGGCCTGATAGCGCCCTTCTGCCCTGTTCTCCACTCTAAAATCTGATCGTACAGAAAATTCCAGTTGGCAGCCTGCTCCGGAAAGAGGCCAATATGTCCGAAAGAGGTCAACCCGAGGCGAAAGGTAAGGTTCAACTCCCCATAATGGTAACTTATGCTCCATTGGTCAGCCATTCCCGGTTTCCGCTTCCAGTTGCCGCGTTCCGGCTCACCTGCCGCAATCTGTTTGCCTTTCATGCGCTCATAACGGGCATGGGACATCTTCTCCCACTCCCCTTCAGGCATCGACCTTTGCCATACGGCCTGTGGTTCGGGCCGGATCAGGATATACCTGCCGAACCTTTCCAGCTTTTCACGATTGCCGGAATCAATCAGTTCATAATCACCCCAATGCGGAGAAGTAATCAGCTCCATTCCGAAAAGTTAAGGCTTCTGTACCGGCCAGGCTGACTCCCGCTCCCGGGCTTTTTGATCCCAAACGGGTAAAACCGTCTTAATCCACTCTGCCTTTTCGGCATTCATTTTGGCCATATCGAGCCCTATAAAGGCCTGCGCCTTCTCCTTGGTAGTGATATCAGGATAGGGAACCGGGTCATTCTTTCCATGTTTTGCCAGCACACGTGCAATCAGCACCCTCGCTTTATTGGATTCGTCGATGGACAAACCGATGATACGGGAGGTTTCCACCGGGGAATGGAACGAGTTTCCGTGCCCGGCAGCGGAATAATCCCAGAACCATTGCGAATTCCTGATACGCTGGAGTGCCTCCGCCATCTCACTTTCAGTAGCCCCTGCATCCCAAGCAGCCCTGGCGTCAACATGAGCCTGAACCAGTGCGATCTCCGACCGGTCACGGATCTCCTTCACTTTGCGTTGACGATCATATACATTGTTGCGCAGTACCTCCTCACTCTCGCGGTGACAAACCTGACATGTCCCGGCAATGTTACTCAGGGGACTGGTAATCTGATGGCTGGTAAACTTCTGCCCGCCCTCCTTGATGTAAGGCATGTGGCAGTCGGCACAGGCAACACCACGCTGGGCGTGAATACCGGTCATGAAAACTTCATAATCGGGATGTTGGGCCTTTAGGATAGGCGCCTTGCTAAGCTGATGGGTGAAATCGGTGAAACCATAGCCGTTGTAATATTTTAGTGCACTGTCGGCACTAAGGCCGAATTTCCACGGAAAGGTCAGATAGGCAACATCTTTGGCGTCGGGACGGCTTTTGTCGAAATAATACTCCACATGACACTGGGCACACACCAGGGAACGCATCTCCTGATGGGTGGCTTTGGAAATATCTTTACCCATAGCCTGGAAAGCTTCCACCAGTGCCGGGCGTGTAATGCGGAGATCCATCGTGGCAGGATCATGGCAATCGGCACAACCGATGTAGTTGACCACTTCATGCCCTTTCGCGCCCCATTTTCCCCGGTAAAATTCCGTCGGGCCCATCTCCGACATCAACCGCGGCACATCCGGACTTTTGCAGGTCCAGCAGGTATTCGGCTGCGGGCCATCATCGCTGCCCATCGGCGTCCCGGTGCGCAAGGTATTTCTGACATCGGTAATAGCATAATAGTGCCCCCTTGGTGCTTTATAATCCTTTGAAAACGCATACCCTGCCCATAGCACCACCATCCGGGGTATCTTCCCCAGCGCATCCGTCACGCCGTTGCCGTTGAACTCGCTGTGAAAGCTGGTATCGGCGGTCTTCAGATAACTTTGATATTCGCGTGGAAAATTCTCGCCCCATAGTTCATTTCTGGGCTCAAATTCGCTGAGGGTAAGCCTGGGCTTATACACATATTCAGCCTCGGCTTTTCGCTGTGTGATAGAAGAGGCCAGAAGTCCCAACAAAAAAACAATGATCATCGTTCCGAAAAAGAGCGCCCAGTTGATCCATGGGGCACGGGGTCTGGAGGTTGACATGGATGTTTGAGATTTGAAGGTTATCAGCTTAAAAAGGTAACTTTTGTTTATTTAATAAAAGAAACCACGCGGCTCTTGTTTTTTGTTTTAACCAGGGCATTGGGGGCCGACGAAAGGGAATTTACCCTTTTGTGGGGTGTTTCACGGTGACAATCGACACAGCGGCGGTGCCTGAGATGGTTTTCATAACCGGGCATGACACTGCCAAGAAACTGCATGCCGACTGTATGCTCATGACAACGGATACAGTTTCGCTGAACCGCCGCTCTTCCGGCTTCCCGTATATAGATCGACTGCGGCTCGGTCCGCAGGGTGAAAATCGTCGCATGCCGCAACCCGTCTTCCGCCTTGAAGAGGTACTTATTGAACACATTATCATGGGGAACATGACAATCGGTACATACCGCCACATTGCGGTGGGAACTGTGCGCCCAGTCCTGATAATTGGTGTACATGACATGACAATTGATGCAGGTTTCGGGAGAATCGGAAAGATAGGAATGCGCCCTCGATATGTAGAAAGCGTAAAAAGCCAGTCCGAAAAAAATCCCCATAAGGACCGCCACCGTTGATTTCCATTGGTCCGGCGGTATCAGGAACAGGATCAGTTTTCTCATCATACCAAAAGTATCAGAATTTTTCGAGCCATTTACCGGCTGCATAACCGCCCAGGCTGACCAGTGTAGTAAGTACCATTCCCCATATCATATCGACAATGGTGACGATCGCAGGCCAGTTTTTAAGCGTGGCCATGTTGGTCAGGTCATAGGTGGCATAGGTGATCAATCCGAAAAAAGCAGCTTTGATCAACATAAGAGTTAATCCGTCGGTACGTATTCCCGGTATGACCACAAAAACGAGTACCCCGGCGATAAATATCAGATAAAAGATCAGGGCGGCATACCAGTTTATCTCCGGAGACATGATAAAACCCAGGTGCTTTTTGTAAAAATCCCTGGCTACCAACCCGAGCCAGATCATGTCCACAGCGAAAAAGACCACAAGTGTGGCAAAATATAGCTTGATATAGTAACTCATGGCTGCTTTCTTTAAATCCGTTTTAAAGATAGTGTAAAAATTGAGCCGGTGAGAGTTTCACCGTTTTTTATACCGGTTCTAAAAATCTCCTTCCTGCCTTTGATGTTG
>CAYLVY010000012.1:0-4258 GCA_964387205.1 uncultured Draconibacterium sp.
GAAAAAGTATTATTTGTAATTGTAAATGGGATTGCATTTACAGAACAACAATTAAAACCAGCAGGTAAGTTTGGAGAACACCAAAATCTGTTAGGTAATGCACTATTAGAAAACTTAAATAAATCTCTTATATTATTTATAATTGCCCCGTTCTCAACCAAAAAAACTTGATAATAATTATCAAATGACTTCAGAATAACAATCTCCCGTTCAGAAAAATCAGGTGCTTCTTCTTTATTTTTATACGCCCACCTAAAGGTACTTTTTGTTTTTAATTCCCAAATACCTTCTAAGTTATCTAAAGAGTCTTTATATAAGTTGATAAATTCAACGACCCTTTTCTCAGCAGTCCCTTTCCGAAAAGTATTCACGTAGCTATATATATCCTGACTGAAAGCCGCTGGATTAGTTACGATAAACTTACAAATTACGCAAATCAAAGCAAAATAATATTTCTTTTTCATGTTCATCGTTTTGTTTGTAAAATTATTGTAATATTTCCTGATTGATACAAAAAGCCGAAGTTTCTTTTTTGTAGGTGCCACTGAATTTAATCGCCTTGCTCACCCCAGCCCGCTGGATCGAAAAATCGATTTTTGCGACCTCCCCCATTGGCAGGTTTTCGGATTTCAAACCGATTCAATTTCATTGGCACCATTAGTAGCCCCCGGCCAGTATGCAGAGCAACTTCACACCAACAACTGAATAGGTGAACCGCCTTTCTTGGTCACTGGCACGCCAATACCTTGCCAGCCTGAAAATGGTAGGGTTCACCGTCAAAACGGGAAATTACTATGAGATAACCCCGGAAGGATGGAAGTATTACAATCTGTTCATGGAAGAATTTAATAACAGGATGAACGCCCCGGCGAAATGGCAGCAGCCTGTAATAAACGATCAAAAGCAACAACAACCGCAACCCACTCATTATGAAATAGCAGCCAAAAGCCTCAATTAGCCTTGAAAAGGCAGCAGGGCAATTAGGCCTTACCCCGGAACAACTCACTGCCATTTGTGAGAAGGATACCGTGCAGAATTACCACCACCGGACAATCTTTACTAACCGGATAAGGTTTTTCAAGTGGAACATAAGAAGAATCCTAGGGATGTTAAACAGGGAAAATGATATATAGGATTTAATAAGAACCAGTTAGAATGAAATTCTAAAACCAATTGCCGGGGCCAGCACAGGTGTGAATGTACCATACTTATTATTGCTAAAAGGAACCATTTGAAAACTTAGTTCAGCCTTCCTTTTGTTTAGCATGTTAAGTTCTGCTTGCGAAATACCGAAAAAAACACTTCCTGTGATAAATAAGGGAGTAGAAATTGCGAAAATTATATTCCCAGCCATTTGCATATCCTTTTTGGAAACCTCACTTTTTTGATTGAATGCTAACGTGTAAATTACAGTGCCTACAAACATAGAAACCGCTCCCGGGATAGCCATTTTTTTCCCGTTCTTTTTAATTGATATTGCTTTCTCAATCTGAAAATCAATGTTTCTTAATCTTTCATTCTTGTCAGTTTCAAAAATGCTTTTTGACGTGTCAGAAGTCAAACTAACTATGGTAGTAAATTTCTCAATTGTGCCATTCTGATATTTAATCATGAATACTTTAGCTCTTGAAATGTTCCTTATAGGGCCTTCTTGCTGATCAAAGTTTTTATATTTGATAAAATTCTCATCTATTTCCAGAACCTTAGATTTGATTTCAATACCATCTATTTTGTAAATGACATCTTGAGCAAAGAGGAATAATTGAAAAATACAAAAAATAAAAATAATGGCAGCCTTTTTCATTTGTATTGTATTTATCGGGTAGTAAAATTAGAAAAATATTCATACGAATCCACAACAAAACTGAATAAGCTATTTTATTTTAGTATTTTTTTATCGGTACGGGTGAATTTAATTGCATATACCCGCACCCCTCACGCTCAAACCGAAAATCACCGGGCAAGGTCAGCAGGTTTTTCAAATCGAAATTTAAAAAGGTTTAAACCCTTACCCGTCCAGAGTTCAGGGATTACCCCCCGGGCAACTAAATGCAAGGTACATATCCAGTTCAGATAAAAGAAAACCCCCGACATTACGCCGAGGGTTAAAACCAAAATCCGGGATTCAATCACAGATCATGGCCTTAATTCAGTTAGATGATTTTCTGCCAGTTCATCAAGCGAACGGAGCAGCTTGTCCAGTTCTTTGAAGGTAAAATTGTGGGAATCTTTGTTATCCACTGCACCATACAGAAAAAAGCAGTCCATCATTGCCCGGAGATTGTTTCTCATGGTTTCGGGTTCATCGGTTCCGATCAGGTTATTTGCAGCGGCCAGAACTTCATTAGCCTTTATCTTGTTGGTTGTTTCCTTTGGCTTTACGACTAAAGTGAATGATAAACTGACTGGATATTCCCGGGCAGCAGTTTCAGGATAAAATAATCTTGAGACTTCAAAACAGGAAGAAATGAGCAAAAAAACCACAACAGTGTATGTAATATCGTATGTAATGGAAATAAAAAAGGCCATAAACATAACGTTTACAGCCTTTTACCATTATTTACTGTTGTCCGACCAGGAATCGAACCTGGACTCTTCTGATCCAGAGTCAGACGTGTTGCCAGTTACACCATCGGACATTGAGGGTGCAAAATTAAAGAAACTTTTGAAATTTTGTTCATTTCAGGAAACTTTTTCCACTTTTGCCCAGGAATCCTTCAGGGGAACAACCCTGTTGAACACCAACTGGCCGGGGGTTGTATCGGGATCGACCGAAAAATAGCCGATGCGCTCAAACTGGAATTTCTGCATCACCCCCGCTTCTGCCCCGGCCGGCTCAATAAAACCCCTGATGACGCGCAGTGAATCGGGATTCAGGTAATCTTTATACGATTCACCTTCGGCAAGATCATCCGGATTTTCTTTGGTGAAGAGCCGGTCGTAGAGCCGGATTTCAGCCTCCACCGCATGGCCGGCCGATACCCAGTGAAGGGTGCCCTTCACCTTACGGTTGCTGTCGGGCATCCCCGACCGGGTCATAGGGTCATAGGTGCAATGAATGGCCGAAACCACGCCGGTAACCGGATCGTGTTCCACCGATTCGCAGCGGATAATGTAAGCCGAACGGAGACGTACCTCCCTGCCTGGTGCAAGACGGAAAAACTTCGCAGGAGGCTCCTCCATGAAATCATCACGCTCGATATACAACTCTTTGGAGAATGGCACACTCCTTTTGCCCCGTGCGGGATCTTCGGGATTATTGACTGCCTCCATCTCCTCCACCAACCCTTCGGGATAATTGTCGATAATGACTTTCAGCGGATCGAGCACCGCCATCAGGCGGTTGGCATTTTTATTCAGGTCTTCCCGGATGCAAAATTCGAGCAGGTTAACGTCAATGACATTGTCGCGTTTGGCCACACCAATGATGTCGGCAAAATTCCGGATCGAGGCCGGGGTATACCCCCTGCGGCGCAACCCGCAAATGGTGGGCATGCGCGGATCATCCCAGCCATTGACCTGTCCTTCCCTGACCAGTTCAAGCAGTTTTCGCTTGCTCATCACCGTGTAGGTCATGTTCAGGCGGGCAAATTCGATCTGTTTCGGGGCATAGATGCCAATCTCCCGGATAAACCAGTCGTACAGCGGACGGTGTACCTCGAACTCCAGCGTGCAGATCGAATGGGTGATCCGCTCGATGGAATCGCTCTGTCCGTGGGCAAAATCGTACATCGGATAGATACACCAGTTGTCGCCGGTCCGATGGTGATGGGCGTGAAGGATACGGTACAGCACCGGATCGCGCATGTGCATGTTGGGCGATCCCATATCGATCCTGGCTCTCAGCACCCGGGTACCATCGGGGAACTCGCCGGCCCGCATCCGGGCAAAAAGGTCGAGGTTCTCCTCCACGGAGCGATTGCGATAGGGGCTCTCCATGCCTGCCTTTCCCGGTGTGCCGCGGCTTTCGCTGATCGCATCGGCCGACATGTCGCACACATAGGCTAACCCTTTTTTAATCAGAATTACAGCGAATTGGTAAAGTTCCTCAAAATAATCTGAGGCATAAAATAGCCGCTCCTCCCAGTCAAATCCCAGCCAACGGACATCTTCCATGATGGAATCGACATATTCAGTATCCTCCTTTACCGGATTGGTATCATCAAACCGCAGGTTGGTTTTACCGTTGTACTTTTTTGCCAGGCCGAAATTCAGGCAGATCGATTTGGCATGGCCGATATGGAGATACCAATTCGGC
>CAYLVY010000012.1:4268-46561 GCA_964387205.1 uncultured Draconibacterium sp.
TATGCAGGTAACCGTTGGGTTCGGGCGGGAAACGGGTATGGACCCTTCCGTCATAAACACCCTTCCGGATATCTTCTTCTATAATCTCTTCTATGAAATTTAAAGGTTTAAGGGGTTTTTCCTCTTCCATCAGATGTAATTTTCTGCAAACTTACTACAAAATAAAAAATGGATCAGGGAAGGCAGGGATAAATGCATAATTTTGTGGCCCTGATGGTTCAGGGATTTTTCAGGCTAAATCAACATTATGGGAAAGATACTGCTGGAAGGTATGGAGTTTTTCGCCTTTCACGGATGCTTCCGTGAAGAGCAGATCATTGGTACAAAATTCAGGGTAGACCTGCATATTGAAGCCGATACGACACTGGCGGAAGAGAGCGACCATTTGCGCGATACCGTTGATTACGTATTGCTTTATCAGGCAGTTAAAACTGAAATGGAACAGAAATCCCACCTGCTCGAACATGTCGGGCGGAGAATTCAGGACCATATCAGCCGTCAATTTCCGGCCATCACTGCGATCCGGTTGAAAATTGCCAAGAACAATCCTCCGATGGGGGGCAAAATGGATCAGGTATGTTTCGTGACGGAATGGCAGCGTTCGGAAGCAATATAGATTCGGTTCCCTCTGTCTGCTGACCTGCTTTTATCTAATTTTGCCAAAATTTTCACCATGAAACTTGCCATTGTCGGAGCCACTGGTCTGGTGGGCCGGGAAATACTGAAGGTGCTTGAAGAACAGCGTTTTTTTCCGAAAAAAGTCGTTGCGGTTGCCACACCGGCTTCAACCGGTAAACTCCTCCCTTTTCATGGTTCAGCGTTGAAGGTGGTCACCCACGACGAGGCCTTGAAGCAACCACCCGACATTGCCATTTTTTCGGCAGGCGGAAAAACTTCGCTGGAATGGGCTCCCCGTTACGCAGCGGCAGGCTGTACGGTCATCGACAATTCATCGGCGTGGAGGATGCACCCCGATGTGCCGCTGGTGGTCCCGGAGATCAATGCATCGGCTATCCGGCCGGAACACCGGATTATTGCCAATCCCAATTGTTCCACTATTCAACTGGTCATGGTGCTGGCCCCTCTTCACCGCGCATACCGGATCCGTCGCGTTGTGGCATCCACTTATCAATCGGTAACCGGTACCGGCGCCAGGGCGGTGAAACAACTGGAAAACGAACGGGCCGGGATTATCGGTGAGATGGCATATCCCTATCCGATAGACCTGAACCTCTTTCCTCATGGTGGTGATTTTCTGGAGAACGGATATACCACCGAAGAGATGAAACTGGTTCATGAAACGAGAAAGATCCTGGACGACATGTCCATCATGTTAACGGCCACTATTGTACGGGTGCCGGTGTACGGTGGCCATTCCGAAGCGGTCAATATTGAATTTGAACAGGATTTCGATGCGGGTGATGTCACAAAACTCCTTTCAGCGACAAGCGGGGTGGTGGTTATGGATGATCCCAGACACAATCTTTACCCGATGCCAATACTCTCCCGCGGCAAGGATGAGGTGTTTGTCGGGCGGATCCGTCGCGATGAATCTCAGCCCCGGTCGCTCAATCTTTTCATTACAGCCGATAACCTTCGGAAAGGTGCGGCCACCAACGCTGTTCAGATTGCCAGGATAGTGACCGGTTCCATTCATGACAAGCAATAACCATCTTTTTCAGCACTGCTGTTTTTTCGGAATGATTTTTATCAATGGGGGGGTTGATAAAAAGAAGCGAATGAGTTGCGATTTATCAATTAATGGTTAAATTTGTGCCTTGGATAGCCGGCATGAACGCCGGAATGCAACTTACAGGATGAACAACAGGAACACTCATGCTTCGAATTGTATCAATTGTAACTGCCGCTCCCAGATATTTAAGAACCTGGGGGCGCTGGAACTGGAGTTGATCAATTCCAGTCGTTTCCAGGTGGATTACAGGGCCGGGGAAGTGATCTTCAAACAGGGCACCCCCACTCCATACTTTGTTTGTATCACCTCAGGGCTGGCCAAACTCTATATCGAAGGTTTCGGGAAAAACCTGATCCTGGCGCTGGTCAAACCGGTTGATTACATCTTCGGGCCCGGTATTTATGTAGACAACCGGCACTATTATTCCGCATCGGCCGTAGAGGATTGTACCGCCTGCCTGGTCGATGTTAATATTTTCAAAAAGCTTATCCGTGAAAATTCCGATTTTGCGGAGGAATTTTTAAGACGGGTATCCCTTCAGGCCATCTTCAACTTCAACCAGTTGCTGAGCCTTACCCAGAAACAAATGCCGGGAAGGATTGCCGACGTGTTGTTCTACCTTTGCGAAAATATTTATGGAAAAAACCCTTTTGAGTTGACCATTTCGCGACAGGATCTTGCCGATTTGTCAGGAATGTCGAAGGAAAGTGCGATCCGGATCCTCAAGGAATTCAAGGATGAAGGGATCCTCTCCCTTCAGGGAAACACCATGGAAATTCTCAACATCAAACAACTCCGCCAGATCAGCGAAACGGGTTGATCAGCAAACATTGATATATATCAATGCTTTCTTGAGAAATATCAGTTACAGAATTAACAAATCTCACTGAAGCCCCGCGTGTGGTGCCCGGTTTCTTCAATATTTTTGTTCCGGAAACTTTTTGCACAAGTTGTCTGCTGCGAATACTACATTATTCACAAAATCTGTAAGGTATTATGAAAAGACTTTTACGAATCACTTTTGCTGCCGCACTTATGATATCGGCTGCACTATTCACCTCCTGTACGAAGGAGGGCCCCATGGGACAGGCTGGTCCGGCTGGTAAGGACGGCACCAATGGGAAAGATGCCAACGAAACCTGCAAGGTTTGTCACTCTGCCACAATGGTGGATCAAATTGCCGTGGAGTTTGAACTTTCGAAGCACAACTGGGGCCATGCAGCTTTTGAGGAGGCCGGTATTGTGGGATGCGCCGCATGCCACGAACACAAGGGTTTTCTTTATGCTGTCAATAAAAACCTCTCCAGCGAATTTGTTTTCAATACTACGACCGGCCGTTGGGTGAACCAGTACACTGTACCGGCCTCCGATGCGATCGGTGAGATCACCTGTTACACGTGCCACAGCAGTCTGCATACCACGTATGGTGCCGCCGATCTTGCCCTGACGACTACCGCACCGGTTCCCATGGTGATGTGGGGCGGTAAAAAAACAATCAATCTCCCTGCCGATGGCGGAAGCAGTAATCTCTGCGCCAAGTGCCACCAGCCCCGCCCCATGACCTGCAGCAATGATCCTGCTGGCCGGTTGCTGAATTATGACTCCCTGATCATCGCACCAAAAATCGTCATGTATGACAGTACCTCAGGAGCGAAGAACATCTATGTAAGGCCCGCTTACCGGATGCATGTCCATTACGGCACTGCCGCCGCGGTGGTTGCAGGTACCGGTGCAATTGAATATCCGGGCAGCCGCACCTATTCCAATTCGCCGCACACCAACGCCGCTTCCTGTTCCGATTGCCACATGGCCTATCCGATGAACGGCATTGCCGGAGGCCACTCGTTCAATGTCAGGAACGCCAAAGAGTCGGCCCTTGCCACCAACACTACCTTTAATTTCAGCGGCTGTAACCAGGAAGGGTGCCATAACGCCAACCCGATCGATGCCAACCACTCGAAATGGAAGGATGTACGGGCTGAGGTAAAAACCCTCCTTGAGGCATTGGCCGCAAAGATCAATGCTGCCGGCAGCGGTAATGACATTCTGCACAAAGATGCCTCCACGGCTAACCTTTGGGCCGGGATCACCGCCAGCAATTACGACGGGTATCTTGATATTTATGATGCCTCCTCCAATCCCGATGGTTACTGGAGAAATCCTTACAACACCAGCGCCGCCAATATGGCGAAGCCTAAATTCCCCTCTCTGCTCAATGTACACCTGGGTGCGATCATCAACTTCCAGTTCTGTCTGAGGGAGTACAGCCTCGGGATCCACAACACCCCATATGTCAAAGCGCTGTTGACCAATACGGTCGAAGCGATGACTGCCGCGGGTTTGTAAAACCGGGAGAAAATTCGAAAAAAGGCTTCAGCCCGTCTGAGGCCTTTTTTTGAGTTTAATCACTTCTTACGGATCATTCATTTTCAATATCCCGATTTAACCGAAGACCCAACTTATTAAATATTCAACCATGCGAAAGATAAACCTTTTCAATATCGCCGGGATCCTTCTGGTGTTGTATTTTTTGGGGGCATGTGAATATGCCACCATTCAGCCCGACGTTCCGCCACCCCCGCCACCGGGAGATTCTACCAGTTATTCCCTGAAGATCCAGCCATTTTTCAATAAACAGTGTGCCGGTTGTCACAACGGCAGTGTAGCCCCTGATCTCCGGGAAGGAAAATCATATCAGAGTTTGCTGGACAACCAGATGGTGGTTCCGTTCCAACCGGAGCAGAGTATTATCTATACTTGCCTTCTGGCGGGAAAATCGATGGCACCTTACGGAAATCCGGTCGATAACGCCAATGTTAAATACTGGATCGAAGAGGGCGCCAAAAACAATTAAAGCCCCAGCAACATTATTCACTTAACAACTGAGAAAAATGCGAGCCATCACCCCAAATATTAAAACACTCATCCTTGGAGCCTTATTGTTTCTTTTTGGTATGAGTTTTGCTGCTGCTCAGGAAGCTGATACCATTCCCGCCGAAGAGCCTGAAGTTACCGAAAAGCCTTTGGCCAGGGCAGCGTTTCAAAGCGGCATTTGCATGGACCTTCAAACTGTGGCCATACCTCCTCCCAAGACACTGGAATTCGTGCTCCAGCACCGTTTCGGAACTATCCAGAACGGATGGTCCGACCTGGCCGGCATCTGGGGCGCCGCCAATATCCGCATGGGATTGAACTTCAGTATTACCCGCGACCTGTTGGTGGGTTTCGGCAGTACCAAAACCAACCGGCTGCAGGACCTGCTGGTGAAATATACGATCGTCAACCAACGCCGCGATGGCGGGTTTCCACTCACAATTTCCTATTTTGGAAACATTGCGCTGGACACCAGGGAAAAGATCAATTTCGGACAGGGATATAAATTTTCCGACCGTTTATCGTTTTACCATGAATTCCTCTTCGCCCGCCGTGTCTGCAGTTTCTTTTCGGCTCAGCTTGGCGTGAGCTATACCCATTTCAACAAAATTGATAAAACAATCGATACCACTGCCATGCACGACGCACTGGCCCTTTCCCTGCTCACCCGATTCAAGGTCAGCCCGCAGTCATCCATTGTGGTATCTTACCAGCAACCGATCATCGTCAATTATGAACCGGCCTTTATCGTCAGATATCCCAACGACTGGATGAACCTTCCCGAAAAAGCGCCCTACCCTAACCTTTCCATCGGCTGGGAGGTATGCACCAGCACCCACGCTTTTCATCTCTACTTCTCGGCTGCACAGGGCATTGTCCCCGCCGAGATGGTCATGCATAACAACAATAATTTCTTTAACGGTGCTATCCTTATAGGATTTAATATGACCCGCTTGTGGAGCTTTTAATTAACCCAATATAGTACTAACCAAATTCATTAATCATGAGAACATCACAAAAACTGGCTACCCTCGCAGCAGCAACCATTCTGCTGGTGGTTTTCCTGTTCGGAAATGCACTGAATGCCCAGCAGGCCCAACCCAAACCATGGCCTGTACCAGACAAGGACAAAGCGCTGAAAATGCCTGGTAAACCCGACCTGGCCAATGGCAAAGAGCTGTGGAACAAACATTGCAAATCATGCCACGGAAGTAAAGGCCTGGGCGACGGACCGAAAAATGCATCACTGAAAACTTTCTCCGGTGACTTCTCGACTGCCGCTTTTGCAAAATCCACCGATGGTGAGTTGTTCTATCGTACCAACAAAGGCCGCGATGAAATGCCGGGCTACGAAAAAAAGATCCCCGATGCCAAAGATCGCTGGGACCTTGTCGCCTTCATGCGCACCTTTAAGAAGTAACCCCGGTTGCCGGATCATCCGGCATTGAACCGAAAAGGGTGTGAAACAGGCAGTCCCTCGTTTTACACCCTTTTGTATTTATCCTTAACTTACCAGTACTTTCCATGACAACATACAAATTAAACCTTCGCCCGGCCTGGCTGGTGATCGCAATGCTCCTGGTTTTCGCACTGGCGCTCATCCTGCTGAAAAGTACCGATGCCCCCACCCTGGCCGGAGATTCAGTAAAACAAACATCAGGTCCCGCTACTCTGGATTTCTCCAAATTCAAATACGCGGCCGATAACGAAAATTGTCTCAAATGCCACGGACAATCCAAATATTTTGTGGATGACAGCACGACTGAAAAACCGAAAGCCAGGAAAATGTACACGGAGCTGATTATTGACCGTGAACTTTTCTACGCATCGAACCACCGTGAATTCAGATGTACCGACTGTCACTCCGAAGACTATGCAACATACCCGCACGATAACAGCCTGCGTTCGGAATCTATCGCCACCTGCATCGATTGCCACGGAGGAGATGAACAATATGCCATGTATAAATTTGAGGAAATAGAGAAGGAATATTTAGCCAGCGTCCATTCCGAGAAACTGAGTGATGACTTTACCTGCTGGATGTGCCACGATCCCCACACCTATAAAATCAATGCGCGCAACACCACCAACCTGAAGGAGACCATTACCTACGACAACATGATCTGTCTGAATTGTCATGCCGACAATAAAAACTATCAGTTGCTCACCGAAAAAAATCAACCCAATGTATTGCAAAAACACGAATGGCTTCCCAATCAGCTTTCCCATTTTACCAACGTGCGGTGCATTGAATGCCATGCCAGGGCAAGCGATACACTGATCGTAGCACACCATGTGGTACCCGTGAAAGAGGCTGTCCGTAAATGTGAATCGTGCCACTCCGGTAATTCCATCCTTCAGGCATCGCTTTATAAATATCAGGTAAGTGAAAATATTGAAAAAGAGGGCTTTGTGATAGGATTGCTGATGGGCGGAACGACTACGGTAGGTCCTGATGCCGACGATACGCTCAATATCGTCAGTTTCATTATATTTGGCTTCACAGTCATCGTGATTGCCTTTCATGCATTTCTGCGCTTTAAAAACCGTTAACCTATGACCAACCATCACGAACGTCTCTACCTCTATCCGATCTGGGTCCGTATCTGGCACATGACCAACGCCATTCTATGTCTTTTACTTATCATTACCGGGCTGAGTATACAGTTTGCCTCTCCCACTACCGTCGTTAAATTCAGCCTGGCCGTTTCAATCCACAATATTGCCGGAGTCCTGCTGGCCATCAGCTACCTTATTTTCTTTTTCGGCAACATGTTTACGAAAAACGGCACCTATTACGTCATCCCGGCCAAGGGGACCCTGGATCGGCTGATGAAACAATTCCGCTATTACACTTTCGGAATATTCAAAAAAGAAAACCCTCCGTTTCCCGTGACCGAAGAAGAGAAATTCAACCCGCTTCAGCAGATTACCTATGTGATTCTGATGTATTTTCTGATCCCGTTCGTGATCATCACCGGGTTCGGCCTCCTTTATCCGGATATTACGGTAAACAGCGTATTCGGAGTCAGCGGGTTGGGCCTGACCGATTTTATCCACATCATTGCGGGTTTCTTTATCACAATCATCATGGTAGTGCATGTCTATTTCTGCACCATCGGGAAAACTCCCGTCAGCAATTTCAAAAGTATGATCAATGGTTATCATGAATCGCATTAAAAACTGACCTATGGAAGAGCATGAACACGACCCTCCCGGGAATAACTCCAGGAGGCAGTTTCTCAAAAAAGGGCTGATCGCCGGAGCCGGAATTGCGGCAGCGGGCGGCCTGACAGCAGCCTATATTGATTCGACGGCCACCGAAACAGGTGAAAAGGTCAAGGTGCTGACCACCGACGGAGAGATAAGGGAGGTGGACCGTGGTTTGCTTAAACTTCCCAGGATGTCGCGCGAAGAGTCGAAGGAAGGCATTCCGGGAAAAAAATTCGTTATGGTGATCGACCTCGCCAAATGCAAAAATGCCCGCGCCTGCGTGGATGCCTGCCAAAAGGCACATTTCCTGCCCAAAGACCAGGAGTTCATGAAGGTTTATCTTCTACAGGATTCTGACCAGACCTATCCGTACTGGTTTCCGAAACCCTGTTATCATTGCGATAACCCGCTTTGCGTCAGCGTTTGCCCGGTTGGGGCCACCTATAAGCGAAGCGACGGGATCGTTCTGGTGGATAACGAACGGTGCATCGGATGCAAGTTCTGCATGACCGGCTGTCCTTATTCAGCCCGGGTTTTCGCCTGGAAACACTATCCGGAATACGATAATGATAAAAATCCTTATTCTCCGGAAGCAAGCAGTCCGGGTAAAGAGGGAACTGTATCTAAATGCGATTTCTGCCCCGATATGACCAGGGTCGGCAAATTACCCTATTGTGTGACGGCATGCCCCATGGGGGTCATCTATTTCGGTGATCTCGATGAAGATGCGGTGACCAACGGAACCGAGACCTATCAGTTCAGCCAGCTTATCAAAGACCGGGCCGGTTACCGCTATCTGGAGGTGCTCGGAACACGGCCGAGCGTCTATTATCTCCCACCGGTAGATCGGCAATATCCTGTGGATCTGGGCTTTTCGGGGCTGGACAACGAAGTGAAAGACCGTTACCGGAACACTCCTTACTATAAAAAACACAACCCCTGATCATGGAAACTACAATGCACCATCCCCTGGGCGTTTTTGCCCCGCACATGGAGAGCACCAGCCTCCGTGGTAAACTTTGGATCGCATTCCTGGTTGCCCTGATCGCACTGGGAATCCTCGCGCTGGTCTGGCAGATCGCCTTCGGCCATGAAGTGACCGGAATGCGCGATAATGTGGTCTGGGGCGTTTATATCGTCAATTTTATCTTCTTCATGGGCATCAGTTATGCCGGGGCCCTCATCTCCGGGACGCTGCACCTTTTCAGAACACCCTGGAGAAAACCGGTGATCCGGATGGCCGAATTCATTACCATCATCTCGTTGCTTATCGGGCCCTGCTTTATCCTGCTTTGTATCGGCAGGCTTGATAAATTGCACTACCTGGTTTTATTCGGCCGGATCCAGTCGCCCATCACCTGGGACGTCATCGCCATTTCCACCGACCTTTTCGGATGTTTTATCTTTCTTTATCTCGCTATTCTGAGGGATGTAGCCAGGCTTCGCGACAGTGACTGGCTCCGTCTTCCGGCATGGAGAAAAAAACTGTATAAAGTGCTGGCATTGGGTTATACAGGAACTCCGGAGCAGCAGCAACGGCTTAACCGGGCTACCGATATCATGGCGGCCATGGTCATCGCCATTGCCATCATTGTCTATTCCGTATTGGCCTGGATCTTCAGCGTCACCCTTCAACCAGGGTGGCACAGCACCATCTTCGGGCCCTATTTCGTCATCGCAGCCGTTTATTCCGGAAGTGCTGTCCTGATTGTCGCCATGTGGCTTTTCAGAAAAATTTATCGCCTGGAAAAATACATCACCAAAAAGCACTTCGTTTCCGTGGGGGTGATCATGCTGGTCCTGGCCGCTTTTTTCGGTTACTTCACCTTCAGCGACTACCTCACAAAATGGTATGGATCGGAAAAGAACGACGAAATGCTGATCCGTCTTCTTTTCAGTGAATTCTACTGGCCATTTATCATCTCCAACTACGTCGGGGTACTTCTTCCCCTGATCGTGGTCGGGATCGGGAAGCTCCGGACCATTACCAATATTACCCTCACGGCAGTAGTGGTGATCATCGCGTTGTGGTTCAACCGTTACATCATCGTGGTTCCTACCCTTGAGGCACCATACCTGCCTATCCAGGATTCACGTCCCGAATGGATCTCCTATTCTGCCACATGGGTGGAATGGAGCCTTACGGCCGCAGGAGTTGCTGTTTTTCTGCTTCTTTTTACCCTTGCATCGAAATTTGTTCCTATTATTCCGATCTCCGCTGTGGAGGCGGCAGATAAAAAAGAAGAATCACCAGCATGAAAGGAGACCAACGGTTATGAAACTTTTCAGAATATCGATAATTGCCCTTTCCCTTATTTTTGGATGGCTGATATCTCCAACACTGACAGCAAATCCTGAAGGGGAAGAAACACCGCAGCCGCCAACCACCCGCCTTTCACTCGACATGTTGTGTCTGGATGGTGATTCCGTTAGACTAACCGCTACCCTGCTCATTATGCGCGAAGGTTTTACCTACGCCCTTGAAAATGCCGGGATCGGATTCTATCTTACAGGAGCCACCGATTCGTTGCTGGCCGGTGTGAAGACCACCCAGGAAGGTATTGCCCGGATCACCTTCCCGGTCAAAGGATTACCGGAAGGATCGGATGGCCAGCTATCGTTCAAAGCCTTTTTTGAAGGAAATGATAAATATTCGGGAGGTGAGGCCACGGTAATGGCTGTACCCGCACGTCTTTCCCTCTCATTCGGTATGGAAGATTCACTGAAGATCCTCACCGTCACCGCTACGCGGAAGGATGCTGCCGGCAATGACATCCCTTTACCCGGTGAAACGGTGCTGGTGTATGTTCCGCGCCTATACAGCCTGATGAAAGTGGGCGAGATCACCCTCGATGAATCGGGAACCGGTACGATGGAGTTTCCCGGAAACCTGGTGGGGGACGCCGATGGAAACCTGGTCGTTGTGGCCCGGATCGAAGAACATGATATTTTCGGTATGGTACAGGGTCAAAACCATGTCAACTGGGGGATACCCAAATACTATATTAAAGCGGAGACACCGTCGCGTGAACTTTGGACACCGGTGGCCCCGCTCTGGATGATCATCACCCTGATTGTCATGCTGGTCGGGGTTTGGGCCCATTATGCCTATGCCGTTTATGAACTGATCATGATCAAACGGCTCAGCAGGAAAAAAGAGGTGAATGTCTGAACATTGGTCTGAAGATGCCATTCTGGCATTGAAGGAGGGTAACTTAATACGATTCCGGGATTTGACCGGAGGTGCCTACACCATCAACGGGATCGTGGTACATGGCAACCATTTAGGCAGAAAACTAGGTTTCCCCACTGCGAATATAGCCCCCGATCCGGAGACACCATTTCTGGCAGCACAGGGGGTATATGCCATCCTTGCCGAAACCGGCGGACAAACTTACAAGGGGATCAGCAACGCGGGTTGCCGGCCATCGGTGGATGGACGGCAACTCACTGTTGAAGTTCACCTCTTCAATTACTCCGGTGATCTTTACGGTAAAAATATCAGGGTGACTTTTCTCCACAGGATCAGGGAGGAGCGGAAATTCGATACACTGGAAGAGTTGCAGCACCAGATCCGGCAGGATATTCATCTCTCTATCCGGTTACTTGCCTGAATCGACCATCTTTAATCCAATTCCGGACACCCCTTCCGCATACAACCTGGGAACAAGATTTTCGATCTGAACCGTTAAAACTCCCTTCTCTGAAAGGTTCAACTGTTTTTTCAGGATATGGGTGAAATGATATTTTCCGTTGTTCAGTTCGCCCAGGAATGTTCCGTCAGGTGATTTGACCTTCAGGGTATATTCGTTAATGCGTTCTTCACCGGATGGGGTCTTCATGGTCATATTCAGATCCAGTTTTTCCCATTCAAACCCAGGAGTGATGATACCAGTAAGAACTACATCTACCACGCGGTTTTCCTGCTCAACCGGGAATTCAAAACTGAGAATATTGCGGCGCTCCCAGCGGCTATCCGCAAAATAGAAATACAGTTCTGCCGGTTGCCTTTGGGAACATCCCGCGACCATGAAGAGGATTGCAAAGGAAAAAATCAATCGTTTAGTCCACATTTTGTCTCTCTCTAGATTTCGGTATCCTTACCGTAAAACAACTTCCTTTTGCCAACTCAGAAACGAAGGAAACAGAACCCTGCATCTCATCCACAATTCCCCTGACAATGGACAACCCAAGCCCCATGCCGCCCGAGCGGGTGGTAAATTCCGGCTGAAATACCTTATCGGCTCTTTCGGCCGGAATCCCTTCCCCATTGTCCTCCACTGTCAGAATCCAGTTATCTTCACCTGGTGAAAGTCCGATCCTGATTAACCCTTTCCGCTCTTCAGGGATAGATTGCCCTGCATTGTTCACCAGGTTGGTTACCATCCTGGTAATGCGTCCCCGGTCTGCAAAAATAGGATAATTTCCGGGCATTATATCCCATTGGTAGATGATGTCCGGTGTATCGGGATACCAGGAAACAAGGTCGCGCAAATGAACGGCAAGGTCAAAAAGTTCCGGTTCCGGCTGGGGCATCCTGGCCATGGCAGAAAAATCGGAAGCGATAGCGGCCAGGGCATCGATCTGATCGACCAGGGTCCTGGTAAAGCGTTCAATCCTGCGGTCCATATCACCGGCACCTTCCTTCCAGGCGCGCTGCAGGTGCTGTGCGCTTAATTTCATCGGGGTCAGTGGGTTCTTGATCTCATGGGCCACCTGACGGGCCATCGTACGCCAGGCACTCTCCCGTTCACTCCGGGCCAGACGGGAAGCACTCTTTTCAAGTTCTTCGAGCATCCGGTTGTAGGCATCGATCAGGGCGCCCGTCTCATCCCGGTTTTTCCAGGTTAGGCGCTCATTTTTCCGTTCCAAAGTCAACGCCTTCATCCTTTCGGAAAGCATAACAAATGGTGCCGTGATGTAGTTGGAAATGATGATCCCCAGAAAGGCTCCGGCCAGTATCAACACAATGTAAATGTTCAGGAACGTTACCAGAAAATCGGCTACCTCCCTCCGGAGTTCATCCTGCCTGGAAAAACCGGGAAGATGAAGGTATCCGATAAGTGTGCCCTCATCATTGAAAAATGGCAAATAGGCCGACGAAAAAGAAAGAGTCCCGATATTTTCCTTCAGGATACAATATGGCATTGCTCCCCGTCTCAAGGTCGATATTGCCTGGGGATTGATCCTCTCCGGGATCAGTCCCTCCCGGAAAATCCTGATCCTGCTGGAAGCGATCAGCATACCGCCGGGATCGTAAAAATTCAGATCGGAAAAGAATACATTGGATAACTTGATGAGGAAATTTTCCGGTTCCCATGCCTTAACCTGGTCTACCGTCGCCATTTGTCCTGTTTTATGCTGTATCTCCGTCCTCACCGAAAAGGCTTTCTCCCTTAAAGAGTCGATATTTTTCTGATCATTAACCCTGATAATATAGACCAGTTGAATGATCCCGATTACCAGCATGGTTATTACGATCAGACCGGTCATGATCATGGGAAGACGACTCCGGAGCGCCTGCACGCGCAGACGATACTCATGCCGGCACATCAGCGTGGCGGCAGCAATCAACAGGGCTATGGCGTGAAGCAGAAAAAGATAGGAAAACGGGGTGAGCAGCGACCACCAAAAGTTATAACGTATGCCGATCAGCAATTCGGTTTCCGCATCTGTGCGGAAATAATACAACTTTACCCCGTTTTCCAAATATTGACGGTCATTCCCGGGGGAACGGCCCTCCGGCCCCAGGGTGAGCGGATAGGTGACCGATCCGAATGAGCGGGTAAGATCACCCTCGCGGTATATGGCATACGAATAATCCTGAAAGCCAGGAATGGCTGAACGGTCCTGGTCCAGGAGCAATCTCGGATATCCGGGCATGGTTGTTTCACCGTTCCCCGAAAATTCCAGATATAACATGGCGCCGCGCTTTCCGTTACTGTCATTATTATTGACCGGTATTTCGGCAAGATAATACTCCTGGCCAAATCCAAAATCCAGAAAAGTAAAACCCTTCACCGACGTTGGTTTTCCATATTCCGATAATAAGTCAGCAAAATAGGAAGCACAGTCCACCAGATACCCCTGCGGCTGTAAAGATAATTGTAAACCACGCGTGCACAGTGTTGCCTGAATATTGTACCGCTGCCAGTACTCCCTGAAATAGCTGCTCCGCAAATACCTGTTCAGGCTGTCACCATTCATCAAGCTTTGCTGCAAACCAGCCATACGGATAAGTTCCCTGTCGTGGGACAGTTGTACCGAAAGTCGTTCGTAGCGATCCTCAGTTACAGGATTATGGCCTGAAACCAACGTGGAAGAGAGTAACCTGATCTTTTCATTGGTTTTATTCTGATTTGCCTGGCGGATAACCATAGTATTACCCAGAGAGAAAAACAGGATGAGCCAGAGCATAGCCTGAAGTGAAAACCGCTGACCGGTCGGACGGAGTATCAGGTAATAAAAAGGGAGCCACAGCACGAAACTCACGGAGGCCCACAGGTTCAGGGGGAGCATTGCCAGGCTGCAAGTGACCAGGTACAGGATCAATGTCGCGCCGGCAGTTATTCCTGCTACCATCGGGCTGACCGGTGGTTTAAATATTCTTTTCAATGCTGCCAGCGACGCGGTAAAAGCAAACACATTGATAATAAGTAACAGCAACAAACCCAGGTAACTCGTGGCCGAAAATGCAGTAATATTTTGAAAATCAAATGGGAATGAACTATCCCGGATCAACCCGGTCAGCAGTTCCGTTGTTCCTGCCTGGACCAACATCAGCACCGGCATCCAGAAACATAGTCGTGCATAGACCTTTATCGGTTTTCCGGCGGGTGGGTCAAACAATTCATTTCTGATTAATATATAGGTTAAAAATATCAATATCAATAAATTGAGGAGCAGGTCGCCGGGTGAGGAGAGTAACGCTGAGGCGGAATACCATCCGGGCCTGAACATGGTGGTTTGATAAACTGCATGGGGAAGATTCAGTGAACATTGCAAAAATCTGATCAGCAGGAGGAAAAGGAGGAAGGCAATCCAGGCGATTTCTCTGTTGCTTTTCTTTAAAACAGTGCCCTGAAATACCTTCCACAAGAAAAGGAAAAGAAAAATATATGCCAATCCAAAGATTAACAGTGCCGATCCTTCGGCTAAGGAACGGAATGGCCGGGCAAGAAGGGCATAATGGTTTTCTGTTTCCTCCGGTAAAGGAATCTGCAAGGTGAAAAGATATCGCCCCCCAGCCGAGTGGAGCTCATACCTTCCCCGAACGTCCCGGAGTTTAATCACTTCTGAAAGAGAGAAACTACCGTCGAATTTTTCCGGCAAATAGGCATTGGAGACTGCATACTCTTCCCTGACCAACAACCCGGAGATTACGGCAAATTTACCTGCATTTGTTTTCCGGAAACAGAACCAACCGTTTCTGATCTGCATTGCCTGGAAACCTTCCTCAACTCCGCCCGGAAAACCGGAAGGAAAAACTTCCGTCTGGCTATTCCACCATATTAATGAATCATTTCTGTAGAGGAATACCGAAAGGTCAAATCCATCCTGATGTCCTGATATCTCCTGTTCCCAACCTTTTGGGGGTTCTCTGTTCAGGATGGAGGATAGCTGAACCGATTTTTGATCGATGGCAGTCTCGATGCGGGCGATATCTTCACGGAAGTTCTGGTATAATTTTTCAGGCCGGGTCATATAACGCAGCCACAAGTCGTACCCGGGCAGCATGGCCCAGAGGATCAGTGTCATCAAAAGATAAATCCTGGCCGCGTTACTCGATAAAAATTTCATATTTTCGCCATAAATAATTGATTTACAACGATATAAAAACGATGTCATTAGAGCTCCGCTCACAACATTTCGTCCGGGATGTGACCTGAAGGATCGTTTAGCCCTCCGGATGCGATACAGGGCTTAAAATTAAGGATTTTCCCTTTGGAGAACAAATATAAGGCTGCTGTGTCCTCGCTGATCTGTGGATGCTTCCCGGTTTGATCTATATCCTTCCAGCAAAGCTGAAAAATAGTTTTGAGTGCCTGTCCTGTATTTTTGACTCAGCAATGACACATAGTATGCATCCAGTTTCTGGGGCAGAACATTCCGGATGGTGAAACCATGGTTCCGGAACAGTTTTTCTATGGTATTTTTGTTGAAGTGATAAAGATGTCGCGGGACATCGTAAGCAGCCCAGAATTCTTTATACCAGGCTGCATCGTGTGACTGGTTGTTGGGAACGGCAACGATCAGCGAACCTTCGGGGGAGAGCAGGCGGCCGATCTGGCCGATAGACTCATCCAAATGGTGCAGATGTTCCAGCACATGCCACAAGGTTATGACATCGAATGAACCTTCAGGTTCAATAAGGTTTTGCAGTTGTCCGGCAACCTGCAGTCCATACATATTAATAGCGTGATGCCTTGCTTTTTCACCCGGCTCTACTCCCCTTGTCTCAAATCCCATTCGCTGGCAATAATCCAGCAACTCTCCCGTTCCGCATCCGATATCCAGCAAACGTTTCCCTATTGCATAGTTGCGGATCGTACGGAATTTTCCCTTAACGGAATAATGCCGGGCGATTTTGTAGATAACAGTCAACAGGTTTCGTTTCCCGGCGTCGTGAGAAATGTACTCTTCAGACTGATAATAGGCGCCGATTTCATTTTCATCGGGCCGGGGATTAACGAAAATGAGTCCGCAGCCCAGACATTTTTTCAGTAAGAAAAAATCCCCTGAAAGAAAGTGGTCCCTCACCTCCATCCATGGTTGTAGATCCTCACTGTGGCAAACGGGACAATGCAGAATTGTTTCAGACATATTGCAATCGTTTCACGTGGAACATTACCGGCCGAGGTAAACGATGAGCACCGAAATATCGGCCGGGGATACCCCGCTGATCCTGGAAGCCTGGCCAATGGTAGTGGGTCTTACCCCAGACAATTTTTCTCTGGCTTCAATGGATATGCTGTGCAAAGCAGCAAAGTTAAAATCGTCCGGTATTGATAGGTGCTCAAGGCTGGATAATTTCCGGGCTATCTCCTTTTCCTTTTCGATATAACTTTCATACTTTACGAGTATTTCCGCTTCACCAAGCAGTTCCGGATCGTTCCAACCATTTTCATCCAAAACGCTTAGCAGATTGGGATCACACATCAGCAATCCCTGAAGGTTTACCTGTGGTCGCAACAGCAAATGAAAAAGATGTTGCTTTTGCCGGATGGCGGCTGAATCCTGCCCAAGGAGATAACTGTTAACCAATTCCGGTGTCATATGAGTTTTCTTAAGAAAAGCGACCAGCTTTTCAATGTCATCATATTTGGCGTTCACATGGTCATTTCGTT
Organism: uncultured Draconibacterium sp.; assembly: GCA_964387205.1. GTDB lineage: Bacteria > Bacteroidota > Bacteroidia > Bacteroidales > FEN-979 > CAIVAT01. Next base: position 21,396 of record CAYLVY010000012.1, read on the forward strand.
CTTTGCCGATCATTCCCACCTCATGGGCAATACCCGATAAGCGTTGGTCGGCATTATCCTGGCGCAACAGAATCCTGAATTCCGCCCGTGAAGTAAACATCCGGTATGGCTCCTCGGTTCCCTTGGTAATGAGATCATCAATTAGTACTCCGATGTACGCTTCTGACCTGGTAAGTATCAATGGCTTTTCCCCGTTTATCTTGAGGTGGGCATTGATCCCGGCCATCAGGCCCTGGGCAGCAGCCTCTTCATATCCCGTAGTACCGTTAATCTGTCCTGCAAAGAACAGGCATTCAACAACCTTGGTTTCCAGGCCAAAACCAAGTTGTTCCGGGGGAAAATAATCATATTCTATGGCATACCCCGGCCTGAAAAAATGGGCGTGTTCAAAGCCGGGAACTTTTAGCAGGGCGCTAAATTGAACCTCTTCCGGCAAAGAAGAGGAAAAACCGTTGATATAGTACTCAACAGTATCCCATCCTTCAGGTTCTATGAATAACTGATGGCGGTTCCTCGAGGCAAACCTGTCTATTTTATCTTCAATGGAAGGGCAATACCTCGGTCCGCGCCCGATAATCCTTCCGGTAAACATGGGTGACTGTTCAAAGCCAGTCCTCAGAATATCGTGGACTTCCTCCGAAGTATATGTTAAAAAGCAGCTTTTCTGCTGCCGGACAGCTTTTGTATCAGTAAAAGAAAATTTTCCGGGGTCAGGATCTCCTTTTTGCTCCTCCATCTTCGAAAAATCCAGGCTTCTTCCATCAACCCGTGCAGGAGTTCCTGTTTTCATCCTGGAAGACCGGAATCCATAATCCAACAATCTTTCGGTGAGGTTCAACGACGCCTTCTCTCCTATTCGGCCTCCACCGAGTTTCCGATTTCCCACATAGATGGTACCGTTTAAAAATGTGCCGTTGGCCAGGATCACGGCACTGGCAATAAAAGTAACTCCTAGTCCCGTTTTCACTCCGTGCAATTTGCCTCCGACGAAATAAAGATCCACCACATGGTCCTGCCAGAAATAGACATTGGGATTACACTCAAGTACCTTTCTCCATTCTGCAGAGAACAGCACCCTGTCGTTTTGTGCCCTGGGGCTCCACATGGCCGGTCCTTTCGACCTGTTTAACATTCTGAATTGTATGGTGCTTCTATCCGAAACTATTCCCGAATATCCTCCCATTGCATCAATTTCACGAACAATCTGCCCTTTTGCTATCCCTCCCATCGAAGGGTTACAAGACATCTGCGCCATATTGGACATGTTCATGGTGATAAGCAAAACACGGCTTCCCAACGTTGCTGCAGCACTGGCTGCCTCACATCCGGCATGCCCCGCACCTACCACAATTATATCAAATACCCTCTCCAATGTCAACGTTTCACGTGGAACACTATTCCTGAATTCCTCCCCGTCCGGGGAATAATTAAAACTGCACGATTACCTTTGCCGGCAGCAACATTAACATCTCCTCCTCCTTCTCCTTCATCCTGCTTTTCTCTGCCACCGTCTTGTCTTTATATCCGATTAAATGAAGCACACCGTGTATCATAACCCGGCATAATTCTCGCATCCAGGGTTCTTCGTACAACTGCGCATTTTCTTTAACCCGATCGATGCTAATGTACAACTCCCCTTCCAGATCCTTTTTGTTGTGCTCTCCCGGAAATGTTAAAATGTCGGTAAGTGTTTTATGGTGTAAAAACCTCTGGTTCATTTCATATAACAGGTCATCATTCGTAAAAACAAAATCCAGCTGCTTTATCCTTTTACCTTCCAGATCCGAGCATATCTTTATCCACTCCGAAATGAACCTCTTATTCTTCAGATCAAACTTTACTCCCTCAGCATGATACCTTATTCCCGCCATTGACTAAATTTTTATCTTTTCCCATTGCGCCCAGTAATTCTGCAGGTTATTGATCCTTGTCATGGTACGGGCAAATCCAATATCCTCACATGCGAAAAAGATCGAAATACTCATTGCCAGAGGATCTATTATCATTTCATCCGACAGCTTTCCGACCACAAATAGTTCCTGTTCCATCTTTATCCTTCTGATCTCCCGGTCTAACAACTCTTCGTCCACATCTTCAGCTTGCGATTCTATTACTCCCTTAAGCTCAAACCAAAGTCCTGCACTCGTCTTATTGTATTGAATCCTGATCTTCTCAACAGCAAACTCCCCTTTCAAGGAAAACAGTATGCTAACTATTTCATTTACTGAGAATTGAATCGTGTCGTGCAATTCATTTGAAATATTATACAAATTGCATATGTTGGTTAGATATTGTTCAAGTAAAGGTCCTTTTTCACCCTTTAACAACAAATAAGGTTTAGTTTTTGTCTCCATCTTCCTCGATTTTCACAAAGTAGGCATTCACTTTTCCAGTGTAATACCGATGCAGACCGGGTAATTCCAACTTTAACTGATCTGTGGAAGCCCGGCTTTTCCCTTTATACTCATATTTTTGTGTAAGGTTACTTATTTTGCTGTTTTTTGCTTCGACAGATTCTCTCTTTTCTTCCTTCTCCCTTTCCTGTTCAGCCTTTTCCGACTCTAAAAGTCTGGTCATGATTCTTTGTTGCCTGTTGATGGTCTCCTGGCTGATCCTCTTGTTAACCAAATCACGTTCGATTTGCTCCATCTCTCTCAAGGCATCGCTTAATCCGGAGTTGTTCTTAACCCCTTTGTCTCCAAGGCTCTCCTGATATTTTCTCATTTCGTTTCTCAATGCCTCCTGCTGCGCAGCCAGTTTTGCTATCTCTTTCGACATTCCTTTCATCTGCTGCTTCCCGTCCCCAGATTTCTGACCAGCCTCCATCTTTTCGCGCATTTTCTTCAGTTGCTCCCCTATTCTTCCTTGCAGATCTTTAAGGTCTTTCGCCGATTTCTTTCCGCTTTTTCCCGGCGACGGATTGCTGCATGATTTGTTCCCGCTTTTCGATTGCATGCTGCTGGCTATTTGCTCATTCATCTTCTGCAAAGCTTCGTTAAGCAACAATGCCAGATTATTGATTGAGGTCATTGCAAACTGTTGCCTTACCGTAGCACTGCCGAAATTTCTGTTTGTAAACTGCTCCAATGCGGCGTCTATATTTCCGGTAATATTCCCTATTTCACGTAAAATAATCGGCTTAACCGCCAGTTGGCGCTTCGCCAGTTCGGTCAGGGAATCTTCTATGACCTTCATTTTCGTTATAAAATCCTTTTGCAATAAGACCACTTCATGCTGTTTCGGATCAGCGCGGTTAAGTTTTCCAGTGCGCTGAATCAACTCTTCCTGCAAAAAGGATAACCGTATAAGATTTTCGAGTATCATCCGAAGGTTTTCAGCATCTTCCTCATTTTGCTCTTCCTCTGAGCCCTGGTTGGCACTCTCCATCCCCCCTGCCAATCTCCGCATTTCATTGCCTGCCTTCTTCATCGATTTCCCTGCTCCCTTCCCGTCTTTCTTCTGCAAGGCATTCTCACTATCCTTCATTTGCCGGTCAACCTCTTTCTTCGAACTGCCCGGTTCTTCGAGATTCACCGGATCCTCAAGGCTTTTTGCTTCCTTCTGTAACTGTGCCGTCTCTTTATACAGGCTGTCGATCACCTGCTGCAATGCCTTTTGGTCATCCAGCAATTGCTCCATATAACTGTCGCTCTTTTCCGATTTTTCGGCCAGCGAATCCAGTTTATCTGCAGTTTCCCTCAAATTGCTGATATTCTCTTCCAACTTCCGGTCAAATTCTATCTGCTTCATCAGTTCAAGGTTCCTGTCCAACTCCTTTTCCAGCGATTTAGCCGACATCTTCATCTTCTCCATCATGCTGTTCAGCTTTTCCTTGTCCATCTGATTGACCATCTGCTTCAGTTCATCGATCATCTTCTTCAGTTCCTCTGAAAACAGTTGATCCATTAACTCATTCAATTCCCTCTGTTTTTCAAGAATCCGTTCACTGGTTTCCAGAAATCTTTCCTGATCTTCTATGTTTTCTTGGTTTCGCTTCTTGATCTCCTCCACTCTCTTTTCTATCTCGCCAGCTTCACGGATAAAATCTTCCAGTTTCTTTTTCTCCTGCCACGACATTTTATCCTGTTCCACCAGTTTCCTGGCCAGCTCCTCTGCATTCTTCTTCATGGATGCAGCGCTATGTATGGTTTGTTCCAACTCTTCTTCCGATTTTTCGGTCCGTTCCCTCACGCTTTGGGCCAATTCAGCCAGATCCGGGGTCACCAGGCTCCTCATCTCCGACCTGGCTGTCTTGGGCCCGTTGATGCCATCATTATCCCTTACCTCGAAATAATAATCCATCACTTTCCCGGGTTCTGCAAGATATTCTGCCGGATCGACCGCGTAATAAAATACCTGCTGGTTCTGGCTCCTGTGGATGGTTATCTCCTCAGCCACAAAGTCCGGTTCCCCGGTTGCATCCTTGTCCCTGACCGAATAATTGAAGGTCAGTCCGGAAAATCCATAGTCGTCCTTGATGGTACCACGAAAATATAAATTGCTGAGGGTTGCAGAATCGATGGCTTCTGCTACAAAAATGGAAGGGAAACCGTCCCTGACAACCATCACACTGAACCTCATGGAGTCGGCAGCGCGGCTGAACGAATTTTCAGGTTTTACCGTGTAAGTCAGATTATTCCCCGCTGCCAGTGAATAACTGTACCTGTTTCCGTAATTCTCATATCCAAAAGTGAACGCTGGTTCCGCTGTCAATTTTACCCGGTCGGCATCTTTTGTGTAAAAATTCCATTTTATGATGGTGCCTTCAGGAATGACCAGATCGCCCTGGTTTTCCAGTACCTCATTAATTTTTCCGGTATATCCGGGGTAATCAAGCGATACTTCAAAATTGAGGATGATTGGTTTGGGCAACACTTTGATTAAAACTTTATCCGTTACCAGATCACCTGCGACCACCCTGATTTCCATATCCCGCTGGAGTGATTTAAACAGGTAATGGAAAGTAAATCCTTTTGTCCGAATCATACGGAATGGTGTGTTATCCACCTTTACAAATATCTCCGATGGAATACCTTCACCCCTGACCTGAACCAGCAGATCAAAATCCTGTTGCTGGAAAACCTGCAAATCCTTGTTCAGGATTTCAATTGAATAAGGCAATGGTTTGGTATAGTATGTATTGAAATGCAAAATCCTGCGGGTGGGGTCAGAAATGGTATCCGGTGTCCACAATGCCAGTACCAGTAAAATGGTGACTGGAATGACGGCTATTTTGAGATATCTCCGGTTCCTGCTTAAATCAATAGCCTTTTCGAACCTGAAGACTTTAAGTTTTTCTGTTTTCTGACGGATCCCCGCTTCAAGCAGGCTCCGGTTTTCATTGGTTGAACCGGATGACCGGATAAGTTGAAGGGTATTCAGCAATTTATCCCTGATTTCAGGAAAGTGTTTGCCTATGATGACCGAAGCCTGTTCGTCACTGATGATCCTGCCGATACGGTATAACTGAAGAAGCGGGATCATGATAAGCCTTATCAGCACGAACAGTAACAAACCGGAAAATAGAAAAAAGAGGATGGTACGAACGGTAATGCTGAAATAGAACATGGATTCCGGAATGATGAAGGCCAGGAAAAGGAGCGATATAAGTCCTGTTGACCATACCAATCCCCTGATCAGCCTGTTTTTATAGTACTTCCGGATAAACTGATCCAGTTTGATGAGTATTTCGTTTTCCGATATTTTCATGAATCTATTCTGTCTGTATTTAAACGATTCCGGAACGTGAATATTATCAGACAAAAGTACGAAAAGAGCGGTTCACAGAAGGAAACCCTTAAACCGTTACATTTGCAGAAAAACCAGCACAACATGGAATCCGGAACAATCAGGGTCAGATTTGCCCCTAGCCCTACAGGCCCTCTGCATATCGGCGGGGTCAGAACTGCTTTGTACAATTATCTTTTTGCCAGGAAATACGGCGGGACCCTGATCCTGCGGATCGAGGATACCGATCAGCAGCGGTTTGTTCCCGGCGCTGAAGAGTATATTGTGAATTCACTTCAATGGTGCGGAATTCAATTTGATGAAGGAACCGTCTGGGGCGGTCCGCATGCTCCGTACCGACAATCGGAACGAACATTGCTTTATCGCAAATTCGCCGAAAAATTGCTGGCAGAAGGAAATGCCTACTATGCATTCGACACGGAAGAGGAATTGGAGCAGGTCAGAGAATACGAACAAAAAGTTAATAACCAGACATTTCAGTATGATCAGAAGACCCGGCTCCGGCTGCGGAACTCCCTCTCCCTTCCTCCGGAAGAAACAGAAAGGCTTTTAAAGGAAAAACATCCCTATGTGGTCAGGGTCAGGATACCGGAAAACCAGACAGTAATGCTGCATGACCTGATCCGCGGAGAGGTGACCGTCCAGACCGCCAACCTGGACGATAAAGTGCTGTTCAAGTCGGATGGCCTGCCTACCTATCATCTTGCCAATGTAGTGGACGATCACCTGATGCAGATCAGCCATGTGATCCGTGGCGAGGAGTGGCTCCCCTCCGCCCCTCTTCATGTACTGTTATACCGGTTTCTGGGATTGGAGGATACGATGCCCCGTTTCGCCCATCTGCCCCTGATCCTGAAACCTGACGGCAACGGAAAACTCAGCAAGCGTGATGGTGACCGTATGGGTTTTCCCGTATATCCGACAGAATGGCATGATCCCCGTTCCGGAGAGGTCTTTTCAGGATATCGCGAAACCGGATACCTTCCTGAAGCGGTGATTAACATCCTGGCCCACCTGGGTTGGAATCCCGGTACCGACCAGGAGTTGTTTTCCATGGAAGAACTGATTGATCAGTTCAGTTTAGACCGTGTCGGAAAACACGGTTCCCGGTTTGATCCGGAAAAGGCGAAATGGTTCAACCATCAATACATTCAACTCAAAGACACTGCCGGACTAACCATTGCCCTTCGCCCCTTCCTCGCTGCGCGTCAGCTCACCCCTGATCCTGATTACCTTGTCAGGGTAATTTCGCTGATCAGGGACCGGGCATTTTTATTGCCTGACCTGTGGAGCCATTCCCGTTTCTTTTTCGAAAAACCCGAAACATACGATCACCAGGTTTACCAGAAAATATGGAAAACCGATACCACCTCCATTATCGGAGATTTTCTTCAGGAAGTGACGCTTTTGGAACCATTCAACGGCGATACGCTGCATGAACTGATCGCAGCTTTTTCAACCCGGAAAGCAATTAAAACCGGACAATTGATGAATCCTTTACGTTTGCTGGTGGTAGGCTCTAACCAGGGCCCGGGAATGGTCGATATTGCTGTAACGATGGGGAAGGATGAATTTGTTTCCCGCATCAGGAAAGGGTGGGAGTGGAGTATAGGGGAGTCGAACCCCTGACCTTTAGACTGCCAGTCTAACGCTCTAGCCAACTGAGCTAATACCCCTTTGAGGGTGCAAAATTAACATTTTTTTGAAATGAAACGTCTTTTTGCAGCTTTTAAAATTCATCCCGATCCGGAATTTCTCGCCTCCTACCGGAAATTGCAATCGGCTATGAAATTTCATCAGATCAAATGGGTAGAAGAGCGGAATATCCATGTTACCCTGAAGTTCTTCGGGGATACCCCTGATGATCAGATTCCAGGATTATCCCGGTTGTTCAATAGTGTGGCAGCGCGTACCAGTCCTTTCGGGATTCGGCTGCAAGGCCTTGGACTATTCGGAAGCCGTTACGATCCCCGCGTGATATGGACAGGAATAGAACCATTCGGGGAGCTGGCCGATATGATGAAAGGGATTGCCGGTGATCTTCTTCATGCCGGTTATCCGGCCGACCGGCAAAACCTGGTACCCCACCTGACACTGGGCAGGATCCGTTCGGTGAGGGACAGGGCTTTGTTTGACGAAGCGCTGGAAAGGTTCCGTAACATTTCATCTTCACCCGTGAAGATGGAGGAGTTCATTTTATTTGAAAGTATTCTTCACCGTGAAGGGCCGGAATACATTGCTTTGGATCATTTTCGCCTGAAGGGATACTGAAACAGGCAAAGAAAGCAAAACCCCGGCAGCAATCGCCACCGGGGTTCCGGATCATTATTCAGGAGACTATTCCGGTTTTTGCGGCCCGTCGAACCGGCGTGCGATCAGGTGATAAATGATCAGCCCGACGCCGCCAAGAAGACAGATCATGGCAAAGGTGGCCGGTTCTTCTTCCAGATAGGTGTATAAGGAAAGAATTTTTCCCAAAATTATACCTGTCCCGATCCCGACAAGCAGCAAACCCCATTTCAGGGATGATGGTTTGGCAGAGGTTTCAAAAATAGTCGCATTCATACCTTTCTGGATCAATGCCATTCTTTCTTTCCTTCGTACCAAAAGGTACACGATACCGTATATCATTGCGAAGAATGAAACCGGGATTAAAATCTCACTGTGGCTCATATCCGTATGTTTTGATGTGTTTATTCCGTTTTTCGCACCGTTTGACGCCATGGGTATCATCTGGTTACAAATGATAAAAAACATACATCAAAACCCGGGATCACTTAATAATCAGTTTTTCCGTGTAAGAACGATCATCCGCTGCCAGGCTCACAAAATAGATTCCTTTGGCCAATGCATTCAGATTATACTTTCGTGTCATTTCCGATCCCGGGATTTCCAGCCCCTCAGTGAGCATCACCCTGCCATTTACATCGGTGATCTTCAGATCGAGACGGCGTTCTTTTCCACTGATATGAATGGTGACCTCCCCGTCTGCCGGATTTGGAAAGATCTTTACCCGTGAGAGCAACCCGGCTTCGCCGATTCCTGCACAGGCACTGACAATCAATGACTTTACCGATTCTGCACCGGCACCGCATTCGTTGGTTCCTTTTACGGTCAGGTTACCGGATTGTGCATTGTTGTCAAGCAGAAGGGTGATCTCATGGCTCCCTTGTCCGGCGGAAATGGCAGCGCCCTGCGGCAACGTCCATTCATACCCGGTGGCCCCGTTGATGACAGGTACGCTGAAAATATAATTCCCCTGGCCCCGGCAGAGTGAATCTTTCCCGGAAATGGCTCCGGCAGCTTCCGGAATGGTTTTGGCAGCCACCTGTTTATTGATGGCAGGCCCCGTTCCGCATACATTGGTAAGATATAATCCTATTTCTCCGGAAGAGGTGCCCCATTGCACGGTAATGCTCTCCGTACCCTGACCGGCCGTTATCGTGGCATCGGCAGGTACGCTCCAGTTAAAAGTGGCCGTTCCGCCGGAAAAGGAGGAAGAATAAGTCACAGCCGAATTGATACAGGCCTGGTCAGGTCCCGTGATCGCGGCTGGTGCACCCGGTACTGAACTGACACTAACCGCCAGTATGGAGGGGATCGGGTTCTGTCCGCAATCGTTGCTGACTTTTACCGAAAGATCAAATGTACCGGTGGTTTCACCCCACTGTACTTTAATCGCATTGGTATCCTGTTTTCCGATGATCTGGGCATTGGCCGGTAGTGTCCAGGAATAGTGAATGGCATCGGGTACCTCTACAATGGCGTAGTCATGCGTTTGATTAATGCAAATACTCTGCGGGCCCATCACGGGACCCGGAGTGGCCGGAAAAGTATTCACAATAAGGTAAACACTGTCGGTCGTTACGTTGGAGGCTGCATCGCTGACCACGACTTTATACCAGCCGGATACCTGGGGAGATGCCACGGGGTTCTGGATTCCGGGATCACTGAGACCGGCTGCAGGTGACCATGTATAGGTATAAGGCGCTGTTCCGCCTATTACATCGCATCCCAATTGGGAATTCTGTCCCACACAGATAGCGGAAGGCGTAGCAGTGGCAGTCACCATGAAGACGTTGCCCTGTTGTACTTTAACGGTAAGAATCCTTTTGTGTGCAGGCGTGCCATTGGGTCCTGTGGCATAGATGGTGGCCAGATAATTACCGAGGGGCACCTGTCCGTTCAGGATCAGTTTGACCGGTTTACTGCCGGGATAACTGACAATAGTGTTCCCCTGCGGGAACTCAAAAGAAATGGTTCCAGCCGTAGGGGTCGGAGAGATCGTTGCAGAGAGCAGCACTGTATCGGTATACAGTTTTACTTCAGGAACCGAAAGTGTCACCGTGCTGGTGGAATAGGGAGCGAACAACGTGTCCTGCGTCTGGCTCAAAGCCACGGCAAAATCGGGGAAATACCCTGTCATGCTCTGAAAAGTTCCGGAACGGAAGTCGGTCCAGGCAGCCATGGCAACTTTCTTATTGCTGATAATCCCATTGTAATCTCCCAGATATCTCGGGGATCCGGTTCCTCCGCAGGTGGTACAGTCAATTTTAAATTTCTTGTTGGAAATCTGTTGGTTGGTTACCCAGGTGGCACCACCATCGGTAGAATAGGAAGCATAGATAAGGGCGCTGTCATTGGTCGGGATACCCCTGGTATCCATCCACATGGCATACAGTTTTCCCGTCTCCTTGTCGCACCAGATCGCCGGATGCCACTGATGGGAGGTCTGTGTGTTGGGATCGTCATTGATCCTGATGGCAGGGCTCCAGGTAGCGCCGCCATCCGATGAACTGCGGCACCATACATCGGATTTGTTGCCGTTTCCGGGAGGATCGTTGGAGGCATAGACGCAATAGAGTTTTCCCCGGTGAGGACCGTAACTGTTATCGGCCGCGATCATAGGATAGGGTCGGGTACGCATGTTGGATACCGAATGACGCTGGTTTACCTGGTTACCCACGGTATTGGCCCATTGCACCGATGACTTTTGTACGAAAGAGGTTCCGCCGTTGGTTGATTTGTAAAAGGTATAGGTTGCACTAAATGCATTCGAACCTCCGTTGGTCACCACATACACCGCCCCTCCCTGGACATTTCCCTCCGCACCGACGCATACCATCATTCCGGGCAACGTCTGGGTGGTCGGAGCAAAGGTATTGGTCCAGGTGGCACCCTGGTCCATGCTTCGGGCGAAATTTCCACCGCCGTTTTTAGTCATGACCGTGTACACATAATTGGCGTATGGACCTGCGGTCTGATCGCATGCCAGCCAGTTTTTGTCAACTCCGGCAATCGCTGTCACCGACGGTCCCCAGGTTGCCCCGTTGTTGGTTGACTTTACAATTTTACAACCCACGATGGATGTGGTTCCGTACATGTTTTCATAATAGAGATTCCCCAGGCTGTCGTAAGCCTGAACAGGGTCGCCCTGCATGGTAGCCCCGAAATTGGGGTTGTTTTTTAACCAGTCGATCCCGTTTTCGGTATGATGGGTTTCATTCACGTTGTAAGCCGCAAAATACCAGGTTGGATTGGCGGGGTGCTCGGCAATATTTCCTTCGGCCAGATCGACACCCAGGCTGAAATTGTCCCAGTTGTCCACAGTAACTACGGCAGAAGTGGCCGTAATGTTATCAATCATTGTGTTAGCCTTTTCCATTAGGTAGCGGGGAATCCTGTCGCGGTTGGGATCATCCGGTACAAATTGTGCAAAACTTTGATTTACAATTATTAACAATAAAAGCAAACCCCATAAAGTAGAAATTTTCATATGTATCGATTTAGTGATTAAAACTGAAGTTGTTATCTACATACAAACATACGGAAAACTTCCTGATCAATCCACTAATAAGACTAAATTTTCAACGTATCTTTGTAATTGGTCATGTAACCTTTAAAAGGACATACCGTCATAGATTCCGGATGAAATACCAGGACGACAATTATTACATTGATCGCGTACTCAGTGGTGATGTTGGCGCGTATGCGCACCTGGTAGCCAAACATAAGAACCTGGTCTTCTCGATTGCCCTTAAAATACTCAACAACCGTGAAGATGCCGAGGAGGTTGCCCAGGATTGTTTCGTAAAGGTATTTCATGCCCTGAAGAGTTTCGAAAAGAAATCGAAATTCTCCACCTGGCTCTACCGGATCGTTTACAACGCCGCGATCAGCAGAACCAGGAAAAAGAGGCTGGAGATGGTACCAATGGACAACTACGTTGTAAACAATTATACCGAAGAAGAACCGCCTGAGGGAATGTACAGCATGGACCCGGATCTTCAGAAATCCCTGATTGAGAAGGCGATGGAAAAATTATCCCCGGATGAAAACCTGCTGATCACCCTCTTTTACAAAGCCGATAATTCCATCGAAGATATCAGCCATATCACCGGTTTAACAATGTCAAACGTTAAGGTCAGGCTTCACCGTATCCGTAAAAAACTGCATGATGAGCTCGCGGTGATCATGGAAAAAGCCCTGGCCTGATTGAATAACAACTGCAATAATGGAAAGAGAAGATGTAAACAAAAATGATTACCTGGGAAACCTGATCCGGCAAATACCGTCGGATGAATTGCCTGACGAATTCACTGATCGTGTCATGATGGCCATACAGGCCACACCCGAAACAACCGATGCAAAAAAAACTATCTCCGACTGGCTGAAATTATGGTTTCCCTACCTATTGCTGGCCGGTTTCCTGGGAATGATCTTTTTTACCTCCGACATTCCTCTGATCAATGCCATCAACGAAGAAAGCATTTTTTTAAAGTATGGTGCCTCTTGTATCGACCTGATCTCAAAAGCATTTAACACGATCTTCGCATCGGGTTATGTGACCTGGGGATTGCTGATCGGCCTGGCGGGAACCCTGCTTTACCTCGCTGATCAATTTTTGGGAAAAAGGATTTCGGTTTAAGGCCGTTGTTCCTTCCATTGCTCCCTGAAACTTTTCGGGGCAATTTTCGGCAACACCCTGCGCTTTCCCCACATACGGCCACCGAAAAGCCGTAACATCCTGTTCTTTAGCCCCGCTTTTGGTTTATCTATCATCCAGCGGTGCATCATCGCGGTTTTCCATCCACCTATGATGTACCGCCAGGTAAGGGTGACATAGTTGCGCTTCACCGCTTCATGTCGGTTATACAGCAACAGTTCATGTAAAGGGATCCTGACAGGACAAACCTCTGTACATTTTCCGCACAAACTGGAAGCAAAACTAAGATGGTTGTATTCTTTCAGGCCAAGGTAATGGGGTGAGATCACTGATCCTATAGGACCGGTATAAGCCGCATCGTAGGTATATCCGCCCACGCTCCTGTAAACGGGACAACCGTTCAGGCATGCGCCGCAACGGATACAGGATAACGCTTTCCTTTGTTCCCTCAGTTTCAGCACCTCGGTCCGGCGGTTATCCAGCAGGATCACATACATTTCTTCAGGTCCGTCGGGTTCACTTTCGGTTTTCGGGCCAAAAATGATATTATTATAGACCGTTACACGCTGTCCGGTACCATGCAGGGCCAGCAGAGGCAGGAAAAGGTCGAGGTCTTCCAGGTTGGTGATCAGCTTTTCAATCCCGGCAATGACAATATGTATTTTGGGAGATGAAACGGTCAACAATCCATTGCCCTCATTTTCGGTCAATACGACCGCTCCGCTATCGGCCACAAGAAAGTTTGCGCCGGTAATTCCCACATCCGCACGGATAAACTCCCCGCGCAGTTTTTCCCTGACAAAACGGGTGATATCTTCCGGACGGCTATCAGCCGGTAAACCGAATTTCTCATGAAACAGTGCGGCAACATCCTCCTTAGATTTGTGCATGGCCGGAGTAAGGATGTGATAGGGTTTTTCACCTGCCGTTTGTACAATAAACTCGCCCAGATCTGTCTCGAAAACCTCTTTCTTGTTTTTTTCAAGGACTTCATTCAACTCCAACTCCTCGGTAATCATGGTCTTTTGTTTCACAATTACCTGCGCTTTCGATGCCTTTAATATCTGCAGGATTTCCCTGATGGCCTCCTTTTCACCGGGAGCCCAGATAACCTTTCCCCCCCGCTTGCAGAAGTTGTTTTCGAATTCCACCAGGTACTTATCCAGGTTGTTGATGGCTTTATGTTTGATATTGGCTGCACGCCGTCTGGCGAGGTCCAGGTTCCGGTAATGTTCCTTTCCCTTATCTACCTGACGGTTATACTTTCCGATATTGTTTTCCAGCCTCGAACGATGGTCATCGCTGAAAGCCCTTTTTTCCGCATCATTCAGAAAATTTTGAAAGGCCTGGCTCATAACGATCGGGTGTTGGAAATTTTTTCAACCCTGCGGATATGTCTCCCTCCTTCAAAACCGGTTCCTAAAAATATCCTGCAAAAGTCCACTGCCTCCTCTTCGCTGATATAACGGGCCGGAATAGCCAGAATGTTGGCATCATTATGTAACCGCGATAACCGTGTGATCTCTTCATTCCAGCACAAGGCAGCCCTGATCCCGCCGTATTTGTTGGCTGTTATCGCTACTCCGTTTCCACTTCCGCATAAAAGAATCCCAAAGGGATAATTCCCCTTCTGAACCTCCCTGGCAACCGGATGTGCCGAATCAGGATAATCCATAGAGGCTTCGCTGTCGGTTCCGAAGTCATAAAAATCATAACCCTCAGTACATAAAACGCTCTTAATGTGTTCTTTCATTAAAAATCCGGCATGGTCACTGCCTATAGCAATTTTCATAGGATATCCAACAGTTGTTGATATTTTTTTTACAAATGTAAGGTAAAGCTGTCATTTTGAAAGGAGAAGAAAATGGATTGCTTTATATTTTATTCATAATCATATTTTTAAATTTTTAACAACCAGTTGTTGACAACTGTGTATTTTTGTGAAAAAATTCTGAAAAATAAGTTTCGTTGTGAATAAACCGGCCATTCAACTCCCTTTTTTCTCTGCTTATCAAAAGTTGTCTGATAGTTTTCAACATCAAAATTGCCTTCCCTGTCGATGAGTTTATGAACATCAGAAGTTATCAACAATGGTGAATAAGTATTTTAAATAATTGATTATAAAATTATTATTTGACTTCTAATTGTTAATAAATAGTTAATAAAACGAAACTTTTGAACTGTCAAAATTTCAGACGGAGAAATAATCAACATTATTAACAGGCATTAATAACAATAATAAAGATTAATAGAATTATTTATATTTATTAAAGCGCATGCAGAACGAAGAACTGGTCAGCCGGATACTGAAACTGAAAAGAGAGAAAAATGCGGTGATCCTGGCCCATTATTATCAGGTTCCCGAAATTCAGGATATTGCGGATTATGTTGGCGACAGCCTTGGGCTTTCCCGGCAGGCCCTGAAAACCAATGCCGATATGATTGTATTTGCCGGTGTCCATTTCATGGCTGAAACTGCAAAAATACTGAATCCGGATAAAAAAGTGCTGTTGCCCGATCCTGAAGCCGGATGTTCATTGGCAGATTCCTGCCCTCCTGACCGTTTTGAAGCTTTTCTTCGCCAGTATCCCGGGCATTTGGTGATCTCTTATATCAACTGTTCGGCAGCCATAAAGACATTGTCGGATGTTATCTGTACCTCCGGAAATGCCCTGAAAATTGTCGAATCTTTTCCCGGGGATCAAAAGATAATTTTTGCGCCGGATAAGAACCTCGGGGCTTATATAAATGCCATAACCGGAAGACAAATGGTTTTATGGGAAGGCAGTTGTGAAGTACATGAGGTGATAAAAGCAGAAGCAGTAATTGATTTAAAACAGCAACATCCCGATGCACTGCTTATCGCCCATCCCGAGTGTAAAGCAGTGATCCTGGAAATTGCCGATTATATCGGATCTACGACCGGTCTGCTGGAATTTTCGAAGATCAGTCCGGCTAAGAAATTTATCGTTGCTACTGAAACAGGGATATTACACCAGATGAAAAAAGCTTCGCCTGATAAAGAGTTTCTGATCGTTCCTTCCGACAGCACATGCTCCTGCAATGATTGCCCTTATATGAAACTCAATACCCTGGAAAAACTGATGAATTGTATGATACACGAACAACCTGAGATCATACTGGATCCCGAAACCATCCGACGGGCAGAAAAACCTATCCGACGGATGCTGGAACTTTCTAATTAAATATCGGAAAGATGGTTTTTTGTTTGCAACGGTCATTTCAGAAATACGGAACAGCCTGGCCTGTGTTGCTTGTGGTGTTTTTTGGCCTCTTTCCGGTACGGTTGCTGCACGGGCAGGATACCCTTGTAAAGGATGGTTATCAACGGTTTTATTTTGCCAATGGTAAGATGTCGAGCGAAGGTACTATCCGGAGCGGTCAACCCGATGGGTACTGGAAATCCTATCATGAAAACGGATTGATAAAGTCAGAAGGCAACAGACTGAATTATGAACTGGACAGTTTATGGAAGTTTTATGATCAGGATGGGAAGTTGATACTGGAGATCAATTACCGGAAGGGAAAAAAGGAGGGTATTAAAACTACCTATACCGGGGAGGAGATCATAAAAGAACCATTTACCAATGATGTCAGGGATGGTATAGCCCGGTATTATCATCCTGACGGCATGCTGAAACAGGAAGTCCCCTTTGTCCATGGTCAGGAACAGGGTTTCGGAAGGGAATATGACCGTCTGGGTACCATCATCACACTCACCGAATACAAGAAAGGGTTCATTGTTGACAGGATCCGGATCAACCGGCGCGACGGGAATGGCCGGAAGCAGGGGAGGTGGTTCACATTTCATCCCAATGGCCAGATCAAAACAGAAGTACCTTACCGCGACGACAGGATGCATGGTTATTTCAAGGAATATGCCGAAAACGGCGACCTTGTGCGGATACTGAAATATGAAATGGGAATGCTGCAGAATGAGGCCCGGGAGATTGCCAAACCTGATATCCGGAAAGATTATTATCCCAACGGACGGATTAAAGTGAGCGCCATGTTCAGAAATGATTTGCCTGACGGGATAACCCGGGAATACGATACTGCCGGTGCGATTATCAGATCGGTGGTATACACGCAGGGAAATATAACGGGTGAGGGACTGATCATGGAGGATGGCAGCTACCACGGTCCCTGGAAAGAGTATTACAGCGATGGTTCCCTGAAAGCCGAAGGAACTTATACCCATGGCAAAAAGACCGGGGATTGGATCTATTATTACCCGGGGGGAAAAGTGGAGCAAAAAGGTAAGTTTAATAAAGATGGAAAACCTCACGGTGAGTGGAGATGGTTTTACGAAAACGGCCAAATATGGCGTGAAGAAAATTTTCGCGCAGGATTAAAGGACGGATTTAGCGTTACTTATGACGAAACCGGCCGTGTAATCGAATCGGGAGAGTTTCTCGACGGAGAGGAAGACGGCCCCTGGTTTGAACTCATCGGTGATACTTACACACGAGGGGAATACCGCGACGGAAAGCGCACCGGTGTATGGACCGGTTATTACCTGAACCTGTCGGAAGGCAAGACCGACAGTGTATGTTTTTTTCGGGGAAGGTTTGTCGACGACAATCCCGAAGGAAAGCATGTCTGGTATTATGAAAACGGCCGGGAGCGTATAAAAGGAAATTATTCGGCAGGACGCAGGGACGGAGAGTGGTACTATTTTCAGGAGGACGGGACCCTTTTCCTGGTCATTACCTGCAAGGCCGGCGCCGAGATCAGATATGACGGAACAAAAATCAAACCACCTTTTGAAGAACCTTGATATGGAAAAACCCAGATTTGAAATTAAAAAAAGTCAGAAAAAACCGGGAATGGCGCCGGTAAAGGTGGTCAAACGGAAATCCGTAAAACGGGAACAGGATAAGGATGACCTGATCAGGCTGAACAAATTCATCGCCAACTCGGGGATGTGTTCGCGCCGTGATGCCGATAAGATGATTGAAGCAGGTATCGTGACGGTCAACGGAAAGGTGGTGACCGAACTCGGTACAAAAATCAGGCCGACAGATAACGTTCGATACGGAGACGACGTGATCAGACGGGAGAGACCGCGTTATCTTCTCCTGAACAAACCCAAAGGTTTCATCACCACCATGGATGATCCCGACAAGCGAAAAACCGTGATGAACCTCATTGAAGGGGCGTGCAAGGAACGGATATACCCGGTCGGGAGACTCGACCGGAATACGACAGGCTTGCTTTTATTCACCAACGACGGCAATATTGCTAAAAAACTCACCCATCCCCGTTACGGGATAAAAAAAATCTATCATGTGGAGCTGGATAAAAACCTGACGCGGAAAGATTTTGATACCATAGCCGCCGGTTTTTATCTTGAGGAGGAGTTGATTAAAGTGGATGTCATCGAGTATGTCGGCGATAGCAAAGATAAAAAACAGATCGGGATAGAACTGCATTCCGGTCAGAACAGGATTGTGCGCCGTATATTTGAACATTTTGAATATAAGGTAGTTAAACTCGATCGTGTCTATTATGCCGGATTGACGAAGAAGAACCTTCCAAGGGGTACATGGCGGTTTCTGGATGAACAGGAGATTAATATGTTGAAAATGATCAGTACGAAAACCTGATGAATTATGGCAATTACTTCAGTCTATATTGTAGAGAATGAATTACTTATTTCTATCACGCTGAAATCCCAGCTCCAGCAGTCGGGATATTTGATCAGCGGATCCACCACGACCGGGGAAAAGTGTCTGGAAGAGATTCAGAGACTCTCCTCTGAAGGCAACGAGCCGGAAATCGTGCTGATGGATATTCACCTTCCGGGGGAGCTTGATGGCATTGAAACAGCCCGCCTGCTCAACGAAAAATTCAATTGTGCCATCATATTCCTGACAGGCCAGAGTTCAAGGGAAATTTATGAACGGTCGTTCCGGATCAAGCCTTTTGGCTATCTCCTGAAACCCGTTGACCTCGATCAAACGAGGATGACGATTGAGATTGCGGCGTACCAGCGGAATCTGGAAATTGAAAACAAGCGGTATCAGCACGACCTCGAAAATTTGCTGGATCAGCGATCGGCAGAGATCCGCCGGTTGATGGAGATTTACCAGACCGTGATCGATCACTCTCTGATGGGCTGCGCCATCATGCAAAATGGTATGTTTGTTTTTGCCAATCCTCAGATATCCAATATATTTGGATATGATCATGAGGAGTTTCTCGCCCTCAGGGCAGATCAGATCGCGGACATGTTTCATCCGGATGATCGCGATATATTGAAAAAACTATACCATGATTATCAGTCCGAACCAGGGGTTCCGAAGCATGTGAAAGCAAGGCTGGTGATGTCCGACGGTTCAATTAAATATCTTAATACCTACATCAGCGCGGTACAGTATAATGATAGGCCTGCTCTGCACCAGACAGTTTTTGACATTTCAACCTTTGTTTCATTTAATTCCTGACACCATGCTCAAACGATCTTACTTTTTTGTCGTCTTATCGGGATTAATTCCTTTCCTGCTGTGTTCACAGACCATTCCCGAATTATTGGAAAAGGCAGGCAAATCCGGAGTCTGGAGCGGTCACGATCAGGTAGTTATTTTTGACAGTACCCTGGTGGATATGCAGGAGAGCGGCCTGACCTATATGGTCAACCACACGCTGACGATGGTGTTAACTCCGAAAGGTGCGCGTGATCTCAGTGTTGTCCGCTATGGATACGATCCCCTTTCGGCTTATGTGGAGATTCGGAAAGCGGTCGTCCATAAAAAGTCCGGTGAGACCATTACCCTTGATCTCTCTACCGTGCAGGACTACCCGGCACCTGCCAGGGCGATCTACTGGGGCGCACGCGAAAAGATGCTCGGCATCGGCCGGCTCGAACCCGGCGATGCCATAGAAATGCAGATGTTTCGCAAAGGATTTACCTATGCGCTCTTACAGTCTGATGACGATGAAAAATATATCCCGCCGATGCGCGGCCAGTTTTACGATATCGTGGAATTCTTCGCTCCCCATCCGGTCGGCAGTAAAGTGTACCGCGTAACCGTTCCGGCCTCCAAACCACTGCAATATGAATTCTACAACGGAGAAGCCAGGGTGTCCTGCTGGTTCAGGGATGATAAAACCGTTTATACCTTTACCAAAACCGATATGATGCCCGCCCGGACTGAACCCAGATCGGTAGCCCAGGTGGATATCATGCCCAAATTGCTCCTCTCCACCACACCGGTATGGGAGGAAAAATCGCTCTGGTTTTATAAAGTCAATGAAGATTTCGGAAGTTTCGATGTTACCCCGGAGATCAAAGCTAAAACGGACGAAATCCTCAGAGGTGCCACCGACGAACTCGATTCCATCTCACGCCTGACCCACTGGGTTGCCGATGAGATCCGCTATTCCGGTATCTCGATGGGGCCGGGCGAAGGGTTTACGCTTCACAAAGGTGAAATGACCTTTACCGACCGATGCGGAGTGTGTAAAGATAAAGCAGGCATGCTGATCCCCATGTTGCGGGCCGCCGGATTCCGGTCCTATCCGGCGATGACCATGGCGGGATCCAGGATCGACCGGATTGTGGCCGATCAGTTTAACCACGCGGTAACGGTGGTGAAACGAAGGGATGGAAGCTATCAGCTTCTCGATCCGACATGGGTCCCGTTTGTCCGCGAATTGTGGTCGAGCGCCGAACAGCAGCAGGAGTACCTCATGGGTGTTCCCGAGGGGGCTGATTTGGCGACCACGCCCATTTCACCGGCCGAAGATCATTTTATCCGCATCGACGGAAATACGGAACTGATGAAGGACGGTACCCTCAAAGGCCGCATCAGTATTGAAGGGGAAGGGCAATCCGATGCCTCCCTGAGGAGCTTGTTCCGCTATTCGCCGGCTACCATGTGGTATCTGAATGTGGAAAGAGAGTTGTTGCGGGTTTATCCCCAGGCCCGGATTTCGCAGATTAAATACTCCGACCCGGCCGATTATCTGAATTACCGCATGTATGTGGCTATTGATTTCACCATTCCCGAATTCGCGTTGGTTTCGGGAAATACCATGGTATTTGTGCCCCTTTCTGCCAACGGTCTGTTCCGCAATTTTCAGCCCCACCTGGTTTTTGAGACATCTCTTAAAGAGCGAAAGTATGCCTTTCGCGACCGCTGTTCCAGAGAGTTGACCATCCGGGAATCGATCATTATGCCTGAACATAAAGCGATCAGCCGGTTGCCCGAGTCTGTTAAAACCAGCGGAACGGCAGCTTCCTTTGATGGCGGATACGAAGCCGGGAAAGAGGCGCTGGTTTTCAACATCAAAGCCCGTTTTGAAAAACGGATATATGAACCTTCCGACTGGCCCGGTTTCAGAGCCGCCGTGGAGGCACAGAACCACTATGCCGATCAGATGGTCGTTGTGGAACTTTGACTTATTCCTGCCATTTACAAAAAGATCTGTCATGAAAAGATATATCATTGCTTTACTATCAGTTACAATTGCTGCTTTTTCCATTACCGGACCCGATCTGTTCGCCCAGTATGAACCGTATGATGCTGTCTATGAAAAACTGGTGAAGGAATATACCCTTCATCCCGACGGAAGTATTGCAGTCCGTTATCAGAAGCAGCAAAAGTTACAGAGTTACCGGGCTTTTCACAACCTTTACGGCGAAACCTTCATTGTGTATGATACTATCCACCAGGAACTGAAATTCAATGAAGTATACACGGTCATGGCCGATGGAAAAAAAGTGGTGACCCCGCCCAATGCCTTCAACCTGGTGTTGCCTTCCTATGCTGCCAATGCCCCGGCTTATAATGTGCTCAGGGAAATGGTGGTTACCCATACCGGGCTGGAACGGGGGGCGGTCGTCCATCTGGATTACACCCTTTTGACCCACGCGGGAGTGTTGCCTTTTCTTTCGGGAAATGAACTGCTGGCGCAGCAGGAGCCGGTAAGGCATCTCGAAATCCGGGTCAGGATACCATCTGCTATGGCACTTCGCTATAAAACCACCGGTGTGGAATTAAAACCCGTGGAGAGTGCAGAGGGACCATTCAGGGTATATACCTGGATAATGAAAGATGTCTCCGCGCTGAGCGGAGAAGATGGTCAACCGGGAGGACAGCAGCAGTATCCATGGCTCTTCTTCACCACATCGGCTGATGCAAAGGAGGGCCTCTCCTTCCTTTCATCCCAAAAAGAATTTTCTGCTGGCCTGACTGATGATATCAAAGAGTCGGTGACGCTCATCAGGGAAGAAAAGAGAGATCCGGCCACGGTGGCCTCTCGTTTACAGGAACTGGTGACCGAAGAGATGCGTTATTATGGCGTTCCGATTCATGCGGCACTGTATCGGTTCCGGAGTCCGGAACAGACCTGGCAGAGCAATGGCGGTACCCAGATCGAAAAAGCCATTTTGCTGGCTGCCATGCTGCGCCATGCCGGAATGGAAGCGTTTGTCGCCGGTGTGGTAAGAACGCCGTTGTATGACAGGAAAATGGCCATCCTGGGGCAGCCGGATGAGTTTTGTGTCCGGGTGAATATGAAAGAGACAGGAGTGTGGTACCTTTCGGTCACCGGCCAGAATTCCGTTAACCTGACACAAACCCTTTCCGGGCGGACATTTATCGTTTTCGGGGAAAGCGGGAAGGTCAGTTATGAAGAATCCGGTGAATCCCGACATGTGGTTCAGGTTACGGGCAATTTCATGGTCTCCTCGGATCCAAAACTTACCGGAGAAGTGACCCTCTATATGGAAGGCGCTGTTTATCCGCGGCCTGGTCTGGTCAGGGATACGACGATGCTCCGGAAAGCGCTGACCGGAAACCTGGTTAAAAGTGATGCCAGCGCCCTGAAAAAAAGTGTTTTCAACAATGAAAACGGTTTTCAGACGTATATCGTACAGAGTGACAAACCTTTCCGTATCGATTCCGGATTTTACTATTTCCGTTTACCGGTGGTCAACAGCGGGGTTGAATCGTGGAGTTCCCGCAATTTCAGCGCCAGACGCGAAAAGGATTATGAAGTGCCATCCGCGGCTGATGAAAGTTATCAGTTCACCATCAACCTGCCGGCGGGCATGGCTTTGTTTACACCAGAGAGGAAGATCAATGTGAGCAACAAAGCGGGAAGTTATACGTGGGAGGTCAGGCAGGACAAAGGAAAGGTGACGGTAACCCGGTCCCTGAAGCTTAACGGGGCGTTAATCCCGGTGTCAGTATATCCTGAACTGAAGATCCTGATGGATCATTGGAACAATCCCTGGAACCGTCAACTGGTTTTCCGCCGGACGGCTATCTGACCACGATTCTTCCCAGTTTTCCGGCATTCAGTGAATTTCGTTGCCGGGATAAGTCCCTGATTTTAATCAGCAATGCAGTCTCTTCTTCAGCAGAGTCGGCTTCGAGGAGCGCCTTCTTCAGTTCGGTGATCATTTTAGCCAGCTTTCGTTCGCAGAAGGCAGCCAGCGCCCAGTCGGCATGCAGGTTGAGCCGGTGTTTTTCGGTATTCACGGCAATGTGGTTTTTCTCCCAGTTCCGGCTGAGTTCATGAGGGGAAAAGACCAGTTCGACCGCTGCAAGTGAGATGGTGCGCTCGGCATGGTTCAGGAAAAGATTACCGTCGATGAGGTCGCTTTGCTCCAGTAATGCCGAATACTGACGGAAAATGGAGCCGAAAGTATCGTTATCAAATCCGATTTGTTCGCGGAGCAGATGGTCGGTCACGTAGTCTGAAACCCGCACCGGTATCTCTTCCGGGGCATGTTCCGGTTTGATGCGGATGATCTCATTCCCGTAAAGAAGGAGCAACCTGATGATCTCTTTTTCCTGGTATTCTGCCGAATCGGGATCCGTTTCGATCTGAGGCTCCGCGGGAAGGTCTGTCTGGAGAACTTCTTCGGGTATTTCGGCAGGCTCGTGCAGTTTTTTCCTCTTTTTCAGCAGGATCTTGTTCATCTCATCGATCAGCACCTGTTCCCTGATCTCCATGATTGCCGAGCACTCTTTCAGGTAAAGCGACCTCGAGATGCTGTCGGAGATCAACGCGATGGTGGAGACAATTTCCCTTATCAGCGCTGCTTTTTTTATCGGATCTCCCTGGGTTTCTCCCAGCAGTAGCCTGGTTTTGAACAGTATGAAGTTGACGGCATTCTGTTTTAAAAAATCACTGACTTCGGAAGGATGGTGTTTCCGGGCGAAGGAGTCGGGATCTTCACCATCGGGAAAGAGGACGATTTTCACGGCAATATCCTGTTCCACGATCATGTCGATGCCCCGGAACGAGGCTTTGATACCCGCAGGATCACCGTCGTAGAGGATGGTGATGTTGGAGGTATAACGTTTGATCATCCGGATCTGGTCGATGGTCAGGGAGGTACCGGAGGAGGCAACTACGTTTTCGATCCCGGCCTGGTGGAGCGAGATCACATCGGTATATCCCTCAACCAGCATGCAATTATCGGCGGCTACGATGGCGTTTCGGGCAAAGAAGATCCCGTAGAGGGTTTTGCTCTTGTTGTAGATTTCCGATTCGGGCGAATTGATATATTTCGCCATCTGTTTATCGCCCTGGAGTATCCTGCCGCCGAAGCCGATCACCCGTCCCGATGCGCTGTGGATGGGGAAGATCACGCGGCCATGAAAGCGGTCGAACAGGCGGTTGTCGCGCTCCACGGAGAGGCCGGTTTTCACCAGGTATTCTTTTTTGTATCCCTGTTTCAGGGCATTTTCCGAAAAGGCATCCCAACGGCCCGGGTTGAAACCAAGCTGGAACCTGGCCACCATATCGTCCCTGATCCCGCGTTCGCGGAAGTAGGAGAGGCCGACCGATTTTCCTTCCGGTGTGTCGAGCAGGGCGGAGGTAAAAAACTGCTGGGCAAAGGCATTGAGGTTGTAAAGGCTCTCTTTTTCGTTGAGCTCCTGGATCTGTTCGGGGGTTTGCTCCTCCTCCTCAATTTCGATGTTGTATTTCTTTGCCAGGTAACGCAGCGCTTCGGGATACGAAAAATGTTCATGTTCCATGACGAAGTTCACGGCGTTTCCCGCTTTGCCGCATCCGAAGCATTTGAAGATCCCCTTGGCCGGAGAGACGGTGAAACTGGGGGTTTTTTCGTTATGGAACGGACATAGTCCCAGCAGGTTGACCCCCCTGCGGCGCAACTGGACAAAATCTCCGATCACCTCCTCGATCCGGACGGTTTGTACAATGGTATCGATCGTGTCGTGAGTAATCATAGGGTTGCGAAAAGTGGTGTAAAGATACGTTTTTTCGCCGGGAAAGAATCCGTTGCTGCGATTGACAATAGTCTATTCACTACCTTAGCTCCCTATAAATTACTCAACAGATGAATACTTCAATCCGGGATAATTTTTCCTGTGGAAGTGTTGGCGATTTTCTTGACCAACAGATAGAGAGGGATTCAGAACTCTCCATTGTTTCGGCCTATTTCAATTTTTTC
Organism: uncultured Draconibacterium sp.; assembly: GCA_964387205.1. Classification (GTDB taxonomy): domain Bacteria; phylum Bacteroidota; class Bacteroidia; order Bacteroidales; family FEN-979; genus CAIVAT01. The sequence continues at coordinate 46,550 of CAYLVY010000012.1, forward strand.
GCCTATGAAAAA
>CAYLVY010000013.1:0-44876 GCA_964387205.1 uncultured Draconibacterium sp.
CGGCACCCTGCCGGATGAAAGCCCCGAGGAGTTTTCCCAGGTTCGTCCTGAAGATCCCTACCCTGGCGATGGATCCCATGGTAGCCTGCACCACTTTCGGATTGAACTGATCGACGCATGTTTCGGAGCAAAAGATCGTGGTTACGCCAAACCAGTCGGCGATGCGGATGATGGTCCCCAGGTTTCCCGGGTCGCGGATGTCGTCCAGTGCAAGGAACAGGGTATCCCGGGTATCAATGGCAGGGATCGGCTTCCCGCTATGGTCGGGGATACCAAACACGCCGAGCACCGGGGAAGGGGAGGAGAGGAGGGTAATGCGCTCCATTTCACGATCGGTGACTTCGGTGATCGGCAGTGGCCGACTTTTCATAAACATCTCGTTATCGGCTATCCAGGCGGCAGTAGCAAATATTCCTTTGACCGGAAAAGGGCATGTGGCCAGGTCGGTCACCAGTTTATGGCCTTCGGCGACAAATTCCCCCGAGTCCTCCCTGAATTTCTTCATGTTCAGGGATTGTATATGTTTTATCTGGTTTTTCGACAGCATTGATCTGTTTTTTTTCAGACAGACCTTCCAGGTTTTTAAAATCTGGAAGGTCTGTATCCCGAAGCATTGGACAAAAATAGTATTTAACTCCGAATAGACCTTCCGGGTTTTTAAAACCCGGAAGGTTTGATAGAAGGTCCGGACGGATTTACAGTGCTGATCTGATAAAACACTTGATCCCTTTCGGTAGGGATTTATTCGGTTACATGGTCTTGACCAGTTTGATGGTCTCCATATGATCATCAGCCATCACCGTTACAAAGTAGAGGCCGGCAGGCAGGGCGGATGACGGGACCAAGCACTGTTTTTCACCCGTTGCCGGCCAGGTCAGAACAAGATTTCCGCTCATGGTGCAGATCTTCACATTCACAGCATCGAGGAATCTATCGTCTTTTCGTTTCAGGATGAAACTTCCGCTGGTAGGATTAGGACAGAGTGTGTACTGTCCGAAAGTTGGTTCGTATGGTATTTCCGGTTGGGAAATTCCGGAGGTATTCCCCGGACTGCCCTGCGATGCGCTGCAGTAAGTATTAGATATGTAAGCCCGGAAATTTCCACCGGTATGCACCTTCATGCCTGGCTGTATCAGAATTTTCACGCCGGCCAACAGTTCCGCTGCACCGGTGCCGGTTACAATGAAGTTTCGGGCCGTGATCGTGTTGGTGGCATCGTAGCACACCGCTGAAATTGCAGCGCCGGTAACAGTGAAGAATTCCGGGACGATATTGGCTACACCCACCGTAAAGGGGCCAAAGGTGGACATGGTTCCGGAAGGGTTGTCTGCATTCCATTCGGTTACCATCACATAATAGTCACCTTCGCACAAGCCATAGATATCTTCAGTGATCGCCCCATTACTCCAGAGAAAGGACCAGGGTGGGGAACATCCATAAACCGTAAGGTCAATATAGCCATTACAAGCTCCGGGACAGCAGACATCGACTATAATCGGGGCCACGATGATGTCCGGACAATAGGTCTGAATGGTAAGATTTCCCGGGCACGCATTGGTGCTGCTAACCGGAGTATCAATGATCAGATAGTAGGTATGGCCGGCTATCAGATCGATCTGTGATGAGTTATTGTCAAACGCCAGTGTGACTCCGCAGTTTCCGGTATTATACGCTATACAAACACCATCAGGGGCAGTCGGGCAACCTTCATAGAGGAAGAGGCCTGTATATCGGTCCGGACCGACACCAGAGGAATATTGACAGATGTAGGAAAACGAAATATTATTTAAGTTTTCGGTGCCGGTTATCGATAATTTGTAAAGGCTTTCTTGTCCGTTCAGGTAGGCCATATCGGCCCCGGGGCAGGGGCTGGTTACGTTATTCGCATTAATATCGTCAGATAGGCCACAGATGATGGGGTTGATCACATAGGGCAATGCTCCCGTATTCAGGGATATTGGTATGGCGTTAGTGCAGGATGTGGCGTAGGCGTGACTGAGCATGCACGCTGAAGTCAGGAACACCATGAAGGCTGAAGTTAAGGTTTTCATAAGCTTGGGGTTTTAAGTATGTCTTTTGTTTTATCATTCTGTGCAATCGCATGGCACAACTGTCCTCTGTTTGGTGCCGATACAACCATTCTCGTCTGTAACCGTTAATGAATAAGTGGTTCCGGTGGGAGAGGGGACGTGTTCTAAAAATTCGTCTGTGGACACTTCAACACCATCTATTTTCCACGAAAAGGTCAGCGTCCCTCCGCAGGTGGAGTAAGAACCTGCTGCGCTGAGGGTTATGGTGTCACCTATGCACGGGCAATCAGGGATGGGACAACTGATGGAGGCAATAATGGCGCAAACATCCAGATCAAATGGTTCGGAGCATTTCGTCTCCTTGCATGTATCTTCTTCCGAAACACAAATCATATATCTTCCGGATTGTGATGCCTGATAAGTAGTTCCTGAACCCAGAAATTCTCCGTTGTGGTACCATTTGTATATATATCCCGGGTTTGCGGTTCCACCTAAACTCAATGGCGTTTCTGCCCCGTCACAAATGGGATTTTGCCCAACGATAAATGGTTTATTCAACCCTGGTTTCAGGCAAATTTTGATTTCGTTGCTAAAACAAGTATCACATCCGGAGTTTGGATGGTTCAACGGCAGGCACGCAATTCGATACATGATGCAGGTTTCACCAGCGGGCCATAAGTAAGGAGATCCGGATGGCCTGTAATGAGGCAACACATTGGTGTTTTGCACCGGATTCGTAAATCCCAGGTTTGCCCAGCTATTGGTTGTGTTTGGGAATTTATACTGCCATTGCGGCCTGCATTTCTGGAATGAAGTTTCTATTGCAATAGCTGCATCGTTATCCGGACAAATCAAGTATTCATTGGGGATTCCTGTTGGTATAAGGTTTTCGCTTGCACCTGTAATTGTTCCACAAATGGGCGTCGGGTCAATGGTGATACATTTCGTTATCTTTTGCGTGTCGCAGGCACAGTTACTGACAGTAGCCCTGAAACAAACCGTGCCTGGTGAAAATTGGGTAAAAGACATATGCGGGTACCAAATTTCCTCCTTGTCAGTATAAGCAGGCCCGGTTAGTGGGATTACATCCGAATTAATGATTACCTCCCACGAAATAGTGACGAAGTTGGTCGGACCAGGCTCTGGAAGTCCTGTAGCGACCTTAACATTAAACATGACTATGTCGCTGGCACACAAAACCTCCGGCGGTCCTGGTGTCATTGTCATTGACAATTCAACCGGACAACAAATTTTTAATGGAGTTTGTGTCTCTGCATAAAAATCGCAGGAGTGGGTGTATTGTGCATCCCAGACCGATATTTTTGCTCTGAAGTGTCTGAAAATTTCTGAAACCAGGCCGCAGTTGTTCAAAGTGGTTGGTTGGCTTACCTGCCCTTGCCCAAACCAGAAAGAATTATCACCAAATGGCGCCTGTCCGGGAATTGGCTGGATTTCTGTCCAGCTCCCTCCCAGATCATCACTATAATACCAGGTTACTGTAGTATTCCCGGGAAAGTTTGCCGGTGGGAAACCTGCACTGTTCACAATGCTGAAATGTATTCGGTCACCGGAACATATCTCCGTGATTGGCATTGTGGCTGCTGCATTTCTTAACTGAATATGATGATTGAGATAGAAATCTTCAAAAGCTGAAGAATTGATAAAGTTGCTTTCATTGCCTGTTAACGAAAAGTTGTGAAGAATGCCCGGGTTGTAGCAATTCAGATTATTTCCGGACCAATCCTCCACCTGGCTTTTGCCGGTATTGTTACCTCCGGGAATGGCATCATCAAAGGACCAACGGGCCAGCAGGTCTTCCTGATTATTATAATACAACCAATCAGGCAGGCAGGGTTTGCAACTGAGCTGCTGAATATCCTCGTCCAACAGGGCTTTTTTCCATAGACGCACCTCATCAATCTCCCCGTGCCAGTAAAGACAGGGGGCCTCCATGTATAACCATCCTGGGGTACTTTTTCCCACTTCAAAGAGCGAAGGGCTGAACACCGTAGTTTCATAAGTAAAGAAACCTGCTGAATCAAAGACCTTGTTGCAATCAAGAAAGACCTTCAGCGTGTCATCTGCCCGGACTACTGACAAGGCGTACCATTTGTTAATTTCAAGCATATTTAACAATGATGTGGATACCTCATGAAATACCGGTATGCCCCAATTCCCCCAATATAAGAAGCATGAATAAAGAATTTGCAGATGCCCGTTTCGTTCGCCGATAAAAAACCTTGACAACCCGTCATGGAATGCGAATAGTCCCGCAGGAATGTCCCATCCTTCACATGGTTGAATATCCTGCATCTTAAACCACATTTCAACGGTAAAATCAGGGTTGGCTGCGGGCATGCAATTTATCGGCGACAGGTGAATATAATCATTATTCCCGTCGAAATGCAGTGCAATGTTCTGGCCCTGAAGGAGGCCGAAAGAAAAGACAAGGGCTGCCAGAACGACGCCTGGAAAAAGCGCCAATTGAGTATTGATTATCTTTTTCATTTCAATTTGTTTTTAATAATTATGACACTTCGGGTGTCTTTTATTCCGATCAGCATGCAGAAGGATACCTGAGATAAGTGCCTTAGGTTTATTGCTTGATGATCCTTTCGATACCCAATCTGTTGTTCCGAACCACCCTGATCAAATACATTCCGGGTAGTTGTCCTGCCAGGTTGATGGTGTGTTGTATCAGGGAAGGGAGGTCTGCGCTGTAAACCCGGTTGCCTATGAGATTGTGTATCTCAACATGTGTGTTGGCCTTATCCGGATCTTCCTGCGAACCTAAAAATTCAAGTGTAAAGGATCCGGTCGTTGGGTTGGGATAAACCCGGAACAGGCTGTTTTCCCTTGTTTCGACCGTTTGTTCAGACCATATAAGTTCATTATTGACAATTTCTGCAGATTTTTCTCCGCAACACAGGTTCTTGATGAACACCCTGCATCGGGAACCCGATTCGGCCGAAAAACCATTTAACAGAAATACTCGTTCACATGCGGAAAGTTCTGCATTTCCTCCGGGTTTAACGATAAAATAGTATGGATCACCAACCGTGAGGGTATTTCTTGCATGTTTTTTAAACACATCCCCCTGTTCTACTGTGGTGGATTCAATTTGATGATCAATTTTATAGAAAGTCTGACAGGAATCGCATTGTACAACAGTAAGTGGTAGTGATGTCCTCACGCAGGTGCCATATGGTGTCGGGCAGGTGCTTTCTAATCGAAAGGTACCGGCAACTGCGGATGAATAAATAAGGCCGTTAGCTCCCGGAATTGGCAGGTCATTTAAAAACCATTGGAAACTGCATCCCCAGTTAAACGGGCATGGTTCATTTGGCTCCTTCACCATTGAACCTGTTAATAGAATAGGTGATTTATCTTTAAAGCAACGATAGCATGGGCCTGAAATTACAGGGAAACAGGTAGGCTCAATGTGCAATATGTCAGATTTCGCAATTTGATTACAACAATCATCGTGTATTGTGGCATAATAGTTCCCCGCACAATTCATAACATTGTTGAGGTTAAGGATTGCGTATGTTCCTGATCCTGTGTGATTTTGGAAATTAATCACGTTTCCGTCTTTATACCAGTTGATTATGTACGAACAGCCTTCGCCCTCAAGAGGTGGAGTAAAACCAAGAGATAGTTGTATGTCCCTGGCACATGCATCAGGATTGGCAGTAAAATAATTGATAGCGACTGGCTGTTTTATTCTTATTTTCTTGCTTATTGTCTGTATCGGACATTCGCCATTTTTCTTTTCAATAATGAACCAGGTGGTTTCATAAAGCCGGTTGGTATTATAAACCGGGTTTCTTGTGCCACTTTCGCCAATCGGGCTATATGCAGTGGGTGGGTCGATGGTTGTTGAGTGCCATGTCCATGTTGGAGGATCACCGGCACACAAGGGTTCATATTTTAGCGTAATATCTTCACCATAGCAGTACGGTTGTGAATAATCCTCATCAGGGTCTATTTCGAGAGCGCCTAACGGTGAATTTGGATTGAAAATCCTGATTGTGATTGTTTTACTTTGCTCAGGGCAGGGGATTTTCTTCACCTTTACTGTAAGAATATGGTCGGTATAGCACTCTTCTTCATCACCTGTGAACCAGAGAGGAGGGGGTAAATATGACCCGGCGCCCTGCGCAACAAGTTCATTGTTGAGATACCATCGTATATATTCATAACCGCACTCCGGAAAGACCGGGGAGGTAATCGTTGCCGTGACTTGCTCAGGAGCAGCCACACCACAATAGCCTTCAGGCACGACCTTGTAAGCGCTGATCATATGAAAAGGTTCTCGATGACATAAGGTGACAGTGGCGGAGTCACATAAAGTGAATGGAGGGCAAGGGTGACAATTGAGTTCAAGTTCTACTTTCACTTCGAAATTGTCGCCGGTAATATTCAAATCGGATAATTTAAAATTTAAACCTGACTCGCCATTCGAATTTTGGTATGGTATCCAGGCCATTCCTGAACCGTATCGATAGAACCACCGGGTTTGGGTTATATTACAGAAATCGTTCTGATAAACTAACGGTATCGTATAAAGTGAATCAAGGCTACAAAAAGCTGTATCCCGGATAATTTCAGGATCGGAATCGGGGACACACAGCATTATTTTGTAGTCTTCCACTTCCCCGTCTTCGATTTCACCGGTAAAACTGATCGGGCCAGGCGATGAACGAAAACGGAACCGCGCATAGGTGAAATAAAACAGGTCGGAATTGAAAGCAGGGAGAGAGATTGTGACAGGATTGGTTCCTGAAGGAAGAGGATGCCCAATGATTACATGCTCAGGACCCAGATTTTCGCTAGCCCAGTCTCCCGAGTTGTCATAGTCAATCCAGAGATCGAGATATCCGGTCGTAGTAGTAGTTAATGTGGTAGTTACATTAATTTGGTTTACACCAGATTGTAAGAAAGGGATACCAGAAGTTGTGGCAAAAACCACCCCGTCGTCATACTCATCCTCATCGGCATTTGCAGAGGGTTTACCTTGTACTTCATAGGTGATGTTTCGTCCCAGGACTACATAACCTATTGTATCATGACGGGCACCGTTATATAAGGAAGTGGTCCGATAAGAATCGGGGGCATCCCCATAGTCTAAGGAGTCTCCAATTGGTATTGGATTTAGCACTGATACCAAGTAGTCTTCAACCTCGCCATTTTCAACAAAACCATCATAACTAATAGGGGATGGGGATGTCCGGAAGCGAAATCTTGCATATCCGGTTTTATCGATATATGAATCTTCCAGATGGATAAACGGGATACTATAAGTTGTACCAAGATAAACAGGGTATGATAGCAAAACATGTTTTCCAATGCCTTCCCAGTTTTTATCACTGTCTAAATCAATCCATGCATCAAGAAATCCATCAACAGATGTAATAACGGTTATATAATTCTGTCCCACATGTAAACTTGATTGGTTTAAACCATTAAACCATATTCCATCGTCATTATCATCGAGATCAGCGTTCTGGCTTGGTTTTCCATCTGGTTCCGGGGTCACCCCATATCCCAGATATACTGCTGTATCTATCTGATGTCTGGCCCCATTATTGGTCAGCAAGGTTCTGTAAACAAAATTAAAGAAATTCGTATCATCAGGGGCATCGCCGAAATCTAAAAGGTTCGGGTTCACTGTGATGGTCACGACGTTGGTGGGCAGCGGTCCGCCACAGCTTCCCACGGCATTTTGTACCTGCCTGTAATACGTTGTGGCTGTCAAAGTCTCCGGCTGGTAATTGAGGTTGGTGGCGCCGGCGATGTCAGTAAAGGGCCCGGTAATCATCGTTGATTTTTGCCACTGGTAGGTGGGTGAAGTCCCATTGGCGGGCGCAACACCGGTCAGTTGTGCAGGTGCTGTCCCAGCCCAGATTGTCTGGCTGCCGCTGATCGAGCCAGCGATAAGGTCAGGGGGGCCAACTGTCGCCGAACCAGTTGCCTGACAACCATGGCCATCGGTAACCGTAACAGAATACACTCCTCGGTACAAATTCAGGAGGTTTTGGGTTGTGGCGTTATTGCTCCATAAAAACATGAAAGGGGGAGTACCGCCTGATACCATGAGATTAATAATACCATCATCTGCAAAACAACTGGTTGCGTTGGCAGGCGTCAGGGTTAGAATAATTTGCGGATTGATAACCACAGAAGTTACCCCGCCGGAAAACCCTCCCGGAGGTGGCGAATAACTCACGCTGAGGTAGAATTCATCTGAGGCGTAGCCCACATCACCCGGATTAATCACGGGGTCTCTGTCGCTTGAAGTCCATGATCCGTTGGAGTTTTCCCAGATGATGGTCGCCCCTGGATTTTCACAACCCGGTAAATTGCAGAACAGGTTAATCGGCTGGCCATAGCAGACGGGGTTGGGAATGGCAATCTGCGGCTTTGCTGTATGCGGAAAAGCCAGCAGAATTGCGATGGTAGCATAAAACCACCATACTCCGTTTACCGATACATTCGTTAAAAATTTTTTCATGACTTTTCTGTTTTTTTAAAACTATGGTAATCATGTTGTTATGATACCCGCTTTATTGTTTCGATTATATTAAGGCTGATTGACACATCTCCCGGCGACAAATAAACATGCAATTTACATACATGTAAACCTGTGAAACCACATCATTGAGGCAACGGTCACTGCCCTGAAATGAACGGTCGTAATGTGTGAGGGAACGGTAAGGGGATTCTGAAAATCGGATAGGCTAAATCCGGGCCGGATGGTTACATAATCTCACCATAATTAAATGGGATAACGAGCATTACCTGGGTTCCTGGACTGGTATCGGTGATCAGGAGTTCGGTTTTCACCTGCTGTCGGCTGCCAAGATAGGCCAGGCGCTTACGGGTGAGACTCATGCCCATGCCCAGATGTTTATCGTCAGTGGATTCCGGGTTGGGTGTATTTTTAAATCCGGGGCCATTATCGCGGATCATAACTTTTAACGCATTATGGTCGTGCAGATGAAACGAAATAGTAATCAACCCCTGTTCTTCGATGGCCGAAACACCATGCCAGATGGCATTTTCGACGATGGGCTGCAGAATCATGGAAGGAACCATGATCTCGTCCTCGCTTACGTTGCTATCGACCGTGATACGGTAATCAAACTTGTGCTGCATCCTGAGTTGTTCCAGTTCAAGGTAGTTTTTCAACCGGTCAATCTCGTCGTCCAGTCCGGTCATCCCCTCCTTGATGGAATTGAGGTTTTGCCTTATCAAACGCGCAAACTGCGAGAGAAACAAGCCGGCAGCATCCGGCTGGTTTTGCAGCAGAAATTTCTGGATTGACCCCAGGGTATTGAAAATGAAATGAGGGTTCATCATCAAATGCAATGCCTTTTGCTCCAGCAGCACAATCTGTTGCTCCGTTTCCCTGCGTTTCAGCCTCCGGTTTTTTTGAAGTAGTACCAATATGATGGTGATCCCGCACAGTACCAGGAAAACCGAAATATAAAAACGCGGTTGCTGCAGCACGGTTGCAAGAACAACAATTTCATACCCGGTCACTTCGCTCCAGTTTGTGGTAGGTTTTCGCGCCCTGAGTTTTAAATGATAGTTGCCCTTGGGAAGATTCTGAAAAACAATATTGCTTTCACTTACTGTTTTCCATGTCGTATCAATCCCTTCCATCATGTAGGAATACAATACCGGACTGCCGGAATAGTTGATGCTTCCAAACGAAAATTGCATCTGATGTTTGCCCCGAACCTGAATGAGCTTCTCAGCCAAAGGGTGTTCCCTGCCGTTAATCAAAATGTTCCTGAAATAGGGGATTGGCAGATTGGTCGGAATGGTTCCCAGGGATGAGTAAGGAATCAGTGTCAGCCCGTCTTCGCTGCCGATGTACAGGGTGTCGTTGTAGATCAGGATTGCATGAATGGTATTAAACTCAATGTCCAGTGGATTGATCTCAACCTGTTTCCCATGAAAGGCATTCATTGGATACTTTGCAATATAGACATTCGACGATGTGGTCAGGAACAAATTTGGATGATCATAAGCTATGTTCCTGATCTGCTGATCAATGGACTGGTTAAAAGCCGCAGTTAGATTGGCTGTTTTTATACCGGAGAGGAGGTAAAGATCGTCACCGTCGATATTTAACAAATCAGTTGAGGGATTCAGGGCAAGGTGACCGGTGATGATCTTGTTGTCGAGAAAAGAGATTCGGGGATCCTTCTCGAACCGGCCATTTACATAACGGCAATTGATCCTGGAATTGATGCAAAGGTCCCCTGTGGCATTATAGAAGGTGTTATAGATTCGCCCGTGAGGGAAAAACAGAATTTTAAATTCACCTGGTTTGTTTTTATCCGGGAGAAGAAGATTGTAGTTATAAAATGAACTGGCTTCATCACAATGTCTGTTAGCCACAATTTTTTTTATCTCAAATCTGGAAACAAGGGCCGGTGAATGGATCAGTTGTTTGCTTTTCTGATTGATCCGGATGTAAGGCAGAGTATTGAGTCGGTTATTCGGTTCCCCAATCAGCAGGTCATTATTCTCAAGATGAACTATTTGATTGAACACGGCGCCGGTCACATTGAAAGATGTCCGAAAAAAAACACCATTCTGCAGCAGAAATGCTGTTTTTCCGTTTGTGCACCAAATGCCTTTTTCACGGTGTTTTGCCAGCGCGGTAATACCTCTGCCTGCAAACTGGTCACGACTATAATGGATGTGGCCACGAAAACCGGGTTTGATTTTAAATGCTCCATATTTCAGCGAACTGGTCCATACGTTCCCTTCATGGTCACATATAAGCGCCTGAGCAGCCGGAATATCGAGGTGTTTTATAATTTGTTTATCTTTCAGGTAAAATAGTCCGAGGTTACTTGTTGCAACCCATAGGTAACCACCGGGTTCTTCCAGCATGGCAGTGATTCTGAACGGATACAGATGTGCGGGAAAAGTAAGTGAGTCAACCAATTGATTGTTTATGTATTTTAATAATCTGAATTTTTTCGGGATAAAAAAATCGACCATGAAATAAACTGTGCTGTCGTTGGCAATCAGGGCATTAAGCAAAGAAAAATTCAATGGTTCCCGTTCCGGTTGTGCCTTCGGGTTGCTGTATTTGAGTAAACCTAATTTTGTATAAAGGTATAATTTGCCTCCCTTAACTCTGGTCATATAGACTACTTCGGCATGTATTGTACGGGATTCATTTGTTTGGTTATCAGGTAAGTTATAAATAGGTAGGGTATGTTTGTGAACTACGTTGTCATATCCAAGGGAATAAAATTCATTTTCCCCGCTATTGAAAAAATAGAGTATGCTGTCGTTGTCTTCATAAAAGTCCCGGAAAATGGACCTGAATTTTAGCGAATCAAGGAAAGGGGCGTTTTTAGAATTGTACAAAATGCCATTGTAAAAAAAATTCATCGTGGCGTTCAGGTTGAAAAACCAGATTCTTCCCCGCGAATCCTCTTTAATCCTGATGATCTGGTTTGAGTTCAGGCCATCACGTTTTCTCAGGTATAAAAAGCCTGAGCCGTCATAGCGAGCCACGCCGGCATCGGTGGCAAACCAGATAAAATGCCGGCTGTCTTCATAAACCGGGTAAACCTGGTTTGAAGGTAATCCATCAGCAGTCGAGAGGTTCTGTACAAAAGGATCCTGCGCAAACACGGATATATTTGCAAATACTACCAGGATGAGAGAAAAGAGTTTTCCGTTTATCAATTAGTTCTGCGGATATCTATGCTCAATAATTTTCGCAAACCTGTCGACGGCCTCTCTGAATTCGATCAATTTTCTTCTGGAAATTGAAAGCCTCGTACCATCGCTGAGTTCAGCCGTGTTGCCCTGAAAACTGGAATATGACTTCAGAAAATCGAGGTTGAGTATGGTTGATTTATGTATCCTAACAAACAGGGGGTTGTTGATCATCTCCTCAAACTCTGATAGGGATCGGGTAACTACGATTTTTTCCAGTCCCGAAAGGTGCAGGATGGTGTAGTTGCTGTCGGCCTGCATATACATCAGTTCACTAAGTTTCAATATTCTGAACCCATATTGCTCCAGAATGGTGATCTTTTCTGTTATTTTATCCCTTGAAAGCATGTGTTCCTGAAGGCTGTTCAGCGATTCCTGGTAGATCGTCCGGATGGCGGGTCTGGAGTTTCGAATCTCGAAATAGTAAATCGCTTTTGCAACGGCTGTTTTCAGTTCAATGTAGCTGACGGGCTTGAGTAAATAATCGATAGCATTTGCTTTAAGGGCCCTCAGGGCATATTCCTGGAACGCGGTGATGAAAATTACAGCGTACTTATTATTCTCAATGGAATTCAGAAAGGAAAATCCATCTTCCTTTGGCATGGCGATATCAAGAAAGATGAATTCAATGTCATACTGTTTCAATAGTTCGCGGCCTTGCCCTGCTGAGCCGGCTTGTGCGCATACCTTTATCTCCGGGCAATGGTTCTGAAGCAGTATCTGAAGACTCTCCCTAACATTGGGTTCATCGTCAACAATAATGGCACTATATGTTTTCATATAGCGAAAATAGATGTGTAAAGATAAGAAAAACCCGACAAATGATTGAACGGTATGAAATATTGACCGAACGGTAGGGTTCTGGGGGTGAACGGTAATGCAAAGACCTTCCGGGTTTTCGAAACCCGGAAGGTCTTCTCCCTTCCAAACATTCCGGGATTAAAAACCCGGAAGGTCTTCTATTCTGCTACGACTTCGAGGGTGATCTCCACCTGAACCTCTTTGTGCAGGGTGACTTTGGCCTTGTAGGTGCCGAGTTCCTTGATGTGTTCATGGTCGACATGGATCTTCTTCCGGTCAACCTCAAAATCAAACTGCTCCTTAAGGGCCTGGGCCACCTGGATGGCGTTGACCGAGCCGTAAATCTTTCCGCTTTCGGCTGCTTTGGCACCGATCTTCACGGTAACATTTTTCAGGCTTTCCGAGAGTTCTTCGGCCGACTTCTTCACCTTAGCCTCTTTATGGGCTTTCTGTTTCAGGTTTTCTGCCAGCACTTTCTTGTTCGATTCGGTTGCCGGTATTGCCATTCCCTGCGGAATGAGATAATTCCTTGCATAACCGGGCTTGACGTTTACCAGTTCGTTGGTATAACCCAGGTTCAGGACATCCTGTTTTAAAATAACTTCCATCGTTCCGCCTCCTTATTTTAATAAATCTCCAACATAAGGCAGCAGCGCGATGTGCCGTGCCCGTTTAACTGCCTGTGATACTTTCCTTTGATACTTGGTGGAGGTACCGGTGATGCGACGGGGGAGCAGTTTCCCCTGCTCGTTCACGAACTTGAGCAGGAAGTCCGCATCCTTATAGTCGATATACTTGATTCCGCTCTTCTTGAAGCGACAGTATTTTTTTCTTTTCGTATCAACCGCAATCGGGGTCAAATACTTGATTTCGCCTTGTTGTTGTGCCATGGTTTTGTGGTGTTTGCGGGTGATTAAACAGTTTCTTCTTTGGCAGCCTTGGCCTTGTTGCGTTTTTTCTCGCTATAGGCCAGCATGTGCTTGTCAAACACCACGGTGAGGAACCGGAGGATGCGTTCGTCGCGCTTGAAGGTCACTTCCCACTCGCGGATCATAGATGGATCGGCTTTGAATTCGATCAGGTGATAAAACCCGGTCGATTTCTTCTGGATAGGATAGGCGAGCCGGCGCAGGCCCCAACTCTCCTCGTGGACGATCTCGGCGCCCTTGCCCACAAGGAACTTCTGATACTTTTCTACCGTTTCCTTCATCTGTTCTTCAGACAAAACGGGAGTCATAATGAAAACGGTTTCGTAATGGTTTAGCATTTCCTGTTGATTTTTACAAATTTATAATAAATTTAAAAAAGGTCTGCAAAGGTAAAGATAATTCTGAAATTCACCAAACCGGGGAATCAAATTACCTCAGACGGTTTTATACAGCAACACTGCCGCGTAGGCGGAAATGCCCTCTTCCCTCCCGATAAAGCCAAGTTTTTCACTGGTTTTCGCCTTGACAGAGATGGAAGAGGGGGCCAATTGCATCGTTTCGGCCAGAGACCGGATGATCTCCGGAATATAGGGGGCAACCCTGGGACGCTGCAACACAATGGTGGTGTCGATGTTGCCCGGCTCGTACTGATGACTACGGACCATGTTCATGGTGCGGTGCAGGAGTTCCCGGCTGTCGATCCCTTTGAAAGATTCGCTGGTATCGGGAAACTGCTGCCCGATGTCGGGAAGGCCCGCTGCACCCAGTAAAGCGTCGATAATGGCATGGATCAGGACATCGGCATCGGAGTGGCCCACTGCCCCGCGATCGTGGTCAATGGCAATGCCACCCAGGAGCAATGGCTTGCCGGGGGCAAGGGCATGGGTGTCAAATCCGAATCCTATGCGGAACATCGGTCAGGAGAGAGATGAAAAAACCTGATTAATTAGTGCCAACCTGAGGCCCCGATCTTTGCTGGTCAAAATTGAAATGGAGGGTAAACTGCAGGGTATGTTGCAGGGGGTTGTTACTCCTGACCGGCACCAGGTAAGAGAAATCAAGTCCGAACACATTATACCGCAACCCTGCCCCGATGGTAAAATATTGCCGGTCGCCCTTGTATTTTGATTCGTAGTAATAACCGGCACGCACGGCGAAAAGTTTGTTGTACCAGTATTCGGCTGCCAACGCGGCATTTATCTCCTGCAACTCTTCTTTGAATCCGTATGGGGCATCGTAAAACGACTGGATCATTCCCTGGACGACGGAGACATCGGGATTTTTTCCACGGTGTATCGCTTTTTCGTTGTTAATGATCACAATATTTCCGCTGGTGTCCCGGAGATAAACCGGTGGAGAAGGAACCAGATATTTTGACAGATCGATGGCAAATGAAAATTTATTATAAGCATCGATGTCCATGGTAAAGGAGGGGCCCAGGCGGAGGGTGGTAGGAATGAAGTCCCGGACAATAGAGGAACTGCTGTACGACATTTTTGCGCCAATATTGGAGATATTCACCCCAAAATCAAAAAAGGCAGCCTCCAGTCCTTTTATTTCAAGTTCTTTATGGTAATACATGGCCACATCGACAGCGACGGAGGTTCCCGGGCGGACGTCATAACCTGTTATGGCCATCGGCACCAGGTTGGAATAGATAAACCTTCCGGCAACTGCCCCGGAGATAGACCTTGAAAACTTCCTGGCATAGGTGGCGTCAATCGTCCATTCGTTGGGTTTCACCTCGCCGAGCGTCGCCCCAATATCGTTGGTAAATTCAATAGCACCTAAAGAGAAATAGCGGAGTGAAGCGGCAATGGTCTGTTTATCTCCCAGTCGTCCAAAACCTGAAACGGAGTAAAGACCGATGTCGTTGACGAGTTGTCTTAGCCAAGGTACAAATCCGATCCCGAAACCAAAACTTTTATCGATGAAGGCATATTTGGCAGGATTCCAGAAAAGGGAATAGGCATCGGGGGCGGTTGCAGCTCCAACATCTCCCATGGAGCCACCCCTGGCATCCGGAGCAATGGTGATAAATGGAACGGCAGTTGAAATTACCCTGGAACCATCAGCTTGTTCCTGGTCATTGGGATCCTGGGCAAAAATATTTGAAAATGCAACGACAAGGATTAACAGGAGGAATGATTTAATTTTCATGGAAATAAGATAAGGTTATTGGCATGTTCAAAAAAGTGGCGCAAAATTAACGCTTTTGCCGGATAGTTATTGCCCGGAAAAAAAAATAGCCCTTGTCTTCCGGCGGAATCATCGGAGGATCATAAGTTTCCGGATTGTTTCAAACAAGGTTCCGTTTTTCCCATCAAAACGGATACGGAACGGATAGATCCCAGACCCCGGCAATGCACCGGAGGAGGCAGTTCCATCCCATTGCAGAATGTGCTGGGCGGGAAGATGGCCGCTGATAGTGCTTCGGAGGGTGGCCACTTCGCGACCTTGTAAATCGTATATGGTGACTGTAATATTTACATCCTCCGCCAGTTCCTGATTGACGATAAAGATAAACTGTGTGGAGGTTGCCATGGGGTTCGGGGCCACCCGGATATCGGCAAAATGAACTTTATCGGGCTCCGGAACCACAAAGGTGATCTCTTTCAGCGAAGAGTTGTCGAACAGGTCCCATGCCCTGAGCGATAACGTGTGTTTGCCGGGAGGAAGGGCAGGTAGCGGATATTCGAGGCTGCCGCCTGACCAGGAGTTGAACCAGGGAGAGAAATGATCGTTCAGCACCCTGGCATGCGGATAGTCATTGTCCAGCACCATGACGATCTCATGTCCGATGCCCAGCCCGAGCCAGTTGATCCCGTTGGTATCGGCAAGATCGGCAATCAGCACCGGTTGGGGCCCGACCATCTGGCCTGTCTGGAAATTCCGGTCGTCAAGGAACAATCCTATCTCCGGTCCGTCGTTGACAGGATCGGTGGAGGGATCAAGACCTCCGATCACCATATTCGAATTGTACCCGTTGGCATCCCTGGTTGAATCCAGGGCATAATAACTGATTTTTCCACGGCCATATTGCAGCGATATTCCTTTGGGTACCGGGAAGGTTACCCAGAACTCTCCTTCATTTACCGGGACCTCACCGGAAAACAACAGTCGGTCCTGAATCTGAAAAGGAGCCGGGAAAGTTATACCATTGGGCCTGTTTCCCAGGGTGACGTAAGTGTTGGGTTTGTCGAAGACCTTGCATTGAAGGATGCCGTTGAAATCGGTCAGTTTGTCGCCCGCACCGTTTTCCAACTGTCCGTTCACACGCACCATGGTGAGTCCGTGCACGGTATCGGTCAGGTCTGCATTCCAGTCGTTGATATGTTTGGTCCTTACCACATGTTCCGGGAAAGCAATCTGCTGCGCAGGATCCCCCAGCAACACGAAATTCCGTAGCTGAAAATTGTTTTTATTGTCGTTTTTCGATAGCCGGATCAGATCTCCCATCCTGATAAAGTTCCCATCATGGTCTTTATCCATGAGATGTTCGAAAAAACTCTTGTTCAGGAGGATGTTAAGTCCGGCAAACGCAAGCCGCGTGGTCGAATAGAGCGCGATGGCCCCTCCTTCCGGCTGATTGATCAGCATCTCGCCGGCGGTATATCGCTCCGGATTGTCGAACCGGCTGAATTCGCAGGTTGCTGTGACGAAAACCGGGAGTTGGGCGGCATTTTTCCACGACAGTATATCAGCAGTGGTGATCACCTGTTCATAACTCCAGCCGTTTTCTCCTCCATGACCGGTATAATTAATGAGCAGTGATCCTTTTGCGACCGCGTCGTTTATCGCGAGGGTGGCATCGGGAAACCGCTCACCTCCCGGGATTTTCTCCATTTTATAGGCATCGAAATATATCTTACTGACGTTGAATACAGGATATTTGGATTTCACTATCTGTGCCAGCTCTTCAGCCTGGTTCAGATGAAGGTTGCGATCCTCGTCATCTGCCAGAAAGGTGATCACGTTTCTCCAGTCAGACCGTACCGGCTTCTGTTTTCCTGAATAGCTGATGATCTTGTCCACCATGGAGGTGGCTTCTGCCACGGTAGAAACCGGAAACCTTCCGATCCCGATCTCGATCACGCCGTTGGCGTCCGATCCGGAAGCGGGCGCCATTATGCCGAAGTAATCGTCGGTCACAAAAGTAGTGGTAGAGTTGAGCGATTCGGCCGATTGAAAGGTAGGTACCAGGTTGTTATTCCCCGGAACACGGTTTTTGGGGTCATAAGAGCCATCGCCAAAGAGCAGGAGATACTTTAATTTGTTTTCTCCCGAACCACGGTCGTGCAGCATCCTGACATAATCCCTGATGGCGGTCGGATCGGGCTGGCCGCAGGCAAACTCATTGAATACCTGCATGACGTCAGCCACCCTTACGGTCATGCCAGTCTGTTCCCGGTGATAGGTCGCCAGTCGTTCTGCCTGCGCCAGAAACAGCGGGTGGGCGACGATCAGAAGGGTAGTGGGAGTATGGCTGTGCAGATTCTGGTTATGTACTTCACCCACAAACCGGGGTTGATAAAACCCGCTGCCATCATAAGCAATAAACTCCCGGAGTGAATCTGTCGGGCGAATAAAGGTAGCCGTTCCTTCTTCGTAACTTAGTCCGAGATTAAGAATGGAGGAGGGATTTGTTATATCCCAGACACTGATTTGCGGATTGGCCTGGCGCAGCAGATACCTGGTAATCCTGTCAGGCCCGGTGGTGAGCACATCACGGAAAGTCATCTGCGGAGCGTTCCAGACAAGGTGGCAACGGGTGGTCATTTCAATGTAATCGAGCCATCCGGAAGTGTTAGGGGTGGGCAGGGGGTAGGTCATGTTCAGGGTCTGGTCGGCACCTCCCGGTGCCAGGGTGGTCTGTTTGATCTTTGCTTTGCCGGCGCGGGTGTATTCTTTTGGGTCAGTTGGCTCGATTTTTAGAGAGTCGATTTTTACACCCTTGCGGGAAATGATAAACCATGAGATGGCGGAAGACTTTCCAACCACTGAGGTCTTGATCCTGATGGGAGCAGTGGAATCGATATTAGGAACGTAAAAAGGAATATCCAGGGTATTGGCGTGCAGGTCAAAGACTTCGCCATACCATTGCTGTCCCGACCGTACCGGATTGTACAGGTCCGACTCATGGGAAAGGGGATAGTCAAAGTATGCTGATTCGTAATTGGGTGTAAGGTTCATAAATGGCAAGGGGGCAACCCGGCGACCCGGGCCCTGGTCCATGTTTAAAAAATAATAGGTAGTGTCGCTGTATAGATTGCGCTGGTGGGAGAAAAACCGGGTCTGTTTTTCAAAAACCCACTTATCGGCACCTTCGCCATAAAAGAGGAAATAGTCTCCGGGATCCATCCGACCGTCCTGGCCGTCGTGGATTTCGAGGGCCACTTCCCGCAGGTCGTCTGTTCTGGGCGCCGAATTTTGTTCCGGCAGCATACCGGATCCATTGCCAAAGAGCCTGATTTTATCCACGTCGATGGTTTCGGGATTTATTCCCATGGAGGTAAGACCGGCATAGGTGACCTGATGGATGCCTGTCCGGACTACAGCAAGTTTGTACCATTTTCCCGCAGAAAGGGCGGATGATGTTGACTGTGACATCAAACCATCGGGAGCGGTGAGAAGGAAACCTGTTAACAATATCGTTAGGTAAAAAGATCGCATAGGAATGGCTTTGAAATAATATGGGATTACCGGATGACTACCATTTTAGAACTTTTCCGGACGGTGCTGCCATTGGAAAGTTCCAGTCTGAGCCTGACGATGTATATTCCTGAGCCCACTTTACCACCACTGTGACTGTTGCCGTCCCACTGGATGGAATTCCTGCGGAACCCTGTACTGTGGAAGTTTTCTTTCAGCATGCATACCAGTTCTCCGGTCATGGAATAGATCGAAATTTCGGCTTCTGTGGCCATATTCACCTGGTTGGTTTCCCAACTGAAGGTGGTGTGACTTGTCATAGGGTTGGGATAGTTGAATAGTTTCTCCACCACGAATTCATCCGTTGATACCACTGTAAAATGGATGGTTTTAACGGTGGAGTTGTTGTATACATCCCAGACCTTGACGGTCAGGGTGTGGGGCCCGTCTGCCAGCTTGCTCATCGGATAGGTGATAACCCCGCTTTTATATGTGTTGAGATCGGCCAGGTAGTAGTCGTTCAGGATGATCGGATTATTCGATTTTTCATCGAGGATGGCTGTAATATCATGACCGATACCATTTCCAACCGTATTGATTCCAGCCGGATCACGGACATCGGCTATCAGTAACGGATCCTGGTTGGTAATTCCGCCGGAGCGGAAATTCCTGCTGTTCATAAATAATTCAATATCAGGGCCTTGATCGTCAGGTTGTGCTTTGTTATTGAATCCGCCCACATAAACCGTGCCCGATCCGTTGGCATCGGTATCGATGCTGCGGGCATAATAACTGATTTTTCCCGGCCCCAGTTGATAGGAGATATCTTTCGGGACGATAAAGGTAAACGAGAACTTACCTCCTTTTACTTCCGCAGTGCCCTTATAGACGGGATTTTTACGCAGGAAAAACTGAACGGGTGAACCCACTTTCTGGTTTGCTTTGGTCCATATCTCCGATGCTTTGTCGAAAACGGTAGGAAAGACCACGCCGTTGAACTGCGGGACCATGTTGCCATCCGCATCCCTGATCTCTCCGCTGATGGTGATTTCTGCCAGTGCCTGCAGGGTATCCGTAGGCGATGCGGCGGTACCTTCGGAAATGGAGGTGGTGACCACTTCGAGGTCGGGATAGGCCATCTGCATGGCCGGGTCCCCAAGGAGAACGAAAGCATGGATATTGGGAGAACTGGACATTCCTGTTTTGGAAGCCACCAGCAGGTCTCCCATTTTCATATATTTTCCTGACTGCTGCCGGAAGACTTGCTGGTAAAAATTCACCAGCAGGGATTTGTTGGTTCCCGCAAAAGTAAGCCTGGATGTAGTAAAAAGTGCAACACCTCCGCCTTCGGGGTTCAGGAAAACCCACTCTCCGGCCGACACCCGTTCGGGGTCATCGAAGCGGCTGAATTCGCAGGTGGCGGTGACAAAAACCGGCATCCTGTCTTTATTGCTGTAACGGATGATATCGGGTACTTCCAGTATCCGTTCATGGCCCCAGCCAAGTTCACCACCATGACCAACATAATTCATCAGCAGGGAGCCCTTTTCCATCCGTTTGCTGATTGCTTCGTTCACCTCCGGGTAACGGGCTCCGCCGGGGGTGGAGATCATATTGTAAGCGTCGGAATAGATCTTATCCACATTGTAGTGTGGATAATCCTTTTCGATGATTTTGGAAAGGTCCTCCGAATCTTCCACAAAAAGGTTACCCCCCTCATTCTGATCGTCGGCCACGAAGGTCACAACATTACGCCAGTCGTTTTTTACCCGTTCATCGCCTGAGCAGTAATAAAGTACCTTGTCCACTGCCTGGGTAGCCTGTTCGACAGTAAAGACCGGAAAACGGCCGATCCCGATATCGAGTTTGCCGTTGGCAGCCTGTCCTTCGTTGTCGTCCAGCATCCCGAAATAATCATCCGAAACAAAGGAGGAGATGGGGGATAGGGAGGCTACCGACTGGAATGAAGGGATGATGTTTGTATTATTCTGAGTCCGGTTTTTATAATCGTAGGAAGCATCTCCAAAAAGCAGCAGGTAGCGGGGTTCTTTACCGGGTGCAGCTTTTTTGTACAGCATTCTGACAAAATCGCGGATGGCTGTAACATCCTGAGAACCACTTGAAAACTCATTGTAGATCAGTTCAGGGTTGGTGATACTCACGGTAAGGCCTGAGTTGGAGGTGTGAAAATCTGCCAGCCGCTGTGCTGGTGTCATAAAGGCCGGAGGGGCTATGATCAGGTAATCGGGAACGGGCATGCCATGCAGGTTCTGGTTTGGAACTGAGCCAAGGAGATCCGGAACAAGGTAGGACTGTCCGGTGAGCGCGCAGAATTCTTTCAGCGATTCGGTTTCCATCGTAAAAACAGCCACTTCACCATTCATCGTGTATGGTATTTCGCGAATCTGGTCTCCGGAAGTCACATCCCAGATCTTCATGCCTGCCGGAGCGCCCGATAATCGAAATTCAGTGATACCGCCTTGTTTGACACCGTTCATGGTGCGGAATAACATCTGATGGCCCCTCATTCGAAGCATCCTGGTGACGTTAAGGTGGATAAAATCGAGGTAGCCGACCGAACTGGAAGAACTTTTATTATATTGAAACCGGATATCCAGGCTCGGTGATGGCGGAATAAAGGCTACCGAAGCGTATGTCTCCTTCGCAAAATCACTGTCGTAAGACCCGGTGATGGGATCGATCTCCACGTTTTTAATGGTGGTGCCCAGCAGGGAGATAGTAAAGGAGGTCCGGCCGACAGTGGAGCGGGCGGCCAGATGGGTGTAGAGAAAAACGGGTTTGGTGAGGACCAGGTTTTCAAAATCAAAGATAAAGTTGCGGGAGGTAGTCAGGTCGAAATATTGTTTGTCCCACCACTGTCTGCCTGATTTGATGAGGTTCACTTCCTCTTTTTCATAGGCTGCATAGTCGTCAAATGTTTCGGCGATAGTTTGTGGCTGACCTGAGGGGGGCACGGCAACGGTAATTCTTTTCCCGGGGCCGGCATCTGCGGTAAGGAAATAATGCGCCCTGTCGGAGTATATATTTTTCCGGAAGCGGTAGACTTTATCGGTTTCCAGATATTCCCATTTGTCGGGAGAGTGGCCGAAAAAGAGGATGTAATCCTGAGGGTCGAATCTCCCGTCCTGTTCACCGACAACCAGGATGGCATTTTCCATCAGGTCATCCATCCGTGGTGAAGCATTGGCTTCGGGCAGCATGCCACCGCCATTACCATAAAGTCTCAGGTTTTTCGGATCAATAGAACCGGGATCAAGTCCAAAGCTGGCCAGGTCCTGGTAAGTGATCCGGTAAATTCCTTCCGTGGGGGTGGCCAGTTTGAACCAGCGGCCTGAAGCAAGGACGGAGTTTTCGGCATAGGAGGCTACCGGTTTGTTGCTTTTTGCTGAAGGGATGGTCACTATTGCAAGGCTGAAGGAAAGGAGTTGTTCCGGTATACCGGTGAGGGGATTAATCCTGAGGGGCAGGATGGTGATCTGCGCGAAATCGGTTTTCCGAACGGTGACGGTTTGTTTTTCCACGAAGAGAGTACCGGGAATCAGCTCTGTGTTTCTTAACCTGAGGCTGGCTTCGGTGGTGACAGGTTGCCAGATCTGGCTGGTGACAGAGACATCTGCCACGGAATCGTGTCCATCCGGCATGGGTATCATCCTGTTGAACAATGGAAGCAGACCAAACCGGTTGTCATGACCATGGCCGTCAAACAATAATATACCCTCCTGATTTCCTGTGGTATCGGTAATTGTCCTGACCGGTTGCCAAAAAAGTATGACAGGTTCAGGTTGGTGCACGGGCGCTCCGGCTGGAAGGGCCGGGGCAGCCACCGATTGCATAAAACCATATATAATAAACAGATAAAGCAAAATTATCTTCATAGTAAACTGTCTGATATGGGTTAGACAAGATTCCGTTGAAAAGGTTGACCGGTCCGGTTTTAATTCTTTTTCCGGAATGTATAATTTTTAACGGTTGGAGTGGGTTATTATTGTTATAAATGCTTTGGCAGGGCCGGAGTGACCATGGTCTTGTTTTTTTTCATAATATTGTAACCTCATTTAAATTCAGGCAGAAAACCGGTGCGCATAAAACGAAGGTGGATACTGTGTTTGATCATGGCCGGATCGTTCCTTGGCCAGACAACATCGGGACAGGATCCTCATTTTACTCAGTTTTACGCCAATCCACTATATCTCAATCCTGCCCTGGCAGGGGTAACCATCTGTCCAAAGGCGATGGGAAGTTATCGCAATCAGTGGCCCGGATTGGGAAAAGCTTACAGTACCTATAGTTTCAGTTATGATCAGTACCTCGATGTTATTCACGGCGGGGTTGGTCTGATGGTATTGGCTGACAGGGCGGGCGGCGGGAACCTGAATACCACGATGATCAGTCTTGCTTACGCCTACAAGTTCAACCTTTCGACGCGCCTTCAGGCCAGCGGTGCCCTGAAGGCAGGTTATTACCAGCGGCGATTGGTTTGGGAGAACCTGTTGTTTGAGGATATGATTGATCCGAACAGTGGTTTTACCCTTCCGACCAGCGAGAAGCCTCCTGATTTTCCCAGGATCACTGCCATCGATTTTTCCACCGGCGTCTTTCTTTCTTACGATGATTTTATATATGGTGGAATTGCGGTTGATCATCTGACCCAGCCCAGGTCGGGATTTTATGCCGACAATAGCACCGTACTCCATATGAAGTTCACCTTGCATGGAGGGGCTGTCATACCGCTTCAGCTTAACAGCAGCGGATCGGAAGAGAGGGAGTTCTCCCTCTCTCCTAATATTATGTATCAACAGCAGTTTAATTACCGCCAGCTTAACCTGGGGCTGTATCTGACCATTTCACCTTTCATTGCAGGAGCCTGGTACAGGCATGCTTTTGATAATCCGGATGCAATCATCCCGATGCTCGGAATTCATTATTTGAACCTGAGGGCAGGCTATAGCTATGACTATACGGTCAGCAGTCTGACCAATACCGGTGGAGGGGCACATGAGGTTTCCGTTTCCTGGCAGTTTCCATGTATAGAAAAAAGAAGGCGGGTACGGGCAATAAAATGTCCACGTTTTTAGTTATATATTTGCAAAAATTTTCACAGCATGAAAATTAACCGTTTGTTTCAACTCGTTATGCTGGCCGGCACGGTTATCGCTGCAGGAGCGTGCAAGAAAGAAGCATCCCGAACCACCGGATGGG
Organism: uncultured Draconibacterium sp.; assembly: GCA_964387205.1. Classification (GTDB taxonomy): domain Bacteria; phylum Bacteroidota; class Bacteroidia; order Bacteroidales; family FEN-979; genus CAIVAT01. Next base: position 24,389 of record CAYLVY010000013.1, read on the forward strand.
AATACAATAATTTTAAGAACGGTGGATTTGAGGTCAGTGAATTCAGCGAACAGATTACAGGTCCCGGACTTGTTTTTATCGAAGGGGGTACCTTTTCCATGGGAAACATGCAGGATGATGTACTGTTTGAATGGCATAACTCGACACGCCGGATCACAGTCCCCAGTTTCTATCTGGACGAAACGGAGGTGCGGAACCTCGATTACCTGGAATACCTCCATTGGCTCAACCGGGTATTCGGTACCGACCATTATGAGGTATATAACCGCGCCCTGCCCGACACGCTGGTGTGGAGAAGTGCCCTGGCCTATAACGAACCTTTGGTGGAATACTATTTCCGGCATCCTGCCTACAGAAATTACCCGGTGGTGGGTGTGAACTGGAAACAGGCGACAGAATACTGCAAATGGAGGACCGACCGGGTCAATGAAGCCATACTGATCCAGCGTGGAATTCTCGAAATGGACCGGGCGCAGTTGAACAATAATAATTTTAACACGGAAGCATACCTCACAGGTCAGTATGACGCCAAACACAAGCGTAAACTCCCCAACCTGAACGCTGCCAATTCCACGGAAGGGCGCATTGTCAGGATGGAGGATGGTATAGTGCTTCCGCAATATCGTCTGCCGACTGAGGCAGAATGGGAATATGCCGCGGCAGGCCTTATCGGCAATACTGTTGCTGAAAGGATTGTCGAACGCAAGGTTTATCCGTGGAATGGCTCTCACGTACGCTCCAATTCGCGCAGGAATTATGGTACTTTCCTTGATAATTTCAAGCGGGAGAATGGCGACTATATGGGGGTGGCAGGAAACCTGAATGATGGTTCCGATATCCCCGCCCCATGCGGCTCCTATTTTCCCAATGATTATGGTCTGTACAACATGGCCGGAAATGTCAGTGAGTGGGTAATGGATGTTTACCGCCCCATGAGTTCCCTCGATGTCGCCGACCGAAGCCCTTACAGGGGAAATGTATTTACAGAGCTTGAACGGACTGCCACAGGAGCCATCGCGCCCAAGGATTCTGTAACAGGACGTCTGCGTTACAAACGGGTGGATGCAACGCAAACCCAACAACGGAGAAATTACAGGGTAGCTTACAATGTCAACTATCTTGACGGGGATTATGCATCCAATCTCGATAGCTGGATAAATAATAAAGATCCTTTAGATTCGGCTACCGCTCTGGTATACAACCCGAAAACTACCCTCATTTCCGATCAGACCCGCGTCATTAAAGGAGGTAGCTGGAAGGATCCTGCTTTCTTTATGGCTCCGGGATCCAGAAGGTTCCTGGACGAAAATCTATCCACCGATGCCATCGGTTTCCGCTGTGCCATGACCAGGGTCGGCGGTTCCATCCCCGGCAGATAAATAATTCTGAAGACTTTAAACCCCGTGGCCGTAAAGCGACGGGGTTTTTGCTTTATATTAACAGATCTATATCCTTCGTCGACACATGAACACCACAGAATTGCTGCTTAAGCTTTATCAACAACATCCGTTGATATCCACAGACAGCCGGCAGATGGAGCCTGGTTCGATTTTCTTTGCCCTTCGGGGAACTGCTTTCAACGGTAATGATTTCGCTCTCCGTGCCCTCCAATCCGGTGCTGCCTTCGTGATTTCCGATGACCCGGCATACCAGGGACATGACAGAATTGTGGTGGTTGACAATGTGTTGTCTGCCCTGCAGGAAATGGCGGTCGCCCATCGGAGGCAGTATCGGATCCCCCTCATCGCCATCACAGGTTCCAACGGAAAAACCACCACCAAAGAGTTGGTCCAACGGGTGCTTGCCGGAAAATATAATACCCTTGCCACAGAAGGCAATTTTAATAATCATATCGGTGTCCCCCTGACATTGCTCAGATTAAACCAAAATACCGAACTGGCTATTGTCGAAATGGGGGCCAACCATCCGGGTGAGATAGATTTTCTTTGCCGGTTGGCCATGCCGGATTATGGCCTCATTACCAATGTGGGGAAAGCACACCTGGAAGGATTTGGCAGTTTTGAAGGGGTGGTGAAGACAAAAACTGAGCTGTACCGGTATCTTCAGAGTACAGGCGGGACGATTTTCTATAGCACCTGCGATAAAATCCTGGCCGAACATGTCAGGGGTATTGCATCTGTTGCCTTTGGCGCTCCCCCTGCCCGTGTGGTGGGGCTCCACGCCGCGAGTGAACCCTTTGTTACCATAACGATGGAGTTTTCTGACGGCGAAAAGTGCACCATGACCTCAGGGCTTTATGGCGGATACAATGCTGCCAATATCCTGGCTGCCGTAACTATCGGTGATTACTTCGGCGTGCCACGCCACGAAATCGCCGATGCCATAGCTTCCTATTCCCCATCCAATAACCGTTCGCAGGTAATCCGGACAACCCGAAATACCCTGATCCTGGATGCTTATAATGCCAACCCGAGCAGCATGGAAGCTGCACTGAATGCCTTTTCCAAGACATCCTTCGCGTCAAAGACGCTGATTTTGGGTGATATGCTGGAGCTTGGCCCCACCTCCCTGGAGGAACATGAACGCATACTTTCCCTGGCTCTCGGGTTGGGTTTCAACCAGATCATGCTGATTGGCCCACTGTTCGGCAGTGTCGGGAAGGAGGGGGAATGCACAATGTTTCCGGGCAGTGAAGAGGCAAAGATCTATCTGGAACGATATCCAGTAAGGGACTCGGCGATCCTCATCAAGGGAAGCCGCGGCATGAAACTCGAAACACTGACCGCGATATTATAAACAACTGAAAAGAATGGTATACAGGGTTGTCGGATTGATGTCGGGAACCAGCCTGGATGGATTGGACCTGGCTTTGTGCGAATTCGGTTTCTCTGAGGGAAACTGGAATTGCCGGATCGAATACGCGGAAACTATTCAGTATGATAACGATTGGAAGGGACGATTATCAGGACTCGAAAACTCCACTGCCCTGGATTATGCGAGGACTGATGCGGAGTTCGGACATTTTCTGGGCCGGATGGTAAACAACTTTTTGTCCGGGAATTCATTACACGCAGATTTTATTGCCTCTCACGGACATACTATCTTTCATCAGCCTTCTGCCGGTTTTACCTCGCAAATTGGCCAGGGAGCCGCTATTGCCGCCGAAACAGGCATGACGGTCATATCGGGATTCCGTGACCTTGACGTGGCCCTTGGCGGACAGGGTGCGCCGCTGGTCCCCATCGGGGATGACCTTCTGTTCGGAAGTTTTTCCGCCTGCCTCAACATCGGAGGTTTTTCTAATATTTCTTTCCGGAAATCAGGAAACAGGATAGCTTTTGATATCTGCCCTGCCAATATTGTCCTCAATGCACTGGCCCGTAAAACAGGCATGGAATTTGACCGCGATGGACTGATGGCCCGTTCGGGCCAGGTTGATACAAGCCTCCTCCGGGAGTTGAATGATCTTGCCTATTACCACACAGCCTATCCGAAATCGTTGGGAAAGGAGTGGGTTTTACAACACGTTTACCCTTTGCTGGATCATTCCGGCCTCACCATTGAAGATCAGCTGGCCACGTTTATTCAGCACATTGCAACCCAGTTGGGCAGAGCCTTGTCGGAGTTGCCCGGAGGCGAGATGCTGGTCACCGGTGGCGGAGCGCACAATCTCTTCCTTATCGAGAGGTTGAAGCAACAGGGAATGATGGATGTGATCATTCCCGATCCGTATTTGGTGAACTACAAGGAGGCGCTGATTTTTGCATTTCTGGGGGTGTTGAGATACCGCGGTGAGATTAATTGTCTGAAAAGCGTGACCGGGGCCTGCAGGAATTCCTCCGCCGGGTCAATTAACTGAAAAAGAACAAATCTCACCTTTTTTATTGTACTTTTGCTGAAGGTTTACAGAATAGCATTGGCCCGCTTAAGCATATAATAAGTCCGGGCCCACTTTTTTACTTATGAGAACGTAAACAACCTAAGATCATGAACTATCATCAGACTCTGGCCTATCTCTATGCTCAGCTTCCCATGTATCACAGGATTGGTGCACAGGCCTATAAAGCCAATCTTGACAATACAATAAGGTTCAGTGAAATACTGAATAATCCTCATGAAACCTTTCAATCGGTCCATGTTGCCGGAACCAACGGAAAAGGGTCAGTATGCCATATGCTGGCTTCTATTCTGCAGGAAGCCGGATACCGGACCGGGTTGTATACCTCGCCCCATCTCATAGATTTCCGTGAGCGGATCAGGGTGAACGGAAGAAAGATCAGCACCTCCTTTGTAACCGGATTTGTGAAAAAATACATGGAGCAAACGGAAAGCATTAAGCCATCATTTTTCGAATGGACGGTTGCATTGGCTTTCGACTATTTTCGCCATCAGCAGGTGGATATTGCCATTATTGAAACCGGCCTGGGTGGCCGGCTCGATTCCACCAATATCATTCATCCCCTCGTTTCCGTGATCACCAATATCAGTTATGATCATTGTCAGTTCCTCGGAAATACCCTGGAGCAGATCGCCGGAGAAAAGGCGGGCATTATCAAACCCGGAGTTCCAGTGGTGATCGGTGAAAGCCAGACGGAAACCAGCGGATTATTCTCCAACGCTGCCATCGAGAACCAATCGGAGATTTTTTATGCAGACAGGATCTATTCAGTCGCGAACCAGTGGCTTTCAGGCAGGCATAATGCCAAACTAATCTTAGACATCAACTGTTTTGGTGTTTTCCATCTTAATGGCGTGCAGTTGCCGTTGACAGGTCAATGTCAACTGAAAAACGTATTGACTGCCATGGTGGTTATCGATCAGTTGAAACTGCATGGGTATACGCTTGGGCCCGATGTCATACGCAGCGGATTTCGGAATATTCTGAAAAATACCGGGTTGAAGGGGCGGTGGCAACTGATCCGTAAGATACCCCAAACTTTTTGCGATACCGCACACAACGAAGGTGGTATCCGGGAGGTGTTGCTGAATGCAGATCAAACCCCGCATAAAACGCTCCGGTTTGTATTCGGTGTTGTCAATGACAAAGATATCGATGGTATTTTATCACTGTTGCCGGCCAGCGCCGTCTACTATTTTTGCTGCCCCGGCGTTCCCAGGGGACTGGAAGCGGAGATCCTGCACGAACGTGCTGTAAATGCAGGATTGAAGGGAACCTTTTATCCTTCGGTCATGGCAGCATTGAATGCTGCCTGGGAAGAATCAGATTCCCACGATCTGGTGATCGTGGGCGGTAGTACCTTTGTGGTGGCAGATGTGCTGAAGTATTCCGAAGGCGACGATCAGTGATTTCCTTGGAAATTTTCCTGTTCCTTTGAATGGATCTCTTGGATCAGTTCTGCCTTGCGCTCCGATTCCCTGCATGCCTGCAGATATACAGATGCACTGTCATAGGCTGATTCTATGCAAAATATGGCTGCCAGGTTCAGTTTGGCTTCATCGAACCAGGGATCCGTGGAAATGGCATGCCGCAATCCGATAATGGCCTCCTGGTTTTTTCCAAGCGTCCATAATGCGATGGATCGATCATGGATCACCCTTACTTCACAGGGTGTGTAATGCATTGCTTCATTGAAGTTATTCAGGGCACCGGCCACGTCTCCGGAGCGATACCTGGCTACTCCTTCGAACCAGACCACCGGCAAAGTGTTCGGTGTGATCCTGTAAAACGGACCGTTGGCCTTTTGTGCACACCGGATCACCTCTTTGTCGTTTTTTCGCTCATTGCGGAACATCTTCAGGGTGTAAAATTCGCCCCTGATCCTTGCCATGATGAAAGTCAGGCACAGGCACAGAAAGACTATCTGTATTGCGCGGATTGCAGAAATAAAACGATGCTGCATTCCTGATTTTCGGTCCAAACCGGCAATGTTTGCGGGCAAAAAGGCAAGCAGTGAGAAAAAGAGGACATTGTGTTCAACCCTCCGGAATGGGAAGTCGAATGAGGCATACAGGCAGAAACCGACCATGAAGCAAGCGATCATGAGGGTATGAACCGGTGGGGGCGGATCACCTTTTACAGCCCCTGCAAGGGTAAGCAGGGGCAGCAACAGGAATACCGCCAGGGCAAGGAGTAACCCCGGTACTCCCAGTTCGGTCAGGAATGCGATCCATTCATTATGAGGTTGGCTATAGGTGAAATTTTTATAGGTGTGTTCAGGATTTGCGGGTTCAGTAACGCAGGGCACCTCCAGTCGCCATTGTCCTGCCCCCACGCCGGTGAACGGATTGGCAGCTATCAACGGTATGGATCGTTTCCAGAATATCATTCTCAGGTTTGCATTTTCATAATAGGCTTCCGAGAGATCGAAAGGTGCAATTTTATTGAGCTCATCACCATGCAGTGATTGTTTCCGGATCACTTTCTCCTGAATGGTATCATAATCGATAAAATAATCCCACACCCTCAGTTTATGCATGAAATAGCCTTTTCGAGTGGGATCAAGGGAGTGATGAAAAAACAGGATGCCTGAGGCGAGAATGATCCCGGCGAAAAAAGCGGTGAGAAGGTTTCGGGAGGTGAATATATACCTGTAACGGACCAAAAGCAGAACGAGAGAGAGGAGAATTCCTGTCAAAGTGCCTAAATAGGCAGCCCGGCTTTGGGTTATGGTTATAAAGAAAAGGGCCAGGATGCCCAGCGCTGCTGAAAGATACTTCATGAAGCCTTTCATGAGGGCGAATCCTGCCGCGAGGGGGCCCAGGGAAAGAAGCATGTAGCCGGCGTAGAGATTGTTGTTGGCGCAAATGGAGATGATCCGGTAAGGGTCAAAAAATTGCAGTGTTGACATACGGTAAAAAGCCAGCGTGAAAGAGAGGATCAACACAGGTATCAGTGCAGAGACGAAAATTTTCTCCGTTTGCGGGTAAAGGCACCGGAACCTCCTGATTATAAAGAATAAGGATATACAGAGAAATATCAGCACCGATTCCGCCCATGCCTCTGAGGGAACGACCGACCAAAGAGAAGAAAGGAGGTTCAGGATAAAAAAGAGGATAAGGAATAAAGGGTAAAGAAATAGCAGGCCATTCGTTGTAAATATTTTCCTGCCTGCCGGCATTGCATAAAGCGGTTGTTGCTTACCGGTCAATACTCCTGCAGACACAAACATCGCCAGAGCCAGCAGCCTTGGCAGGTAACTTTGCTCTGTCAGCAAGCCTGAGCGGATCGTCCCGGTGAGAAAAAGCAGGATGAAAAAAAAGGTGAAAACGGGCAATAGGTGCCGGAATTCCTTCCGGTTCATTGCTATTCGAGGAAGGTGATGATGGCACAACCTCCTTCTCCCGGGGAGGTGGATGATCCTACCGAATACCCGGAGACGGTACCACCCCGTCCGGGCCGCGACGTGAGGACACGGTCATGGATATAGGACCTTGGAATACCCTGCATTTTGTCGAGAATATTGTTATTCGGAAATTCAGAGTAACCTGTTATGTCGCCTATATTATCGGTGCCTGCATTTCCGTGGACCCATTGGCTGTTGAAACTGCCCTTTTTGCCGCCTTTGCCTCCGGAGGCTTTCAGGATGTCGTTGACCCAGGAGTCGCTTCCGTCGCTTCCGTTGGTATCACCAATCCAACTACCATACCAGTAATAAGCGTTGGATCCTTGGGTGCCACCGCTGCCTATCACCACGGTCAAGGGTTGGGCCGGTGCGACTGTCATCTCTTTCAGGGCATAACCGCCACTGCCTCCGTCGCCACCATGTCGAAGGCTGTAGGAGTAAGCTCCGGCGCCTCCGCCACCACCCGAACCACCCCACAGTTCAACCCTGATCTTATTGACATTGGCAGGAACGATCCAGGTCTGGGAGTTGGTAATTACAATGCGGTTCTGTGGACTGCCGGAAACCATATAAGGTGTAGCTGTGGTTCCGTTGCCGGTGATACTGATCCCCGGGCCCGCCATGACCTTGGTCTCCGATCCATCGATCACGGGCTTGTTGATCAAATCGTTGTAGTCGCCGCTGAATCCATTGGCGGCTTCAAGGGCAAACAATGAATACGGGACACTGAGGAGTTGACCGGAACCGGTGATTGAGTAAGCGGTGCCTCCGTTCGGATCGGTTTCGGTTTTCAGGAAAAAAGGACCCTGCGACCAGTCGATGTCGGTAAATGAACCCGTTACCGGGGTGCCACTGCCAATGCCGAGGCTAAGCAGGCCGTTGACGTTGGTAGAGGCAGCATGGGTCTCGGCATACACCACAGTGCCTGAGGCCGATCCCTTGAGGATACTGACCTTCACGCCGACATTTTTATCGGATAAAAGCTGTCCGGCCGGGCTACGGAGTACTGCCTGGTAACTGATGGACTGAGGGGATTGGGCGGAGAGTTTCAGCGCCAGGATCAGGAATAGGGCGAAAGGAATAACGGGTCTCATTTTACGATGAGTTTACAGGAGGTAAGTGGTTTGTTGTCTCTGAAAATGGTGATGAAGTATAGGGATTCCTTCATGCCATCGACCGGGATAACTGTGGCCGTTTGAGTGATAACATCCTCTTTGAGGAGCTGACCCCTGAGGTCGTGAATGTGGTATGTCAGATGTGCCATTTCCTTCTCCTCAATTTCAAGCATGACATACAACGTAGCAGGATTTGGGTACAGGGAGCATCTGATCCCAATTTCCGGTAATTCCCCGAAACCGGGCATGTACTGGATTTCAAAGGGTTGCTGCACTCCCTCGAGCAGGGAACCATGGTCATTGGTCCATTGATGATAGATAACCTGGCCCACCGACCATGAGATGGCGCCTCCTTCACCGGAACCTGATGCAGAAGCGGTCATAGTGCCCTGCTGTGCTTGCAGGTTGACAGAAATAACCATAAATACTGTAGGTAAGAGGCTGAAAAGAAGCGTGGCTTTCATGGTGAAGCAAAGTACAAATATACTCCGTTTTTCAGGGTTTATTACATAACAACAATTTATTTTTTTTGAAAAGGCGGAAATCTTCTGCCCCGATTTCTGCCATTCAGCGAGAATATTGCCGGGTTCATCGTAAATGAAATATGTTCTGCCAACTCCTTGCTACATTTGACCAATACTTTATACCAAAATTAATTTGACATGATGAAGTTCTCTGTTCTTATGCTGCTCCTGGTCCCTTTTGCGGGAACGGCCCAACATCACTTTTATCCTCCGGTGACCCCGAAGATCCCGGTTGCCGATACCCTGCACGGTATGATCCTGAGTGATCCTTACCGGTGGCTGGAAGATAAAACCGACGAACGTGTCATTGCATGGACCAAAGCTCAGCACGAGAGTGCTGTGGCTTACATGAAAGTAACCCAGATGGAGCATGCCGGCATGCGGGAAGAGATCGCCGCCTTTATGGATATGGATTATGAGGGGCCCTTGCAAAAAGAGGGCAAGAGGGTCTTCCAGACTATTAAAAGAAAGGGTGATAAGCAGTCTTCCCTCTACACGTTGCTGAACGGGAAGAAGAAACTGATCTGGGATCCGGTGAAGTTAGACACCTCCGGCAAAACCTCCACCACCTCCGTGAATTATACATACGACGGCGAAAGGGCTGCGATCAGCGTTCAGAAGAGCGGGGCTGAAATTTCCACCACGTATATCATCGAAACCCGCACCGGAAAGATATTGTTTCCTCCGCTCGAAAATACATTTGGTTACCAATGGACTCGTGACCAGGAACATGCCTATTTTACCATCCGGAGTCAGGAGGATATCAATGCTCAGTCACCATTGAAGACTTATTACTGGAAAGTGGGAGAACCGGCATCATCGGCCAAATTCATCGGTACCACCAGTGATGCGAAAGATTCCTGGTATATCTATGACAACCGTTACTCTGACGTAACTTTCTACGGTCAGAGTGACTTCTATGCCAACAATTGTTTCATAAGGAAAGCAGGTACCCTGGAGGAGGGAATTAAGATCTATGAAAGCAAGGAATTCAGGGCTTATCCTTATGCTATTGGGGAACAGTTGTACATCCTGACCAACGATAATGCCCCCAATTTCCGGTTCATGGTGACTGATAAGTCGAAACCGGGATACGAATACTGGAAAGAGATAATTCCTGAAGGAGAGACCGTAATCGAAAATGTCGAGGTATTGCGCGACGGAAGGCTGATCGTGCAGGACAAAAAGGATATCCAAAGCAGGCTGACACTTTTGGAAGGTAACGGGAAGGTTATCGGGCCGGTTGAGTTGCCGGAAGTGGGCAATGTGAATAGTGTGAGCTATGACCGTGAGGAGGATTCGGTCTATATTTATATGTCAACCTTCACCTCCCCCGGCAAGATGTATGTGGCTTCTCCCGGAAATTTTAAATGGAGGCTATACTACAAACGTGACATTCCGATCGATATGACGAATATTACCGGTGAGGTCCGGTTTTACGAATCCTATGACGGCACGCGAATCCCTGTCATCATGGTGTATCGCAAAGACATGAAACCTGACGGTAGTAATCCGGTACTGCTCACCGGTTATGGCGGGTTCAATGTAGGTATATCTCCGGGTTATTATGGCGGGTACGCCGCCCTGATCAACCGGGGAGTTGTAGTAGTGGAACCCGGTATCCGCGGAGGCGATGAGTATGGCGAACGGTGGCACAGGGACGGGATGTTGATGAAGAAGCAGAATACTTTTGATGATTTTAATGCCTGTGCCGAGTGGCTTATCCGTGAAAAGATAACCAATCCCCAGCGGATCGTTGCCCGGGGCGGCAGTAACGGCGGGCTGCTGATGGGCGCTGTAGCCGTCCAGCGGCCAGACCTTTACAAGGCGATCCTGTGTGCCGTTCCCCTGCTGGACATGATTCGCTATCACAGTTTCCTGATTGCCCGATACTGGATACCCGAATATGGTTCATCGGAGAATGAGGCTGACTTCCGGAATATCCTTCGCTATTCTCCATATCATAATATCCGTTCGGGAATTAACCTGCCGTCCATGCTGGTGAGAACAGGCGCGAACGACAGCCGCGTCGACCCGCTGCATGCTAAAAAGTTTACTGCTGCCCTTCAGAACAATCCTGGACAGATCAATCCGATACTCCTCTTTATCGACTATAATGTTGGGCATGGTTCCGGGCAGGCGACAAAACAGCGAATCGAGAACACACTCGTTGACTATGAATTCATACTGAACCAGCTTGGGGTAAAGTAAGCTATGCAGTGTCCGTTCCGGGTTTGAGGCGCAGGTGTATTAACCGCCGGAGATCAGGTGGAGTACCTGTACTTCATCGCCGGGCCGGATGGTGGTGGAATGGTAGTCGGATTTTTTGACAAGGGTGCCATTCAACTTGATGATCAGCATCTTGAAGGTAAAGTTCTTGTACCGGAGCAACTCTTCTACCGTCAGGTGGTCCACTTCTATCTTTTCAATAGTATTGTTCAGGAGGATCTCCATATCCTTGGGCTAAATTTCATTTAAGATTAGCGTTGAGCAGAATTTCCAAAACCGTATTCGCCTGCATGTGGGCAACGATGCCAACCCTGGGCGCCAGGGGGGGGAGGTCGGGGGCGATTTCCGACACCTCATCGCCACAGATGTGCAGGTTGCCCCACTGGCGGTAGTGAATGGAATTGTTTTCGCCAAAACCGGCCATACCTATGCCGGAGACGACAGGCACCATAGGAAAACGTCCGAGCATCACTTCGATCAGCATCTGTTTTTCGGATGCCAGGTCGAATGCTTCCACCACGACATCGCATTTCCCGAAAATTTCAGGAATATTTTCCGCTGTCAGTTTCACTTCTAGTGTTTCTATGATAATGTCCGGTTTAACGAGGAGGATATTTCCCTTCAGCACGGGGGCTTTTCTTAACCCGATCTGATGGAAAAAAAAGAATTGACGGTTCAGGTTCCCCTCGCTGATGGTATCGTAATCGACCAGGATCAGTTTTCCAACTCCGCTTCTGGCGAGGGCAACAGCGCAGTTTGAACCCAGTCCGCCGCATCCGGCGATGCCAACCGTTTTTCCGTGAAGAATGGAGGTGATTTTTTCAACCGCAAGTCGTTTCATCATTGCCGGAAATGATCTGATAGTATGAATCTCGTTCCACCGGGATAAGTCCCGCTTCAATGATCAGTTTTTTCATCTCGCTGACGGTCATCACGGGATTCTGATCTTCGGCGCCGGCCAGCGAATAGATGCGCGTGGAGTCGTTGATTGTTCCGTCCATGTCATCCACACCGAAAGCCATGGCAATTTGCGCTAGTTTTCTTCCGACTGCCGGCCAATAGGCTTTCAGATGGGGGAAATTATCGAGATAAATGCGCGCAACGGCGTACATTTTCATGTCTTCAACCACAGATACCTCCGGAATGGCTGACATTTCGTTGTTGGTGTTGCGGAACTTCAACGGGATAAAGGCATTGAACCCGCCGGTTCGGTCTTGTAAAGCGCGCAACTGATCCAAGTGATCGATCCGTTGTTCATAGGATTCACGATGCCCATAGAGCATTGTGGCGTTGGAGGGGAGCCCGCAGCGGTGGGCTGCTTCGTGGATCGCCAGCCATCGTTTACCGGATGCTTTGGTGCCGCAAATTTCAGTCCGGATGGTTTCATCGAAAATTTCGGCCCCGCCACCGGGTATTGAACCTAATCCACATGATTTCAAATAGCTAAGGCCCTCTTCATCACTCATATCCGCTTTGCGGAACATGTAATCCAGTTCCACGGCGGAATAGGCTTTCAGATGCAGATCAGGCCGGAATTCCTTGATTTTTCTGAGCAACTCTCCATAATACAGGATGTCCCGATCAGGATGTACGGCACCCGTTATATGAAGTTCGATCACCGATCCTTCCTGTTCTTTCACTTTGTTCAGGATATCTTCGTGCGAAAGTTCCCAACGGGTGTGGCTGTAGTGATGTGAATAGGAACAGAATTTGCAGCGGTTGACGCAAATGTTGGTGGGTTCGATGTGAAAATTCCGGATGAAGTAGGCATTTTTTCCGTTTTTTGCTGTCCGGACATGGTCAGCTAGCAAGCCAAGAACACCAGGTTCGGCATCACGGAACAATACCACCCCTTCGGATGGCTCCAGTCGTGATCCGTTCAACACTTTCAGGGCAATTCTACGTACCAGGGGAGATTGGGTGAATATCTCTGTCATGGGTTGGTTTTAATGAAACGGGTCACCCGTGTGGATTCACCGGAAATCACCAGGAAATAGAGACCCGGAGGTAACCGGTGGATATCGATGCCCGTCGCCTCTTCTTGGGAGCCGGAGTCCAGGATGCTTTTCATTTGCTGTTTTCCGAATATATCGGTGATGGAGTAATGTATCTCACCTTTCCAGCTGGTGGGGACTACTGTATAAAGAATATCCTCAGCTGGATTTGGATAAACGGAAAGGGTTTCGGCTGGCTTGAGCTCGGTCACCCTGAGCGCCCATCCGTTTACTGCCGCAACATCGGCGCCGACCGGATCGAGCCATGGTTTCAATTGGGAGGTGGAGTCGTCACCGTTCTTATCCCAGTGATAAGAAAACATTCCATAATAATCGGGCATGGTCAGCGAGGCGGAATCGCAGGAAGAATCTCCACCGGTGAGGGTGCCAATAATATGACCCGCACCATCGAACAATGGAGATCCTGACGATCCTGGTTCCGTAGCTCCATGACCGTTTTCTGTTTCAGACCATCTTACCATCCAGTGGGCTTTTTTAGTACCGCCCGGCCATATCACCGATTGCAGCGGAGTTGTGTAGGTAGAAATCTTTTTGATATCCCCCTGGGGATGATGGACTGAGACCCCGAATGAAGGCGGAGTGACCTCCCGGCTCCAGCCATTGTAATATACATTAAAACTGTCGGGGATATCCTGCATCAGTTTCACCAGGAAAAAGTCCGACCCTTTCGATCCGCTCTCTCCTCCGGAGGCAATCCGGGTCGCTCCGGTCATGGTTCTGAGATAGGGTTCTGAGGGAGGTTTGTTACATGCGGGGCTTTCATATCCGAAGGTAAATACCCACTGGCTCAGGTCAATTGCGGTAGATAACCTGCCACAATGATCCGCAGTGAGGATATAGGGGGTTCCGTTGTTGAGTGTATTGTTGACCAGGGAGCCGCTGCAGTATAAACTGGCCGCGCCTCGTTTCACCTGGATCCTGGTCACCCCCCGTTTTTGCCGTTGCCAGAGGGATCCCTCGCTGCAATTGATATTTACCTCACAATCCCCTGAAGCACCAAAGCCTGTGTTGACCGATTGTCCTCCTTCAGTTCCCCGGTAAGCATACCCGATTTCGGAGATGTGAAGCAGTGGAGAAGGTGTTCCCTCAGCGGCATTGTATTCGATGGTGATTTTATCACCATGGATCATCCGGGTGGCGAAAGTCGATAATGGATTGTTATTCAGTGATGTAAATGCACCGGCAAGATCAGTACGGGTGGCATTGTACACATAGAGCTTTCCCCCTTCCGGGAGATGGAAACGGTCGAAGAACAGGATCAGTCCCAGGGCACCCGGTGCATTGAATGTAAGGCGTTTTACGACGGTTCCGTCAGGCTGCTGCATGGTTTGAAAATCATCTGTGCTGAAATCGGCCGGGAGGTTTACGGCGAAGCGGAAGGGAACCGGGGTCACAAGGTCTTCCTGGAGCAACTTTTCTGTCAGGGGGGCGGGTAAGTGCATTTCAGGTGCCCCGGAAGGAGGCAGCGCCCTGGTAAAGGAAACCGGAACGCCGCTGGTGCTCAGTTGCGGATATCCTGAAACCGGGGAAAGTAACAAGGCCAGCAGAAAAGAAATAATGAAGGTGGGCAGAAATGATCTCATGGAATCGATTGTTAATGCATCACGCTGATTTTGTGTGTTGTTTCCCCGTGTTCGTGGCGGATCTTCAAAATATAGAACCCGTTGGGTAGATCTCCAAGCCGGACCTGAGCTGTTTCACCGGTCCAGCGGACAGGGTAAGCCCCCACGCGCCCGCCGGTTATGGAGAAAACAGTCACCTCGGCATCACGCAACGATGCGGTCAGCGAAGTTATGGACAAAACATCGGCGACGGGATTAGGGTAAAGGGTAGGCGTCGCAAACAGGTACTTGTCATTCATTCCAACACCTGAAGTGATGGAAATATCGTCGATCATGAAGATGAACCCGGTATCAGTCACGCACTGGATCCCCACATAGACATCCTGATTGGCATAATCATCGAGTGAAAAACTTTTCTGTTTCCAACTATCCGGTGCACTTTCGGGATTGATCTGAAGTGGAACAAAATCGGCGGGACTATTTGATTTAGTGGAGACTGCCACGCGGAATAACTCATGGCCATACTTGATATTATAGGTCTTTACCCAGAATTCGATACGAGGATACTGGCCCAGGCTCAATTTCGGTGAGATCAGCCATTTGTCGTTCGGGTTGTTTGGCGGAACTGAGGAGAAACAACAACCCAGTTTCTGGCCGGAATGGGGCGACATATTGTTCAGTGCCGGGATGGTGGCGGAGGGATTGAAACAGATGTACGCCATGGGCTGCGAGTTGTTCGGGAAAGATATCCCTTCAATCCCGTATGTACTCCCGCCTCTGACATCTACCGTGCTCCACGGATCCAAATCGAGGGTGAAATCTGCCTGCGATTCAAAATTCAACGAAGCGGAGGAGGGAAAGTTGCCGGATACCTTTATGTAGCCAGAACGGGTAATGGAGTCTGATCCGCTGGAATTGGTTATTTTCAGTGTGACGGAATAGGAGCCGGCCACGTCGTACCGAATGTTAACCGGATGCTGATCGTTGGAAACCGACGGGTTGCCGCCCGGAAAACTCCAGCTCCAGGAGATCGGTGACCCGGCTGACTGGTCGGTGAAGTTGATGCTCTCTCCGATCTTTATCAAGGTTTTACTGGCAGAAAAGTTGGCAGAAATAAGGGTGGAACTATCCGGAATGATCTCCAGATCGTCGATCATCATGATAAAATTGTCATTGGATACACACTGAATCGCCACAAAAACGGATTTATTATTGTAGCTGCTC
Source organism: uncultured Draconibacterium sp. (assembly GCA_964387205.1). GTDB lineage: Bacteria > Bacteroidota > Bacteroidia > Bacteroidales > FEN-979 > CAIVAT01. Next base: position 40,323 of record CAYLVY010000013.1, read on the forward strand.
AGGCTGAACACTTTACGTGTCCATTCCAGGGTGGTTTTCAGGGGTTGGGGCCCGGATATCACTGTGAAACTTGAGGGGGCGGTATTGGTTTCAGACACCGCTACCCGGTACGAATCAAGGCCCCAGGTATCGTTGTAAGATTTTATCCAGAAGGTGAAAGATCCGTTGGTTCCCAGGGTGACCTTCGGGGAGATAAACCAGTCGTTATTTGATGGCGGATTGGAGGAGAAGCATGCTCCGAAACGTTGACCGCTGTGGGGTTGAATCGCCTGATCGGCTGCCATGGACGGGTTGGTGGCTGAAGGGTTGAAACTGATAAATGCCATCGCTTCGTTCTGATGGGGAAAGGTGATGCCTTCCAGTCCGTAGGTGTCATTTTTATCCACATCGATAACCGTCCAATCGCCGAAATTAAGTGCAAAATCCCCGGTGTTTTCGAAATCCATGATGAGGCTGCGGGAATGGTTCAGTGTGGGGTTTGACTGTGGCAATGCTCTTGCATAAGTCTGCACTGCCGTCACTGATCTCCATTCCGGGTTGCCGGTGGCGGTATGAGATCGCCCTCTTCCCTGGCCGGCAGATAATTCCGGGATCAGCAATAGCAAAACCACCAAACGGATGTATTTCATCATGCACTATTTTTCTACAAAAATATGTTTTTTCACGTTCAAAACCAAGGTCGGAAAAACAGGGAATTCACTTCAGGTAAAATCCCTTGCATGGTGCAGCGTTGTCGGAGGAATTCTTAATTTTATCAGCTTATTATATTTTCTCATGATACATTCCAGGTGTACAATCCATAGGAGATTTCTCATTTTTAAGATTTTATGGTTGATTTTGTTATCCCTGAAACTGTCTGCCACTGTTCACCGTGTCGGTCCTTCTTTGCTCTTTCCTGATCCCTATACTTTATCCATATCAGGGGTTTTGAATACCGGTGATACGGTATTGATTGCCCCCGGCACTTACACTGGCCAGGCAGCCACTGCTTTATGGACGGCATCTCATCTGCTGATCCGCGGTAAAGACGGCATCGCGGATATGGAGGCCGGCGGGCACCATTGCGGGGGCAAAGCAATCTGGGTTATTGCTGGTGACCATGTCACGGTGGAAAATATCGGTTTTTACAATTGCTCCGTCCCGGACAGGAATGGCGCCGGCATACGGAGCGAAGGTAAAGGATTGACTATCAGACATTGCAGGTTCGCAGGCAATGAAAACGGGGTGCTGAGCAACAGTCCTTATGCAGGCCACATCCTGATCGAGCTGAGCGAGTTCGGGTACAACGGATATGGCGACGGGTATTCTCACAATGTATATATCAACCACATAGATACGCTGACCTTTCGGTTCAACTATTCGCACCACGCGAAGAGCGGGCATCATGTGAAATCGAGGGCTGCCTGTAATATCATTCTATGCAACAGGATATCGGATGAGGAGGCTGGCAATTCAAGCCGGCTGATCGATCTTCCGAACGGTGGGTTCGCTGTCATTTCGGGAAACGTGCTGATGCAGGGGCCTGTGGCGGAGAACAACAATCTGGTAGGTTTCGGGATGGAAGGCCTTACCAATCCTGTCCATGCGTTTTATCTGGTGAATAACACCCTGGTGAACAAACGGGAGGCCTCCTGCCGCTTTCTTCAACTGGCAGAGGGAACCGGCACATCGGCAGTGGTCAACAATATATTTGCCGGCAAAGGTATCATGGTCGAGGGGACACCAGCCATTCTTGAGGCGAACCTGGCAGCAGAGGAGCCCGGGTATTTCAGGTTCAGGGATGAAGCCGTATTCGATTACCGGCTGAATGCTGGTTCACCGGCTATTGATACGGGGATCGATCCGGGAATGGCAAACGGTGTGCCGCTGATGCCACAATGGGAATATATTCATCCTGCTGATTCCGTTATTCGCACCAACAGCGGCAAACCGGATATCGGAGCCTTTGGTGATCATGCTTACGGCGCGGTACAGGATGCTCTCTTCAGGAAAATTTTCCTGTATCCCAATCCTGCCGGCGCCGGTGACCTGATAAAGATCGAAGGATGCCTGACTGTCCGGAAAATCCTACTGATCGGAACAGGAGGTCATCTGTATTCGATCGAATGTAAACCGGAGGGATTCCGGCTGCCCTCCACCCTTCCGGCAGGTGTATATTTTGTAGGAATGGTCAAGGGTCTGGGGCTGTCTGTCGACAGACTCGTGGTGGTCAGCCTTTAAGCGGTTTTTCAGTTTCGTTGATCCAGGCGCCAATCCGGCGGATGGCATCAAGGCCCTGCTTCAGGATGCCGAGGTAACTTACAAACCCGTGGATCATCTCTTCATAAAAGAGGAGGGTCACGGGAACTCCGGCTTCTTTCAGCCTGTTGGCATAAAACAATCCATCATCGCGAAGCGGATCATATCCTGAAACAATGACCAGGGCGGGAGGAAGGCCCTGCAGGGTTTCAGCCAGCAGGGGTGAAGCCATGGGAGAGTTACCCTCGGAAGGATCCCGCAGATATTGATCCCAGAACCAATGCATATCGGTACGGCTAAGCCCGAATCCATCGTCAAACTCAGTGGCCGAAGGCTTTTCCCTGGAATAATGGTCGGTAACAGGATAGAGCAGAATCTGTCCGCAGAGCGGATTATGCCCCTGTGTATGCCATTGAATGGCAGTTACTGTGGCCAGATTGGCTCCGGCGCTGTCACCGGCAACGAATATTTTTTCAGGATCACCACCGAACTCCCGACAGTGGTTGACTGCCCAGCGGAGCGCTGAGAGGCAATCTTCCGTGGCAGCAGGAAATCGGTGCTCCGGTGCCCGCCGGTAATCTGCCGAAATGACCAGACACCCTGACATGTCGCAGAGGTGAGAGCATATCGGATCGTAGGTATCCAGGTCGAAAAACACCCAGCCTCCCCCGTGGAAAAACAGGATGACCGGGAAGGGCCCTGTTCCGTCAGGCTCATAAATCCTGAGACGAAGGGGGGCTGTAAGGTGATGGATGGTCAGGTTGGTGGTTTGCCGGACTGCCCTGACGGGAATATTCATTCTCGCCATCCTGCTTTCGACTTCCACCCTTGCCCGGGCAGCCGGAACGGAACAGATAGGGGTAACCCCTGCCACGGCGATCGCCGTGAGCAGGGATTTCGCTTTAGGATCAAGAGGTTTACGGTTGTTTACAACTGATCCAGGCATGCTTTGATTTTTCGCCAGGTTTCTTCAATGTTGTGATCCAGGCCGACGGAGAAACGGACCAGTCCTTCCGAAAGTCCCATTTCGCGCTGAATTTCTTCCGGGACTTCCGAAGAAGTGCTCTTTCCCGAATTACTGAAGAGTGTTTTGAAATAGCCCAGGCTAACTGCAAGGTATCCGACACCGGAGCGCTCCATTAGCTCCATCAGACGGGCAGCCCGTTCGGATGTACCCATATCGATGGAGATCATTCCGCCAAATCCGAATTCCGGGTTCATGATATCTTTCAGTTTTTGGTGTCCGGGATGGTCTTCCATGCCGGGATAATTGAATTTTAATCCATAATTCCTGAATTTTCCGGCCAGGTAAGCGGCATTCCGGCTGTGCTGGATCATCCGGATATGCAGGGTATGGAGGTTTTTCAGGATGGAGGATGAACGCAGGGGGTCAAGTGACGGGCCTAGCAGCATGGCTGTTCCGTCGTTAACATCGCTCAGCGCGTCCACAAATGCCTTGGAGGCGCAAATGGCGCCCGCCACACAGTCGTTTTTCCCGTTGATGAATTTGGTCATGCTGTAAACCACCACGTGGGCACCGTGCAGAAAGGGGGCCACGATCATAGGGGTAAAAGTATTGTCAACCACCAGTTGGCAGTCATGACGGTCGGCGATAACCCTCAGGGCTGGCAGGTCAGAGATTTGCAGGAGAGGATTGGTCATGGTTTCGGTGTAGATCATCCGGGTGTTGGGACGGATAGCTTTTTCGACCTCCTCTGTTTTGGTGATATCGACGAAAGTAACCTCGATATTGAACCTTTTCACATAGTTGTACAAAAAGGCGAATGTACCACCGTAAGTGGTCAGGCTCGAAACAATATGGTCGCCGCTTTTGCATATCTGGAGGATAGTACAGGTAATGGCGGCCATTCCGGATGCTGTGACCCAGGCTGCTTCGGTACCCTCCATGGCGGCAAGGGCGTCGGCGAGGTATTTGTTACTGGGGTTCCAGTGACGGGAATAGAGAAAGCACCCCTCCGCTTCACCATGGAAAGTGTCGAGCATGGTTTTGGCCTGCATGAAAGTGAAGGTGGCGGAATCGCAGACCGATGGATTTACGTCGCCGTATTCTCCGAATTGAAGAAGATCGAAAATTTTTTTGGCAGGATCGTGTTGCATATGATTTTGAGTTATGGATCAGCGAGTCATGGACATCTCCGTGAAATATCTGAAGAAATAGGGGATGGTTTCGATTCCTTTAAAGAAATTGGCGAGCGGATAATTTTCATTGGGCGAGTGGATGGCGTCCGATTCCAGGCCGAAGCCAAGCAGAATGGATTTCACCCCGAGGATCTCTTCAAACTGGGGAATGATGGG
>CAYLVY010000014.1:0-43580 GCA_964387205.1 uncultured Draconibacterium sp.
GTGGTGACTGCCATCGACGATGAGGATTGCATGCGACTGCTGCGTCTTTTCAACGAACCGGAAGGGCTTCGTTACCTGGAAACGAAAGGGGTTGACCCTGAGGTTACCCGGATGCTTCACCTGAATGGAATATCCGGAATCGCCAATATCATCTCAGCCATCAAAACGGCCCGGCATTTTGAATTCACTTCCGATGACATCCTGGTGACACTTGCCACCGATTCATCCGAGATGTACCGCTCCCGCCTTAACGAACTCCGCGAACACCGGGGACATTACACTGAAATGCAGGCCGCGGTGGATCATGAAAAATGTCTCCTTGGCGCTTCTACCTGTGACATGCGGGAGTTGACCTTTACCGACCGGAAAGCCATTCATAACCTGAAATATTTTACTTGGGTGGAACAACAGGGCAAGGATGTGGAAGACCTTCGGCAGTTGTGGGATGACCGGACTTTCTGGCTCGGGGTTTTTTCCCAGCCGGCCCGGTGGGATGAATTGATCCTGGAATTCAATGAGCGAACGGGATTGAGCCATGCATAACCAATGGTTTTTTGAATGTACCGGTTGTCATGCCGTATACCCGGCTGAACCCTTCCTTTACCTTTGCCCTGAGTGTGCCGGAAAGGAAGGAGCTGGTCAGCCGCCGGCCGGGATATTGAAGGTGCATTATGATTACTCTGCAATTCGCCTTCAATATAATGGACGGAGTGGGTTTGACCGGCTGGAGGCGGAGCATTTTCTCCCGCTGTTGCCCCTTCGTTCCATGGATGCCTGGCCACCACTCAGAATTGGCCATACACCACTATATTCTTATGATGGGCCGGAAGGAAATTGTTTTCTGAAAGATGATTCGCAGAATCCAACCTTTTCATTTAAAGACAGGGCGTCAGCCCTGGTATCAGCATGGGCAAAGGAACAGGGAATTACCCGGCTGGTAGCCGCTTCCACCGGAAACGCAGGTTCTTCGCTCGCCGGGATATGTGCATCCCAGCAGCAAAAAGCGGTGATCATCGTACCCTCCACGGCGCCGGTGGCCAAGCTGACGCAGATCCTGATGTATGGTGCAACCCTGATCCCGGTAAAGGGTAGTTATGACGACGCCTTTGATCTGAGCGTTCAATTGACAGAAAAATACGGCTGGTACAACCGGAATACAGCTTACAATCCCTTCACGACGGAAGGGAAGAAAACCGTAGCCTTCGAATTGTTCAGGGAGCTGGGATATCGTGTGCCTGACCGGATCTATGTCGCTACAGGCGATGGCGTTATCATATCTGGTGTTTACAAAGGATTCGAAGATCTGATGAAGATCGGGATCACCGACAGGATGCCCGTCATGGTGGCTGTACAGTCGTCGGGAAGCCCCAACATGGCAGATAACCTTTTCAGCGAAAGTTTCATTGTCCACCCCTCCCGGACCATCGCGGATTCCATCTCTGTTGATGTACCCCGCAATTTTCACATGACGCGCCAATATATGAAGCGTTTTCAGGGCGAAGCCCTTGTCATCACCGACGAGGAGATCCGGGAAGCATCCCTTCATCTGGCACGCCATACAGGAATATTTACAGAGCCTGCTTCTGCGGCTGCTTTTGGCGGATTTATTAAAGAACGGAAGGAGCAAAGGGAAGAAAAAAAATCTCTTCGGGTCGTTTTACTTACCGGAAGCGGACTGAAGGATCCGGCCGCCGTTTCCAGCCTCCTCACCATGCCTGATCCGGTACTACCCGATTTGCAGTCACTGCATTTTCCTGACCTGAATAATCCCTGCATTCATCCTTAAAACATGCACCTATGGAAGATTCAGCCTTTAAAGTCAGTTTTTCGCTCAACGGAAAGCCGGTATCCTGTCAAGGTGACCCGGAGAGAAGCCTGCTGAGTTATCTCAGGAGGGACCTTGGGATCGTTTCGGCCAAGGATGGATGTTCAGGAGAAGGAACCTGCGGTGCCTGTCTGGTGGAAATTGATGGCAAAGCAAGGCTCTCCTGCCGGCAGAAGCTGAGATTTCTGGAGGGTAAATCAGTAGTAACCATGGAAGGCATTCCTGAAGGAATCCGGGATATGATTGCTGAAACTTATGTAAATAAAGGGGCGGTGCAGTGCGGCTTTTGCACTCCCGGGCTGATCATGCGTACCCGGTTACTTTTCATGCAGGGAAATCCGATGACAAAGGAGGAGATACGGAAGGCGATCGACCCGCATCTGTGTCGCTGCACCGGATATGCCTCCATCGTGGATGCTATTGATGAATCGCTCAGGCTGCTGGCAGCAAAGCCATCCAAACGAAGAGCCGGTGCGAAAGAACCTGAAAGGATCAAAGCGGGAGTCGGGGTCCCGTTGAAAAAATATGAAGCCTTTGAGACGGCTATCGGAAAGAGGTTGTTTGTAGATGATATGACTTTTCCGGGAATGTTGTACGGAGCGCTTAGGTTCAGTGACCATCCGCGGGCTTTGGTCAGGAAGGTAGATATTTCCGGCGCCCTGGCTCAATCCGGAGTGGTGCGGGTTTTCCTGGCAGAGGATATCCCTGGCGACCGGTTTACCGGATTGATATTCAGCGACTGGCCACTGATGATCGCCACAGGGGAGGTGACCAGGTACATCGGAGATGTGCTGGCCGGTGTGGTCGCGGAAGATGAGGAAACAGCGCGCCGTGCTGCAGAAAAGATCCGCGTTGTGTATGAGGTAATGAACCCGGTATCGGATCCTGAAGAGGCCCTTGGCGACAATGCCCCGGAAGTGCATCCGGGACATCCCAATATGCTGGAACGATGCGTGGTCCGTCGCGGGGGCTCCTTTGACAAAGTGCTGGCGCGTGCCAGACATGTAGCCACAGGAAGTTATACCACCCAGCGGATTGAGCATGCTTTTCTGGAGTGTGAGACCGCGATTGCCATGCCGGAGGGAGACGGAATACGACTTTACTCGCAGGGACAGGGTATTTATGTCGACCAGCGTCAGGTGGCATCGTTGCTTGGCCTGGATCCGTCAAAGGTACATGTTACGCAGGTAGCCAGCGGCGGAGGATTTGGGGGCAAAGAAGATATTACAGTTCAGGGACATGCCGGTTTGTTCGCATGGCTGCTGAAACGTCCGGTAAAGGTGCATCTGACCCGCGAGGAGTCGATCACCATGCACCCCAAGCGGCACCCGGTCAAGATGGAGATTGCACTTGCCTGTGACAGGGAGGGTATGCTTACCGGCTTGCGGCTCCTGGCGGTTGGTGATACGGGGGCGTACGCCTCAGTTGGGACCAAGGTCATGGAACGGGTAGCCGGCCATGCGTCGGGCGGGTATCATGTACCCGTAGTAGATATTGAAGCGCTGACCGTTTATACCAACAATATCCCGGCCGGTGCCATGCGCGGGTTCGGAGCAAACCAGGCAGCCTTCGCACTGGAGAGTTGCATTGATGAATTGTGTGCTTCCGGCGGTTTCGACCGGTGGCAGTTCCGGTATAACAATGCACTGGAGGAGGGCAGGATGACGGCTACCGGCCAGGTGCTTACCGGTGGCGTCGGGGTGAAATCCTGTCTGATGGCCCTGCGGGAGCAATTTTATTCAGCAAAATTCACCGGTCTGGCCTGTGCCATCAAAAATTCAGGTGTTGGAAACGGTATGGTGGATTTCAGTGAAGTCAGGATATCGATCCTGCCAGGAGGCAAAGTGAGAATTGAGCATGGATGGACCGAGATGGGACAGGGTATCCATAATATGGCGATCCAGATCCTGCATCAGGAGACCGGTATCGACCCCGCGATGATCGAGGTTAAAACCGATACCGAAGCAGACCTGGTGACCGGTATGACCACTTCGTCGAGGGCGACTTCATTGCTCGGCAATGCGATCATCGATGCAGCACAGTCTATTCGCAGCGACCTGGACCATTTCACACCCGGATGCCTGGATCCCGGGGGCCGGCTGCTGAGGGCTGCACTGGAACAGATGGCTGGAAATGTCTATAAGGGTAGTTTCTATTGTAACTGGACCACCAAACCCGGTGACCCGTCCGGAAAGGTGATCACACACTATTCTTATGGATATGCGGCACAACTGGTGGTACTCGATGACCAGGGCCGCATCGAAAAGGTATATGCGGCGCACGACGCCGGAAAAATCATCAATCCGGTTCTTTTTAAAGGACAAATACGGGGAGCGGTACACATGGGACTGGGCTACGCGTTGACAGAGGATCTTCCCATGGAGGAGAGCCGGCTGGTGAGCGCACGCCTTCGCGACTGTGGCGTGCTGAAAGCATCCCAAACACCTGAAATCGAAGTTATTGGTGTGGAAGAACCGGATCCCGTCGGGCCTTACGGGGCCAAAGGGATTGGCGAGATAGGACTGGTTCCTACGGCAGCAGCGGTGGCCAATGCCCTGTGTGCCTTTGACGGGATCCGCCGTACAAAGCTTCCCATGCAACGCGACACAACCGGGTTAAGAAATCATTCCGACCGGAGGAAAGGGAAAATGCAATCAAATGATCTATGATACTATTACAAAACGGCACTTTTATTGATTGGCGCACCCTGGAGTTCGTATGGGGTGATTTTTGCGTGGAGACGGGGCCCGATGGCCTTGTATGGCCGGTCAGGGCTGCCGGTGATATCGAACCATCAGAAGTGATCGATTGTACCGGCCTGTACATCACCCGTGCTTTTGCCAATGCACATCACCATGTCTATTCGGCATTGGCTACCGGTATGCCGTCGCCAAAAACCGCTCCCCGTAATTTTACTGAGATCCTTCAGAAAATCTGGTGGAACCTTGACCGTAAACTCGATCAGGAAATGATCCGCTCCTGCGCACTGGTCACAGCAATGGCCTGTGCCAGGGCAGGGGTCACCTTTGTTATCGATCACCATAGTTCACCCTCTGCGGTCAGCGGAAGCCTGGGTACTATCGCGGAGGCATTTGACGAAGTCGGGGTAGGGCATCTGTTGTGTTATGAGATTTCCGACCGTGATGGCCCGGAGGTTGCACGAAGCGGGCTGGAAGAGACTGAAAGGTACATGGGAAAGCATCAGGGTCTGGTGGGGATGCATGCATCCTTTACCGTGGGTGATGAAACCCTCACGGCCGCGATGGCACTGGCCCGGAGTAGCGGAAGGGGAATACACATCCATGTAGCAGAAGATCAGGCTGATCAGGATCATTGCCGCCGGAATTATGGACTTCGCGTCATGGAGAGGCTCGACCGCTGGGGAGTTACCGCATTTCCTTCGACTATCCTTGCCCATGGCTTACACCTGGACGATAGGGAGAGGGCCTTGTTCTCAAACTCCATGGCATGGGTAGTTCAGAATATGGAGAGCAACCTGAACAACGGAGTAGGGTATTTCAATTCCGAAGGGATGGGAAGCCGGATCATGCTGGGTACCGATGGTATGCACAGCGATATGCTCCGGAGTGCCCGGGCCGCTTATTTTTCCGGCCTGAAGCACGATCAGATTTCCCCTTCGGCAGCCTACCAAAGGCTTAGAAATGTTCATTGTTACCTGTCGGAAAACCATTTCAGGGGCGATGGGGAGAATAATCTGGTAATCCTGGATTATCCGGCTCCCACTCCCTTCCGTCAGGAGAACTTTACCGGACATTTTTTGTATGGGCTCAGTTCAGACCATATCAGGCATGTCATCTCCAAAGGAAAAATCATTGTCCGGAACAGGGAGGTGATAACGGTGAACAGCGGGAAAGTGCTGCGGGATGCTTTCCATCAGGCCGAACGACTCTGGAAGCGAATTAAAATTTAGATAACAGGTATCGAAATATCATTCATGAGAGAGATCATTGAAAAGACACTGGAGATCATACAGGGAAGCCATCCTGCAGTGTTGTGCCTGGTAGTGGAAACCCAGGGGTCAACACCAAGAAAGGCCGGTTCGCGAATGCTGGTCTTTTCCGACGGATCGGTAACAGGGAGTGTCGGCGGGGGGAGCGTAGAGCGGGAAGTGATCCGGATCGCCCTGGAAGTGATGGGGAAAGGGGTGCCTGAAAAACATGCATTCCGGCTCGAGAGCGACCTGGAGATGCATTGCGGCGGTTATATGGAGGTTTTCATTGAACCGGTCAACCCGGCGCCAAAACTTTATGTTTTCGGAGCAGGCCATATCGGAAGGGCTATTGTCCGTTATGCCCGCGATTTCGGGTTTTCTGTCACGGTGACCGACCCCAGGGATGGGATTTTCCGTGACCCCCTGTTTTCAGGATGCAGGACCCTTAACCAGGATTACTTCTCTGCCATCGGAACACTTTCCTTTGACCACCTCACCTACTGTGTGATCGTGACACCGAAGCATGAGCACGATGAAGAGATACTGGGAACTGTGGCCCATCTGGACCATGCCTACATCGGTATGCTGGGAAGTGAGCGAAAGGTGGCCCTCGCCAGAAAACACTTCCTGGAAACCGGCAGGATGACCGCAGCACAACTGGATGCCATCGACATGCCCATAGGCATTCCCTTTCATGCCGAAACCCCTGAAGAGATCGCCATCAGCATTCTGGCGAAACTGATCGATGTAAAAAACCGCAGGATGAATCCACGCAGTAAAAAATAGTTATCTTTGTCCTTACTATATAACCTGTAATTAATTGCAGATGAAAAACCTGGATCGTCACTCCATCCGTTTTGTCCTCGACGGCCTGGTCAGGGATGTCTCTTTCAGTCCGGAATTACGCCCCTCGTTGACCCTGCTGCATTACCTGAGGTCTCTTCCGGGGCATAAAGGGGTTAAAGAGGGTTGCGGGGAGGGAGATTGCGGCGCATGTACCGTGGTAGTAGCCATGGCAGGGAAGGATGGGAAACTGCATTACAAAGCGATCGACTCCTGTCTGGTCTTTCTGCCCATGATCCATGGAATGCAGGTGATAACCGTCGAAAACCTGGCAGTGGAAATGCACCCCCGCACGGTGTTGCATCCGGTACAGCAGGCACTGGTTTCCCATCACGGGACACAGTGCGGTTATTGTACCCCGGGAGTGGTGATGTCGATGTTCGGACTCTGCAAAAACCATCACAAACCCGACGATGGGGTGATCCTCGATGCGCTGGCGGGCAACCTATGCCGGTGTACCGGTTATCAATCCATTCTCGAAGCGGCCCGCGAGGCTGCCTCTGCTCCTTGCCACGATCACTTCACACAACAGGAACCGGAAATACTCCGGATGCTGGACGAAATCAATGCCGACCGGGATCCGTTGATCCTGGAAGGAGGTGGTCAGCGCTATTTCAGGCCTTTTACACTGGAACAGGCGTTGATGCTGAGGCGGGATCATCCCGGTGCCGTGATAATCAACGGATCAACAGATGTCGCCCTCAGGCAGACCAAAAAAGGGGAGATCATCCCTTCCATCCTCGACCTGTCGGGAGTGGAAGAGCTCGTATATCTGACAGAAAGCGAACGGCAGTACAGGATCGGATCCGGGGTCCGGCTGGAGTCGCTGAAGAAATGGTCGGAGAGCCACTATCCTCCGATGTATGATATCCTGAAAGTTTTCGGATCCCTTCAGATCCGCAATATGGCCACCCTTGGCGGAAATATCGGCTCTGCCTCTCCTATTGGGGATATGTTGCCCCTTCTTCTGGTGAAGGGAGCAAAGATTGTACTGCGATCCGCCGCAGGCGAGCGGATACAGGATTTGCAGGACTTTATCCTCGGTTACCGGAAAACCGGTCTCCGTCCGGATGAAATCATCAGCGGGGTGATCATTGATAAGCCGGTGGATGGAGAGTTGATCCGGACCTACAAGGTTTCCAAAAGAACCGACCTCGATATTGCCACGGTCAGTGCGGCCTTTTGTCTGGCGCTTCGCGAAGGGGTAGTGGAAACGGTCCGGATGGCCTATGGCGGTATGGCGGCTCAAACCATGCGGGTTCCCGTTGCCGAGGGCTTCCTTACCGGTAAACCCTGGGAACGGATCCCGGTGGAACAGGCGATGAAGATGGTGGAAGAGGCGTTTACCCCCATTACCGATGCCCGGGCAGGGGCTGCATACCGGCGGAAAGTAGCCGGGAACCTTCTGTTGAAATTTTTTACCGAAACCTGCTGATCCCAGTCCTATGGAAACCACAATCAATGAAAGTGCGATCAGGCATGTGACCGGAACTTCGGTTTTTGTCGGGGATATGCCTGTTGATGACCGTCTGTTGTACGGAAGGGTTTTCTACAGTCCCGTGGCCCACGGAAGAATTACCAGACTCGACATCAGCGATGCGCTCAGGGCAAAAGGGGTCAGGGCTGTATTGACGGCATCTGATATTCCCGGTATGAACCAGATGGGACCCATTATCCATGATGAGCCTTGTCTGGCGGAAAAGGAGGTTAATTTTACCGGTCAGGCCATTGCGTTGATCGCGGCCGAATCCGGGGAGGATGCAATGGCAGCAGCCGGGTTGATACGGCTGGAAATAGAACCGTTACCGGCCATCACCGATCTGGCCGCCGCGATCCGCGAAGGAGAACTGATCGCCCCGGAACGAAAGATTGTCCGCGGGGATATTGATGCCGCGTTACGGGATGCACCCCATGTGTTGAGTGGTTCGCTGACTACCGGTGCCCAGGAGCACTGGTATCTGGAAACACAGGCAGCACTGGCCATTCCGGGTGAAGGCAGAGAGATGGCCATCCATGCTTCCAGTCAAAATCCTTCCGAAACCCAGGCGATTGTGGCCGAGGTACTTGGCCTTGCCAAAAACGAAGTGGAGGTAGAGGTACGGCGATTGGGTGGCGGCTTCGGCGGAAAGGAGACCCAGGGCAACCATGTGGCTGCCTGGGCCGCCCTGCTGGCCCATGCTACCCGTTGTCCTGTCAGAATCCAGTTGTTTCGCGATGATGATCAGATCATGACCGGGAAACGGCACCGCTTTTATTCGGAATATGAAATCGGATTCGATCGGGATGGACTCATCCTCGCCTATCGTGTAGTGCTGAACTCCGACGCCGGCGCAGCCACTGATTTGTCCCGCGCCATCCTGGAACGGGCCATGCTGCATGCCGAAAATGCATACTATCTGCCGGTGGTGTCGGTGACCGGCAGGGCCTGGAAGACAAATCTACCATCCAATACCGCTTTCCGGGGCTTTGGCGGCCCCCAGGGAATGGCCGTGATCGAAAATGCGATCGACCAGGTAGCACGATTCCTTGGCAAGGAACCGATGGAAGTACGTTATCTCAATTTTTACCAGGAGGAGGAGCATAATATTACGCCATATGGCCAGAAAGTGGAACGAAACCACCTTTTTCTCTTCCAGGACCGTCTGTCCGTATCCTCAGACTATGAACATCGACGCGATCAAGTTAAGGAATACAACGCTACCCATGAATTCACACGGAAAGGGCTGGCCATGACCCCGGTGAAATTCGGGATCTCTTTCACGACAGCTTTTCTGAACCAGGCGGGAGCGCTTGTTATTATTTATACCGACGGCACCGTGTTGGTGAACCACGGGGGCACCGAAATGGGACAAGGGCTGCACGAAAAAATCAGAAAGATCGCCTCGGCAGAATTGGGCATTGATATCTCCCGGGTTCGGATCAATGCCACCAATACGGCCAAAGTGCCCAATACATCCCCGACTGCGGCTTCGTCGGGGAGCGACCTGAATGGTATGGCCGTGAAAAATGCCATAGATATGCTGAAGGCACGGCTTGCTCCCCTCGCCTGTCAAATGTTGAAAGAGAAGATCCCTCACCAGCCGGTCGGAGAGAACACCATTATTTTTAGTGACAATCAGGTTTGGTCGGTGACGGAACCATCCGAAAAAATTTCCTTCAACCTGTTATGCAGTCAAGCCCATCTCAACAGGATCAGCCTGAGTGCCACCGGCTTTTACCGCACACCGGGACTGTGGTTCGACAGAGAGGCCGGTCATGGTAAGCCGTTTTATTATTTTGCTTATGGAATGGCGGCTTCTGAAGTGATGGTCGACCTCCTTACCGGGCAATGCAGGCTTCTACGGTGCGATATACTGCATGATGTCGGTGACTCGCTGAACCCGGCCATCGATTTGGGGCAGATCGCCGGTGGTTTCATCCAGGGGGCTGGCTGGTGTACCATGGAAGAGATCCGGTGGGACCCGGAGGGGCATTTGCTTACCCATTCACCGGATACTTACAAAATTCCCGGTATTGGCGACATTCCGCCGGTATTCCGGATCAGCATGCCCGACAATATTCCCAATCCCGGAACTATCCGCAAGAGCAAGGCGGTGGGAGAACCTCCGTTCATGCTTGCCCTTTCGGTATGGCTGGCCATCAAGGATGCCGTTTCATCGGCAGGAGCACACAGGGTGGAACCCTGTCTGAACATTCCGGCCACCGGTGAGGAGATCCTGATGACCATTGAATCGATCCTTAACCAAACATCAAAAAAATAGCACTGTGGAAAATATCCTGTTGAATATCAGAGAACTGTCAGAAAAGTATACCGGTCTAACTGCCGGGAACCTTTCAGAACTGGTGAAGGTTAAATCCCTCAGCGGAGGGGAAAAAGAGGTGGCTGCCCTGCTGAAAAGCCAGATGGTGGCAGCAGGGTTTGATGAAGTCCGGATCGACGGACTGGGTAATGTAGTGGGGCGGATTGGCAATGGCCGGACTATCCTCGCCTTTGATGGCCATATCGATACGGTCGATACCGGTCATCTTCCCAATTGGAATTTCGACCCTTTCAGCGGGGATATCAGGGATGGCTTTGTTCATGGAAGGGGCAGTGTTGATCAGAAAGGCGGCCCTGCAGCTTTTGTCACCGCCGGGAAAATACTGAAAGAGATGGGTTTTGACCGGGATATGACGCTGCTTTTCACCGGAAGTGTCATGGAGGAGGATTGTGACGGCCTTTGCTGGAAGTATCTGGTGGAGGAAGAGAAGGTTCATCCACACTTTGTGGTTCTTACCGAGCCCACCAATCTGAACATCTATCGCGGCCATCGCGGCAGAATGGAGATGCACGTCGCATTCCGCGGGGTTTCATCCCACGGATCGGCTCCGGAGCGTGGGAAAAATGCCATCTACATGGCATCCGGGGCTGCGTTGGAGATTGAAAAACTGAATGAACGCCTCGGATCAGATCCGTTTTTAGGCAAAGGGAGTGTCACCATCTCGGAAATTATCTCCGGAAGCCCATCCCTCTGTGCCGTGGCCGATTTTGCAAGGATCCATCTTGACCGCCGGCTAACCTGGGGAGAGACAAGGGAATCGGCAGTTGCGGAGATTCGCGAAATCGTAAAAGAGCTGGAGGCTGAAGTTACGGTGCTGGATTATGAAGAGACTGCTTACACCGGCAAACGCTATGGCATGCAGAAATACTATCCGACCTGGAAGATCGAAGAGGATCATCACCTGGTTGTCCGGGCGCAGGAGGCCTTTGCCGGTCTGTTTGATCGTGAACCCTTTACCGATAAGTGGACATTTTCGACAAATGGGGTGACGATCAACGGGATGTACGGAATCCCCTGTATCGGATTTGGTCCCGGGAATGAGGTGCTCGCCCATGCTCCCAATGAAAAGGTTCCCATCTCCGACTTGGTCACCGCTTCCGCGTTCTATGCTGCCCTGGCCTATTATCTTTCAGAGTAAGACATTGCTTTTCATTTTTTTGTGTTGAACTTATTAAGACTGAAAGGATGAATAATATGATCAAATCATTAAAGACCAAAACCGGTAAAAAAGTTGAGGGATTGCACGGCCGGGATTTTCTCCTGACATGGGAAAAAAGTATGGAGGCGCTGGAGATGATCCTGACGGTAGCCGAAGACCTTAAGATGTTGCGGGATCATAATATATCGGCCCGGTGTTTTGATTCCGGACTGGCTATTTCACAGTTCAGAGACAACAGTACCAGGACCCGTTTTTCTTTTGCCTCCGCAGCTAATCTGCTGGGATTGGCGGTGCAGGACCTGGATGAGGGGAAATCGCAGATCTCTCACGGTGAAACTGTTCGTGAAACATCCGTCATGATCTCATTTCTGAGTGAGATCATCGGGATCAGGGATGATATGTACCTTGGAGCCGGAAATGCCAATATGCGGGAGGTTGGCGCAGCGCTGGATGAAGCCTTCGCCGATGGTGTACTCCCGCAGAGGCCGGGTATCGTGATCCTGCAGTGTGATATTGACCACCCGACACAGTCGATGGCCGATCTGCTCCATCTGAAAACGACCTTTGGTTCACTGAAGAAACTGAAGGGAAAAAAGATTGCCATGACCTGGGCCTATTCTCCCAGTTATGGCAAACCTCTATCCGTGCCACAGGGAATCATTGGTCTGATGACCCGTCTGGGTATGCAGGTGGACCTTGCATTCCCTGAGGGGTATGGGCTGATTCCCGAAGTGACGGAGATGGCGGCGGCACAAGCCTCCTCTGCCGGAGGCATGTTCAGGGTGGTCAACAGCATGGAAGAGGCCTTTCGGGATGCAGATATCGTCTATCCCAAAAGCTGGGCACCCTACCACGTGATGCAGCAGCGAACCCGCCTGTTGACAGACGGCGATCATAACGGATTGAAGGATCTGGAGAAGGAGTGCCTTGCAAGCAACGCCCGGTTCAGAAACTGGGAATGTAACCGTGCTATGATGCAACTGACGAGGAATGGCGAGGCATTGTATATGCACTGTCTTCCTGCCGATATCTCGGAGGTCTCCTGCAGGGAGGGAGAGGTATCTGCCAGTGTATTTGAACAATACCGGATACCATTATATAAACAGGCAGGATATAAACCCTATATCATTGCCGCGATGATGCTTACCAACCGTTTCGGGGACCCTGCGACCCTGCTTCATCATCTGGCCGATGGCGCTGAAACTCGCTATTGACAGGCTTTTACACGCGATATGTTGAATATATCAACACATGTGTAATTATTCAACAGATGTTTAAGTTGTTAATATTGAGCCGTTAATATCAATTACCGACAATTGATGTTGAATAATTCAACATTTTTCGGGAAACATATCCCCGGACTTTGTTTTTGTAAAATGCATATTATCAATAATATATAATCATTTTGTGACTTTGGCACTGTTATTGGATAATGGTGAATAAATCTACATTGAAAAACCAAAGTCATGAAAACAACACTTTCTCTCACCGCTTCGCTGCTTCTCCTGGTTACGGTCATGATGACCCTGCCGGTGAATGTGACAGCAGCCAAGGACCTTCCCGAGGTCAATACTTCTTTAACCATATCCTGTGCTCCTGAACTTCAGCCGCTGATCACCTCCTGGGTAAATGAATTCAGCAGGAACCATCCCGATATTCAGATCGCGTTGGAGCAGGGCGTGGCAGATGTTACCGGCAAAAGCGGAAAGATTTCGGTTTTTACCGAACAGAATAAGCCGGACGGATCTGACCTGACCTCTTTCCGCCTGCTGGTCGGGAGAGAGATCGTTGTGCCGGTGGTTAGCCGGGCCAATCCGGTGCTGAACGACCTCCGGGGAAAAGGGGTCACCGCAGGAATGTTACTCAAGGTACTTACCGCTGACAAAAATTCCGGATGGGGAGACCTGACAGGGGATTCCCGAAATATTCCGGTTCATTTCTATATCATGGAGGATGGATTTACCCGATCCAGGGTCGCGGCCTTTCTGCAGGCGAATGATGCTGCCATGAATGGATTTAAAGTGGAAGGAGCCGATGGCTTTATCAGGGCCATGGCTGCTGATCCTCTTGCCATTGGTTTTTGCAGGTTGAATGCTGTCCTGAGCGGGGAGGCCGGTGAGCTGAATCCTCAGATCGCTTTTTTGCCGGTCGATCGCAATGGCAGCGGAAAACTGGAATTTATGGAAGATATTTACGGATCGGTTGCTGAACTGACGCGTGGTGTCTGGATCGGAAAATATCCAAAGACCCTCTCGGGCCACCTCTTCCTTTCCATGGAGCAGCAGCCGGAGGGAGCGGCAGAGATCGCTTGTCTGGAGTGCGTACTGACCTCGGGACAGGAATCGCTCGGATCGATGGGCGTTTCTTCCCTGGTAGGCGCAGAACGGCAGAGTCAACTCGATAAACTGACGGGTATGCCGGTTCAGATCACGGAAAACAAAAGTCAAAACAATACTGCCGGTTTGATCCTGATCGGCCTGGTGGTGTTGCTGGTGGCAGGTGTGATCACCGATCGCCTGGTCCGCCGGAGAAAGTTGGCAAAGGCAGGCCCTGTCACACAGAGTACCAGTGGCGCCGGTATCTTTGATGAAGCCCATATGCAGGCACCCGGCGGGCTGTTTTATGATAAAACCCACACCTGGGCTTTTATGGAAGCGGATGGAAAAGTGAAGATTGGCGTAGATGATTTCCTCCAGCACGTTACCGGAAAGATCAGCCGGGTGGAGATGAAAAGCCCCGGCGATCAGATCCGCAAGGGAGAAGTGCTGTGCACTTTAGTGCAAAACGGCAAGCAACTCAACATTCACGCCCCGGTATCGGGGGTAGTGACCGAATACAATGGTGACCTGCTTCATGACAGTGGTTTGATCAACCATTCGCCATATTCCGGAGGATGGATATACCGGATTGAACCGGGGAACTGGCTGAGGGAAACCGGCTTTTTAACAATGGCCGATAAATATCGCGAGTGGCTTCGCGGTGAATTCACACGTCTCAGGGACTTTTTCGCCACGGCGCCCCGGGTCTCCGGCATGATACCGGTGGCCCTTCAGGATGGCGGTGTGATGAAAGATCATCTGCTTGAAGAAATGGCCCCTGAAGTGTGGGAGGAGTTTCAGACCCGGTTTATCGATACTTCCAGATAGACCATTCGTCCGCTGATCATAAGTAATCAATAAAAAAACAGGAAAATGGGACTTAGCAGACGTAATTTCCTCAAAGTACTCGGAATATCCGGAACGGTGCTTGCCCTCGGCAAAGAGTCCATAGCATCACCTTCATCGGAAAAAGCGGTCAATTTCAGGGGAATGCTATACGATTCCTCCCGTTGCATCGGATGTCGCGGTTGCGAATACGACTGTGCCGATGCCCACGGCCTACCCCTCCCGGAAGCAGGGCAGGATATCCCGAAGATCCGCAGTACCAGTGAAACTAAGCGTACGGTGGTCAATGAGTATCAAACATCGAAGGGAACCGTGTATGTGAAGGTTCAATGCATGCATTGCAGTGATCCGGCTTGTGTGGCGGCGTGTCTGACCAATGCCATGCACAAGACCAAGGCAGGACCGGTGGTCTGGGATGGCGATAAGTGCATGGGATGTCGCTATTGCATGGTGTCATGTCCATTCAATATACCGAAATTCGAGTACCACAGCCCCAATCCCAAAATCGAGAAGTGCGACATGTGTTTCAACCGGTTGAAGGAAGGGGAGATGCCTGCCTGTGCGTTCAATTGCCCGAAGGAAGCTCTTTTTTATGGTTCACGGCGCGAATTGATCAAAGAGGCGCGCAAACGGATTGTGGAAAATCCAGACCTCTATGTCGATTATATTTATGGTGAAGATGAAGCAGGCGGAACCTGCTGGCTCTATCTCTCCCCGGTTGATTTTAAAGAACTGGGGATGAAGACCGATCTGCACAAGGAGTCCTATCCAGCCCTTACCAAAGGGTTTCTCTATGCAGTGCCATCAATTTTCGTCCTTTTTCCGGCCCTGCTGACCGGCATCCATCAGGCGACCAAAAACCATAAATCATCAGAGGAGGAACAAATATGAACCAGCCGGCTATGGCAGATCAGACCGTCAGAGAAAACGGGTTCCGGTTTTTTTTAAGCGAACTTAAACCAAAAGGGAAATGGCTGACGCCGTTCAATATCATCTCCGTTC
The DNA here is from genome assembly GCA_964387205.1 of uncultured Draconibacterium sp. Lineage (GTDB taxonomy): Bacteria > Bacteroidota > Bacteroidia > Bacteroidales > FEN-979 > CAIVAT01. The sequence continues at coordinate 15,767 of CAYLVY010000014.1, forward strand.
CGGTCATCATTCTGGGTGTTATTCTCATTGTCATCCGCTTCTGGAAAGGGATCGGTGCAGTGACCAATCTCACCCAGGATGTTCCCTGGGGCCTCTGGATCGGTTTTGACGTGGTGACCGGCGTTGCCTTTGCCGGCGGCGCCTATGTGATCACTTTCATGGTGTACATCCTGAATATGAAGAAATACCGTCCGATCGTCAGGGTGACGGTTCTGAACGGATTTCTCGCTTATGTCTTTTATGCCGGCGCCCTGTTGCTGGACCTCGGGCGACCGTGGAATGTGATCAACCCGATCATTGGCAACAGTTTTGGGGTCAACTCGGTGTTGTTCCTGGTGGCCTGGCATTTCCTGCTTTATATGATCGCCCAGTTGATCGAATTTTCACCTGCCATCGCGGAGTGGCTGGGGGCCAGGCGAATCCATAAGATACTCTCTGCCCTGACCGTCGGAGCCGTCATTTTCGGGATCACCCTCTCCACGCTGCATCAATCGGGCCTCGGGGCACTCTATCTCATGGCCAAAGAGAAGATCCATCCCCTTTGGTATTCAGAGTTTATCCCCATTATGTTTTTCGTATCGAGCATTTTTGCCGGCTTATCCATGGTCATTTTTGAAGGATCGATCAGCCATAAGGTGTTTGCCTCTCAGATCAGCGGTCCCAACCACCATGCGCAGAAAGCATCATTACCGGTCTGGCGAAAATATGTGCCGGAACAATGTTTGCATACTTCTTTCTGCAGTTGCTGGTTTTCATTCATGACAAGGAATGGATTTGGCTGCTCACCCCCATGGGATACTGGTACCTGACCGAAATGTTAGGATTTGTGCTCCTGCCGATGATACTGTTCTTCGTAAGTTATCGCCGCACCAACACTCTTCTGGTCAGGATTGCCGCCATCCTCACAATGCTGGGGATCATCATCAACCGGCTCAATGTTACCGTGATAGGCTTTCAGTGGGATATGCCCGTACGCTATATCCCGTCCTGGATGGAGATCGTCATCACCCTAACCGTTATTTTCACCGAGATATGGATCTTTCGTTGGGTGATCAACCGGATGCCGGTATTGCGGGAATCACCCGAATGGGCCCGTCATCATTAACCCGAATCACACCTTAAAAACATATCATCATGGACGCATTCAGTTATCACAACCTATTTGAAACAAAAGGGATCGAATATCTCATCATCATTGCATTCCTGATCCTGATGGTCCCTTTTTACCTTTTTCTCAACAAAAAAATAAAGGTCAGGCAGCGGATCAGGGAGTTTGGCGGTTTTCTGGTGACCCAGTTGCACAAGATACCACACGGTGTATTGCACGCACCTAACCATACCTGGGTTTACCTGAACAGAGCGGGGGTGGCCGAAGTGGGAATGGATAACCTCCTGACCCATCTGACAGGAGAGGTCAGGGTGAAATTACTGAAAAATCCCGGTGAAAATATACGGCGGGGAGAAGTAATGGCTATTGTTGAGCAGGCTGACAAGTTGCTCCGGATCTATTCCCCGGTCTCGGGTTCGGTCGAAGGTCTCAATCCTGAATACCAGGCGCCGGCAATTCTGACCGGTGAGGATCCTTATGGCCATGAATGGCTCCTGCGTATCAAACCCTTTGCGTGGATGGAAGAGACGAGGGATTATTATCTGGCAGCCAACGCCCTCGAATGGATGAAACGGGAGACAGAACGCTTCCGGGACTTTCTGGCGCTTAAACTACCTGTTTATGAACCCGGTGGATTAGCCCCTGCCCTTCAGGACGGAGGAGAGGTATCTTCACACGTCCTGTCTGAACTTCCGGCCGGGATGTGGAACGAATTCCAGAAGGATTTTCTGGACCAGCAGTGATCTCCTCTATCGGATGAACGCCGGAAAAGAACCAGTCCCCCTGAACAATATCTCAGGGGGAGTGGTATTCCCGGCGTTTTTTTCTTTATCTTGCGGTGATTTCATGAATATTAAAACAGGAGGCAGAACTGCATCATGACGACAAATCCAGGCACCGAAAAACGTTCAGGAAGCGACTTTCCTCTACACCGGCAGTATGGCAAGCTCAGGTCATCGATATACGGACGTGTGGTGATCCTGATCCTCATTACCTCGGTTTTCCTGTTTGTCTCTTTCAGCATCATATTCCGACAGGTGAATGAGGAATACCTCAACAAAGTGATCATGCGGTGCGGCAATAACATCGCCTCCATCATTCATGGCTCACTCTATTACTCGATGCTGGAGAACGACAAACATACCCTTCAGAATACCCTGGATGTGATCAACCGGATGACAGGACTGGATGAGGTCCATATGTACAACGGAGAGGAGGAGTTGGTCTATACTTCGGTTCAGGAGGTGGATATCGGCCGCGATACTATATTCAATTGCAACCGATGCCACCAGGGCCACAGGGAGATTTTCGGCAACCAAAGTCAGCAATTCAGGATACTTGATGAGGATAGCCAATGTGCCATGAAGCACGGAAACCTGGACGAACGGCATTTGCTGATCAGCCTTCCTATTCCAAATGAACCCTCCTGTTACAACAGCGATTGTCATGCCCATCCTGCTACCGAGAAAGTCCTCGGATCCCTGATCATTAAAATGCCACTGAAAGAACTCGATGCTGCCGTTCAGAAATCTTCGACGGAATTTTACCTTCTCGCGGTACTGACCTCCCTGATTCTATCCGGAACGCTGATTGTCTTTACACGACGCAGGATTAAAAGTCCGCTCAACGATTTGGTAAAAGCGAGCCTGGCAGTCGGAGCAGGAGACCTGAACACCCGTATCAATGTCACCTCCAACCATCTTGACGACATGAAGGTGGTGGCCAATGCATTCAACAATATGCTCGATTCACTGCAAAATGCCACGAATGAACTGGAAAACTGGTCGCAGCAACTCGAATACAAGGTTCAGAAGAAATCCGAAGAACTCAGCGCCGCCCAGAACGAACTCATCCATATCGAACGGCTTGCTTCGCTCGGCAAACTCTCCAGTTCCGTGGCCCATGAGATCAATAATCCCCTTTCCGGTATTTTGGTGTATTCAAAGTTGATCCACAAGCAGTTAAGCAATCCGGAGCTGAAGCATGAGAAACGCGATTCGATCCTGAAGCATTTAAAACTTATTGAAAGTGAGGCTAAAAGATGTGGGGATATCGTGAAAGGGCTTCTTGAATTTTCAAAGCGCGATCAGGAGGATTTCGAACCGAGAAATCTCCATGATATCCTCCGGGAAACCCAGGAATTGATGGCCCACCCCATTAAAATGGCCAATGTCAATTTCTACACCGATTTTGCTGCCGGCAACGACCTGGTGTATTGCAGTCCGAACCAGATCAAACAAGCCTGTCTCGCTATGTTGGTCAATGCCACCGAAGCAGTGCAGGCCAACGGTGAGATCACGATCCGGACCAGCAATCCAGACGAGGATACCATCCGGTTTGATATTTACGATACCGGCGTGGGGATCACACCGGAGAACCTGCAACATATTTTCGAGCCTTTCTTCTCCACCAAGCAGAATGCCAGCGGGATAGGACTGGGACTGGCCATTGTCCACGGCATCATCCAGAGCCATAAAGGCCGGATACAGGTCTTTTCTGAGCCGGGCAAGGGAACCACCTTTGCCGTTTCGTTACCTTTGATCACCTCTCAAACTGCAGGATCATGAACAGAAAGATATCCATTCTGATTGTGGATGATGAAGAATCGGTAAGGGATTCTCTTCAGAACTGGTTTATTGAAGACGGATACGAGGTGGCTTGCGCCGAGAATGCCAAAGTCGCCCTGCAGTTCCTGGAGAACCATCCGGTGGATATTGTCCTGGCAGATATCAAGATGCCGGGTATGGATGGCCTGGAGATGCTCCGGAGGATCAAATCGTTGAAAACGGATGTGATCGTGATCGTCATGACTGCCTTTGCCACGGTGGATACTGCCGTGATCGCACTGAAGGACGGGGCTTTCGACTATGTCACCAAACCTTTTGATCCCGATGATCTCTCCCATCTGATCCGGAATGCTTCCCGTCAGGTTGAACTTTCCCATGAGAATGCCATATTGCGTGATAAAGTGGTGGCGCTGGAAAATATTGATGACCTGATCGGCGAAAGCGAACCGATGAAGCAGGTATTGAAGGAGATTGGCAGCGTGGCGCCTTCGAACTCCTCGGTGATCATCACCGGGGAGAGCGGTACGGGAAAGGAACTGGTGGCGCGGGCCATTCATTCCAATTCGCCCCGACGGTATTATCCGTTGGTCAGTGTTCACTGCGGTGCGCTGAGTGAGAGCCTCCTGGAAAGCGAACTTTTCGGGCATGAGAAAGGTGCCTTCACCGGCGCGATTTACAACCGGAAAGGGAGGTTTGAAATGGCTGATAACGGAACCATCTTCCTGGATGAAATTGCCACCATTTCTCCCAAGATGCAGGTAGAGCTGCTGCGCGTACTGGAAACCAAATCGTTTGTTCGGGTAGGGGGGAACAAGGAAATACCCTCAGATTTCAGGGTGATCTGTGCGACCAATCGCGACCTGAAGACGATGGTGGAGCAGGGCTTGTTCCGCGAAGATCTTTACTACCGGCTCAATGTGGTCAATATTCATGTTCCTCCTTTGCGGGAGCGGACGGAGGATATTCCGATGCTGGTTGAATATTTCATAAAAAAGTACTGCACTTCGATGAACAAACCCCTGATTGCCGTTGACGAAGCGGCGTTGAAACGGATGGCATCCTACTCTTATCCCGGGAATATCCGGGAACTGGAAAATATGGTAGAACGGGCTATTGTGGTGGGGGACGGGAAACGGATCACGGTGAAGGAGCTGCCATTTGGCAAGGAGGTGGTGGATAGTTCCGCAGAGAGCCTGGAGGAGTTCGAGAAAGCATTCATCCGTCAGATACTTGCCAAATATAGCTGGAATATAAGCCGGAGCGCCAAAGCATTGAAGGTGGACCGGGTAACCCTTTATAACAAGATCAAAAAATATGATCTGAAACCGGAAGATTGACCTTCCAAAAACCTTCCGGATGAATGAACCCAGCATCGTATTGATATCCTTCGGCGGTTTCGAGAAACCGCTGCTCGAAATCATGGCGCATTCTGCCTCGAAGCTGTTTCTTTACCCGGCGCTCATCCGCGAGATGCATTATGACCTTAATGAGTATTTTGATCCGGCCAGGCGGCAATATAACGGAAACAAACTGCTGCAGATGGTGGGGTCACTTTCGGGGCCTCCGGCGGTGAAAACAATCGGGTTGTTCAGTGTCGACCTGTTTATTCCGATTCTTACCTATATTTTCGGTCAGGCCTATCTGAATGGAAAATGCGGCATCGTCTCCCGTTATCGTCTCTCCAACGAACGATACGGTCTCAGGCATGATGAGCAGATATTCAGGGAACGGCTCGTCAAAGAGGTGAACCATGAACTGGGACATTGTTTCGGGTTAATCCATTGTGCAGATGTTGATTGCGTTATGCGCTCCAGCACCTATGTGGAGGATATCGATCAGAAAACGGAACGGTTATGCCCGGTGTGCAGGGATAGGGTAAAACGATGAAATAACGGGGAGATTTATTTTCCGCTATTCAGCGATGCTTTGGCTACATGGAGTACCTCTTTTGATGCTGCGTCGGAAATGAAGGCAAGGATGCTGCAATTGGCCGGGATCCATGGTTTGCCAGCCGTGCTGACCTGATACGTTTTGCTGAAAACTGCATATTTTAATGGATTTGTGGCCAGGTCTTCGCCGAAAGTTCCATTCAGGTTGCCCCGGAGCATGTGCATGAAACGGTAATTTTTAATGATAGGCACCGAATCGGTCTTGGCATCATTGTTTAACTGTCCGCCATAGATGTTGTCCTCCAGCAGGCAAACCGTCAGGGTCACCTTTCCGCTGTATTCCGATAGGAATTTCGTGGCAATATTGGTAGTCAGCGTTTTATTGCCTTCATTCCATGTGTTGTGAACGGTCATGACGGCAAGTTTGGGCAGTGTGACAGCGTGCTGCAATGCACCGGTCCATTGCGAAGGGAGAAAGGAGATTTTACCGTTCCACGGGATTCTGTTGACCATTCCGGAAGGGTTGCCCAGAATATTGAATCCACTGTAATTGTAACACTCCTCAGCTTCGGGGCAGGAATAATTAGCTTCCAGGTAAGGCGGGTGGGCGGAGCTTGGTTTGGCAAAAGGCCCGGCATGTACCGCCATCACAAAGACCTGTCCGTGGTACAATTCCTGTAAAGAATTGGCCATCTTTCCGGCCGAAGCGCAGTTCACGCACAAATGACCGGTATAATCCTCCAGCAACACCGCCCTCTTATTGGTATCCACGCTTACCCCCGTGATCTCATAATAGGGTTCGCTCAACTTGGTGCACGAGGCCAGGGTGGCCAACACGATAATGAAAAGGAGGAAGGATCTGTATTTCATTTTCATATTTTTTTTATCTCAATGATATAATGCAGAATTAAACCTGGTGTCAGAAACTGGTGGTTACCGTGAGGGTGATCCCGCTGGTGGCGGGAACGTAACGGCAGACACCCCCGACGCAGATGATCCCTTCCCGCTGGCGTCCGTAAGAGACTGCAATACGAGTGGCATCATGGGTATAGCCGGCACTGAGGGTGTAATAATTAAGCCGCTGAGAAACCTCTTTGTTCCCATAATTGTACTGATCCATCACCGAGATGAACCAATGCGGCGAAACGGTGTATTCCATTAATATCGCGGCCCAGTCTCCTTTATCCTGCTTCGTCCATAAACCCTGCAGTTCCCAACGCAGGGCATGCTTTGGGGTGATACGCCATTCCACGTCGGCAACACCGATATGGGAATAGATCAGCCCGTAATCGCCCTGGGCGTGGCCTTCCACGATATCCTTGTTGTATGTCTGATAGAGGTATGTGAAGATACCTTTCCAGCTTTTGCTGAGTTTCTTGGTCACTTCGATATTGGCATCCTGGTAAAAGACATCCTTGCCAAAAGTGCCAACCGTGGTTTTATACCCTGCCGTCCCCAACTGGCCAATGGCCGTTGTATCGTTCACCGGGCTCTTTTTCAATCCATTGACCTGTGAGTAGTTAAGGGCTGCAGATAACCCGCTTTTGCCGCCGAGGAAGGAGTTTTTCGGAAAATGAATATTCAGCGTACCGCTGATACCTGCTTCGCCCGAAGGCTGGGTGGCGTAAGGATACATGCTGGCGAGCATGTAGGTGTGTTCCTTGGTAATGCTGGGCAGGTAATTGATGTCGAGCATGTTGTTGGTTATGGTACGGTCCGATTTGTAGCTCATGTTGTCGATCCATTTCGACATGACCGAAACGCCAATTCCTTTTTTCGACCAGGAGAGGTTGGTAAAAATCCCGTCTCCGGATTTATACGTATAATTGTTCCGCGCCGAAGGATCGTTGATCTTGGTGGCCACTTCGGTGAACCAGTTGAAGCCCCCGATGTTCAGGTTGAACCGCCCGCCGTAATTGGCTACGTTTTCAGGAAGTTTCAGTGCATATACTTTTCCGTCCTGTATGATGTTGATGGTCTTTCCCTGCTGATAATTGCTGACGAAAGTAGCTCCCAGCGACAACTTGACCTTTGAGGATTCCCAGCCGCTGATCATGTCGTTGAGGTAAAAATCGGCGTCTGCTCCCTTGACGATCCCCCGGTTGTAGTCTTCGAACGGTTCCCAGTAAAATCGCTGAACTCCATAAACTCCTTTCAGGGTGATCCCTTTGTAAGGTGTTACTTTGACCCGGAGGCCCCGGAGGGAGTTATCATATCCGAGGGTCCACTCCTGGTATGTCCGGAACATCATCCCATTGCCAAACTGTTCATAAAAATTCCCTGCTGTCACATCGATGAAGTCATTTTTATAATTAATGTACCAGTAGGGTACCCCGGCGCCCTGATAGGGTGCGTCATAGCCGATCAAGGGTGGAAGGTAGGCTTCAAACCGCATCCCGGCCGAGAAATCACCTAACGAGTAGTTGAGTTCCGTGAATCCGTTCATGCGCATCAGTTTTCCGTCCAGGGTCGAATCGGTAATCCCGTTTTTAGGATCAGCCAGGTAATAGGTGCCATCGGCCTGAAGGCTGCCATGGATCTCGCTGCCCTTCAGGAAATCCTGGGCCAGGGCCTGCTGCTGTAACGGCAGCCATAACCCTATCGCTGCCAGTATGGGTAGAAAAATTCTTTTCAATGGGTCGGATGTTTGAATGAATTATGATACTGACTATTTTACCGATTCGCCCCGGTTGAGTTTCCGCACCATGTCGATCAGCCCCAATTCATCGCCGGTGGCAAAAGAGGTGTGTTGATAGACCACTTTGCCGCTGCCATCCAGCAGAAAAGTGTGGGGGATCGGCCCCACATTCATGGCACGCTTGAAATCGCTGTTCTGATCGAGCAGCACCTCATATTCCCAGCCCTTGCCGTTGATCAGCGGTCCAACGAGAGAGGTGGACCTGGCATCGTCAATCGAAATGGCATAAAGTTTCACACCAGTCTCTGCTACCCAGTCGTCGTAAACTTCCGCGATGGCGGTCAGTTCACGGATACATGGTTTGCACCAGGTGGCCCAGAAACTGATGATAAAAGGCTTCCCGTTGTTGGTGATCGAATCGCTGGTATAAGGCAGCCCTTTCATGGTTTTAAGTTTTATGGAAGGGAGTTTCTGGTAGGTGGATACATCCCCCTGCGCTTGGGTGGTGGAGGTGATCAACCAAAGGGAAATAAGCACGAAGAAATATTTTTTCATGGACGCTGTTTTTGAGTTCACAAACATACGGATTTTTCTCTTTCGGCGGAGGGTGCCGAAAAATTCGGACGGTGTGTAAATCGAGGTCAGATAGTCACCTCGAGAATGGTTGCAGCCTCTGCAGGATAGAATTCCACCCTTTCTGTGATGGCCGGGAGGAGGATCACTTCCCCTTTACTGATGGTATACTTTATACCGTCTGCTGCGATGGAGGCGGCGCCGTCAGTGGCCAGGAGGATCACGAAGGAATCGGTTTCACTATAATCACGCTCCACGGAGCGGATCAATGGCAGCAGCCGTGTTGAAAAATATGGACTATGCACCAGTTCCCGGGTTTGGCCGGGAATGGTTTTTTCGCGCTGTCTGACATCGGGATGGTATGAGAAATCAAAGGCGTCGAGCGCCTCTTCCGTATGAAGTTCACGCGACTTCCCGTTGGCGTCGGTGCGGTCCCAGTCGTAAACCCGGTAGGTGGTATCGGAGGTTTGCTGGATTTCGGCCAGCATGATACCGGGGCCCAGGGCATGCACCCTTCCGGCAGGCATGTAAAAGACGTCTCCTGCGCTCACTTCGGCGAAATTCATCATCTCCCTGAATTGATTCCGGGCGGCCATCTTCTGGTAAAGTTCCCGGTCCATTTTCCTGTTAAAGCCCGAGATCAGTTGCGCTCCGGGATCCGCATCGAGTATATACCACATCTCGGTCTTGCCTCTTCCCGTCTTCCGCATCGCCGCCAGTTGGTCGTCGGGATGGACCTGGATCGAAAGCCAGTCGTGGGCGTCGATAAACTTCACCAGGATGGGAAATTCATTGCCGTATTGCGTATAGGCTTTTTCACCAACCAGGTCATCCATGTAAATTTCCAGCACCTCATTCAGTTCATTGCCGGCCAGGAAGCCTTCCGACACAACAGTCTGGCAACCCGCGACCCCCGAGAGTACCCATGCTTCACCGCAGTTGGGCAAGGGGGAAAAATCGAGGCCGAGCCGGGTGCGGATCTTATCACCGCCCCAGATTTTGTCTTTGAAAACGGGTTTGAATTTCAGTGGATATAACATGGCCATGTGATTTGGTTATGGATGGTTTAGCGGTATCGGTTTACGAAATAACGTAAAAAATGATTTTACCGTCTCGTTTTTTTTGTGAAATTTTGCCGGATTATGCAACCCTGTCGGAATATGCTTCAATCCTTATGTGTTTTTTGCGGTTCGGCTACCGGCAACAGGCCAGAATACACCCGGGCTGCCGTCGACCTGGCACGGTTTTGCCTGGAGCGGAAAATTACCCTTGTTTACGGCGGAGCCAATGTGGGGTTAATGCGGGTGCTGGCCGATACTATTTTGAGCGGAGGGGGTTCGGTAACCGGTGTGATGCCCCGCTCGCTGGTCGAACGCGAAGTAGCCCACCTGCACCTGACGCGGATGCACATCGTGGATGGGATGCAGGAGCGGAAAGCGATGATGGCCGACCTTTCTGATGCGTTTATCGCCCTGCCCGGTGCTTACGGTACCTTCGATGAACTCTTCGAGGTACTGACCTGGAACCAGCTTGGGATCATCCATAAACCGGTGGGACTGCTCAACACAGCGGGTTATTTCGATCCGTTGCTGCAGATGCTCGACCACGCCGTGGAGGAGCGTTTTCTCCGTCAGGAACACCGGCAATTATTGCAGGTGAGCGATCATGTTGAAACCCTGGCGGAGAAACTGGAGCAGTTCACCCCGGTGTTGGCGGAGAAATGGATTGAGCGGTTGAGAGAAGGTAAGATTTAACAATGAACCATGATACAGCAGACCCCTGATCAAATGACTATCATCGGGATCACCGGAACCCTCGGCGCCGGAAAGGGTACCGTGGTAGATTATCTCGTGAGGGAGAAAGGGTTTCTCCATTTTTCGGTCAGGGATTTTCTCATGGAGGAGATCCGGAGGGAGGGATTGCCTGAAAACCGCGACAGCCTCACCAGCGTGGCCAATGAATTGCGCGCCATGCATGGCCCTTCGTATGTAACCGATCAGTTGTTCCTGCGGGCACAGGAGAAAGGCCGCCACTGCATCATCGAGAGTATCCGCACCCCCGGTGAGGTCTTTTCACTCCGGGAAAAGGGTAATTTTATCTTATTGGCAGTGGATGCCGATCCGGAGATCCGATATCAGCGGATACTGCAACGCGGTACGGTTACCGACCATGTATCCCGCGAGACCTTCCTGACCAATGAGGAAAGGGAGATGACCACCGATGACCCCAACAAACAAAATCTCAGGGCTTGCATCGCCATGGCCGATTTCAGGCTATGCAACAACGGCGACATGCCCCGACTTTACGCGCAAACTGAAGAATTCCTACAGCAGTGCGTCCGATGGTAAAAGCATCAGGCGTTCGTTTTGCTTTTACTATAAAACAACATGCTTCCCGGGGAGGAAGCATGTTGTTCGCTTTGCGATTTTTCCGGGACTGAAACCCGGTCATCAACACTGGTTGATGTCTGGAACCGGTAAACCGGTCATAAGGTGAAAGAATCCGATTGAATCGCCTTCTTTTTGGCCTTTTCTGGTTTTTAAGTTCATTACAAATATAACCTTAAATCGAAAAAAGTCAACCGTTTTAACATTTGTTAACAGTTGCCCGATGCTTGCTTTTATTTAGAATTATTTTAAATTTGTAACAGAAAATCCTGATATGAAAAAAGTTGTCAATAATGCCCAGGAGGCGATCCGGGGAATAGAGAACGGAATGGTACTGATGCTGGGCGGTTTCGGGCTTTGCGGCATCCCGGAGAATTGTATTAAGGCGTTGTCGGAAAGTGAATTGACTGGCCTTACCTGCATTTCCAACAATGCCGGTGTCGATGGTTTTGGGTTGGGTATGTTGCTGCGGCGCCGGCAGATCCACAAGATGATCTCCTCCTATGTGGGAGAGAATAAAGAGTTTGAACGTCAATTGCTGAGCGGGGAACTTGAGGTAGAGCTGATCCCGCAGGGGACCCTCGCGGAGCGGATCCGGGCAGGCGGTGCCGGGATCCCGGCCTTTTATGTGCCGGCTGGCTTTGGTACTGAAGTAGCGGAGGGAAAAACCGTCAGGGAGTTTGACGGAAAGATGTACCTCGAGGAGCACTGGCTGAAGGCCGACTTCTCCATCGTCAAAGCCTGGAAAGGAGATACCCACGGGAACCTCATCTACCGCAACACTGCCAATAACTTCAACCAGGCAATCGCCATGGCCGGCCGCATTACCATCGCGGAGGTTGAAGAGCTTCTTCCCGCCGGAAGCCTGGGCCCCAACCAGATTCACACTCCGGGAATCTTCGTCCAGCGCATCTTTCAGGGAACCAACTATGAAAAACGGATCGAGTTCACCACCACCCGTTCTTAATTAAATATTAACAAATATATAATTATATATATGTCTTTGGATAAAAACGGAATCGCCCGGCGCATCGCCCGGGAACTGAAAGACGGATACTATGTCAACCTGGGGATCGGGATTCCTACCCTGGTAGCCAACTACATCCCCGAAGGGATGGAGATCGTCCTGCAATCGGAAAACGGATTGCTGGGCATCGGCCCATTCCCGCTGCCCGGAGAGGTTGATCCTGACCTGATCAATGCCGGAAAACAAACCATTACCGCAGTTCCCGGAGCCGCTTTCTTCGACTCTTCCCTCAGTTTCGCCATGATTCGCGGCGGTCATATCGACCTTACCGTACTTGGCGCCTTTGAAGTTTCGGAGACCGGAGATATCGCTTCATGGAAAATCCCAGGCAAACTGGTCAAGGGGATGGGGGGGGCGATGGACCTGGTGGCATCTGCCCGCAATATCATTGTGGCGATGATGCATACCAACCCGCAGGGCGAATCGAAATTGTTGAAAAGCTGCACGTTGCCGCTGACCGGCGTTGGGGTGGTTAAACGTATCGTGACCGACCTGGCTGTGATCGACGTTACGCCGGAAGGGTTCCTTTTGGTCGAACGCGCCCCTGATGTCGCAGTGGAACAGATCAAAGCCGCCACCGAAGGCACCCTGATCATCCGTGAACCGGTGCCGGAAATTCAGTTTTAATATCTATGACATTGTTGAAACCAGCCGAACATAAAAGATTGTAATATGCCAAGTTACCATAGCCTGGGTCAGATACCCCGCAAGCGACATACCATATTCCGGAAACCCGGCGGTGGCCTTTATGCCGAACAACTGGTCTCAACCGAAGGTTTTTCCGACACCTATTCGCTGGCCTACCATAGCCAGCCACCGGTGACCGTATTGGCGGTAGAGGCCCCCAGGGATGTCACCCCCGACATCGCCCTGCATAAAAACATGCAGCACCGGTTGTTTAAAGGATTCGAAATACAGCCCGCTGACGATTACCTCAACAGCCGCATTCCTGTCCTGGTCAACGGCGATTGCCAAATCAGCCTTGCGGCCCCGCAACAGTCGATGAAGGATTATTTTTTCAGGAACTCGGGGGCCGACGAACTGATATTTGTCCACCATGGCGAAGGCATCCTTAAAACCATGTACGGGAATATCGCTTTCCATGGCGGCGACCACCTGATCATTCCCCGTGGGGTGACCTATCAGATTCACTTTGACACCTTGCAGAACAGGCTGTTTATCCTCGAATCGTTCCATCCGCTCCGGTTCCCGAAAAGGTATATGAACCACGCAGGTCAGTTGCTGGAACATTCCCCCTTTTGCGAACGCGACATACGCCTTCCCGCTACCCTCGAAACCCATGACGAAAAGGGCGACTTCCTGGTACTGATCAAACGTGACCAGGCCCTGTGGCCTTACCACTTCGCCAGCCATCCCTTCGACCTCATCGGCTGGGATGGTTACCACTATCCTTATGCCCTTTCCATTTACGATTTTGAGCCCATTACCGGCAGGCTGCACCAACCGCCACCCGTCCATCAAACCTTCGAAACCCGCGCCTTCGTGGTTTGCGCATTCGTCCCGAGACTTTACGATTACCATCCCGAGTCAATCCCGGCGCCTTATTACCACAGCAATGTCGATTCCGATGAAGTATTGTATTACGTTGATGGTGAGTTCATGAGCCGGAACAATATCGCCCCGGGTCATATCACCCTGCATCCCACGGGTATTGTGCATGGGCCGCATCCGGGCGCTGTGGAGCGCAGCATTGGCAAGAAAGAGACCAAAGAGCTGGCCGTCATGGTCGATACATTCCGCCCGCTGATGGTTACCCGACAGGCGCTCGGCATCGAAGATCCTGATTATTACAGGTCATGGATATCTGAATAAAAAATACAAAACCAATGATTTAAAAAGTAATATCATGAATACCAACCAGGAATTTCTGCCAATCAACGGCACCGATTATGTAGAATTTTACGTGGGGAACGCCAAGCAGGCCGCCCACTATTACCAGACCGCTTTTGGATTCCAGCCGCTCGCTTATGCAGGGCTGGAGACCGGCCTTCGCGACCGCACTTCGTATGTGCTGAGGCAGGGAAAGATCACACTGGTCTTTTCCACTGCCATGATTCCCGAATCCCTCATTGCCGACCATTGCAAACTCCACGGCGATGGTGTCAAGGTGATTGCCCTCTGGGTAAATGATGCCCGGAAATCGTGGGAAGAAACCACGCTTCGGGGAGCCCGGAGTTATATGGAACCCCGCACAGAAAAGGATAACCATGGGGAAGTGGTGTTGTCGGGAATCCATACCTACGGGGAAACGGTACACATCTTCGTGGAAAGGAAAAATTACCAGGGTATCTTTCTGCCCGGGTATGTTGCCTGGGAACCCAGATACCGCCCCGAACCGGTCGGGTTGCTTTATGTGGACCATATGGTGGGCAATGTCGATTGGGGACAGATGGATGTCTGGGCGAAATTTTATGCCGACGTGATGGGTTTCCGGCAACTGATCTCATTCGACGACCACGATATCTCTACCGAATATACCGCCCTGATGAGCAAAGTGATGGCCAACAACAACCTGTATATCAAGTTTCCGCTCAATGAACCGGCCAAAGGCAAAAAGAAATCACAGATCGAGGAGTATATCGAATTCTATCACGGCAGCGGTGTTCAGCATGTGGCGATGGCGACACACGACATCATCAAAACAGTTTCAGATTTGCGCGAACGTGGGGTGGAGTTTCTTCGCGTTCCGGATACCTATTACGACCTGCTGATCAGCCGGGTGGGGAAGATCGACGAAAGCATCGCACCGCTGAAGGAACTTGGTATTCTGGTGGATCGCGACGAAGAAGGATACCTGCTCCAGATCTTCACCAAACCGGTGGAAGACCGGCCCACCCTCTTTTTTGAGATCATCCAGCGAAAAGGTGCGCAATCGTTTGGAAAAGGAAACTTTAAGGCGCTATTCGAATCCATCGAACTGGAGCAGCAGCGGCGCGGAACCCTTTAATCCATTCTTATCATGACGACATCCGGTTACACGGTGAAGCCTTCCTGGATCGAAGTGCCCGGCGGAAGCGACTTCCCGCTCAACAACCTGCCCTACGGCATCTTTTCGGAGGATGGTTCTCCTTCCCATGCCTGCACACGCATCGGCGATACGGTGATTGACCTCCACGAGCTTTGCCGCCAGAATTTTCTTCCGCGACTGAAGGTCGATCCTGACCTTTTTGCCCGGAAATCGCTGAATGACTTCATCGCCCTGGGCAAACCGGTCTGGAAAGCCCTGAGGGAAGAATTGACGGAACTCTTTAATGCCGCCAACCCTGAGTTGCGGGACAATACCGCCTGGCACCCGTTTATCCTCAAACCAGCCGAACGGTGTACAATGAATCTACCCGTGCAACCCGGCGACTATACCGACTTTTACTCCAGTATCGAACATGCCACTAATGTGGGCATGATGTTCCGTGACCCGGCCAATGCCTTGCTGCCCAACTGGCGGCACCTTCCGGTGGGATATCACGGAAGGAGTTCCTCCATCGTGGTCTCCGGAACCCGGGTTCACCGGCCCAAAGGTCAGACCAAAAACGATGATGCATTATTGCCGCAGTTCGGTCCGACCCGCCAGCTCGACTTCGAACTTGAGATGGCGTTCATCACAGGGAAGGAGACTCCGCTTGGCAGTTCGGTTTCCACAAAGGAGGCCGAAGACCATATTTTCGGGGTTGTCTTATTTAACGATTTGTCCGCCAGGGATATTCAGAAGTGGGAATATGTTCCGCTCGGACCGTTTCTGGCCAAGAACTTCGGTTCTGTCGTTTCGCCCTGGATCGTTACCCTCGAGGCGCTGGAGCCCTTCCGGGTTGCCGGACCGGTCCAGGAGCCGGAAGTCTTGCCTTATCTGCAATTCGAAGGCAATCACAACTTTAACATCAACCTCGAAGTATTCATTCAAGCCCGGGGAGGAGCTGAATACCGGGTTTGCCGCTCCAATTTCCGTTATATGTACTGGAATATGGCCCAACAGTTAGCCCACCAGACAGTCAACGGCTGCAACATCCGTGTGGGCGATCTATACGGCAGCGGGACCATCAGCGGTCCTGCACCAGATTCTTACGGTTCCATGCTGGAGATCACCTGGAAAGGGACCCGTCCTGTGACGATGCCCGACGGCTCCCGCCGTACTTTCCTCGAAGACCACGATACAGTGATCATGCGGGGATACTGCGAGAAAGACGGGTTGCGCATCGGTTTCGGCGAAGCCGTCACCACTATATTACCTGCCATCTGAAACCCAAGAACATGACTTTTCAATCCATCAATCCTTCCGAAACCTCCATCCCGGCATTTCACCAGTTGATGCTGGGATCTATTGCCCCCAGGCCTATTGCCTTTGTCAGCACCATTGACCGGGCAGGACGCCCCAACCTTTCGCCCTATAGTTTTTTCAATGCTTTCGGCGCCAATCCGCCGGTGGTGGTTTTTTCACCTTCGCGGCGCGGAAAGGACAATACAACCAAGGATACCTACGAAAACGTGAAAGAGGTACCGGAGGTGGTGATCAACATGGTCAGCTTTGCCATGGCGCAACAGATGAACGAAGCCAGCGCCGAATTTCCCCGCGGGGTCAATGAATTTGAAAAGGCGGGTTTCACCATGCTCCCTTCGGAACTGGTCAGGCCTTTCCGCGTGGCAGAGTCGCCCGTGCATATGGAGTGCCGTGTGTTGCAGGTGATCGAAACCGGTCACATGAATGCGGAAGGGAACCTCGTCATATGCGAGATACTCCGTGTGCATGTCAATCCTGAGATTCTTGACCCCCGTGGCCGGATCGACCCCCACAAAATCGACCTGATCGGCCGGCTGGGCAGTGACTATTATGTGAGGGCGTCGGGAAGTGCCCTGTTTGAAATGGCAAAACCGCAGGGTTGATTTTTTTTACTTTTTAAATCCCGGAAAATGGAATCAAACGAAGTACTGGATAAACTCCCAAAGCACCTGATGAGCCTGGTGATCGACCAGCCTTACAATGAATATTCCTGGCAGGACCACGCTGTCTGGCGATACGTGATGCGGCAGAATGTGAAATTTCTCGGGCGTGTGGCCCATGAATCCTACCTGGAAGGGTTGAAAAAGACCGGGATTAGCATTGAGCATATCCCCAGCATGTATGGAATGAACCGCATCCTGAAGGAGATAGGCTGGGCTGCTGCCGCCGTTGACGGTTTTGTTCCACCGGCTGCCTTCATGGCCTTCCAGGCTTACAATGTACTGGTGATTGCCGCCGATATCCGGCCTATCGACCAGATTGGCTATACCCCGGCACCCGACATCATCCACGAAGCAGCCGGCCATGCCCCCATTATCGCCGATCCTGACTATGCCGATTTCCTCCGTCGCTTTGGCTTTATCGGCTCCCGGGCTTTCCTTTCCCCTGAGGACCACGCCCTTTACGAGGCGATCCGCCACCTCTCCATCATCAAAGCCGATCCCTATTCATCCCGCGAAGCGGTGGATGAAGCAGAAAAAAGACTGAGCCATTGTTCCCGGAATATGGGCGAACCCTCCGAATTGGCACGGATACGGAACCTTCATTGGTGGACCGTGGAATATGGCCTCATCGGCAACCCTGAATCTCCGAGAATTTACGGCGCCGGACTGCTCTCTTCCATCGAGGAGAGTTATCTCTGCCTTCAGCCCCATGTGAAGAAGATACCCCTGACCATCGATGCGGCAACTTATAATTACGACATCACCGAACCCCAGCCGCAGCTCTTCATCACCCCCGATTTTGCCCATCTCAACCGCGTACTGGATGAATTTTCCCAAACCCTGGCCCAGTTCCGGGGCGGATCGTATGGTATCATGCAGGCGGTCCGATCTGCCGATACCGCTACCTGCGTGTATAACTCCGGACTCCAGGTGTCGGGAACCTTTACCGGACCGATTGAACACAATGGAGAACCTGCATACCTCCGGACCGACGGGCCCTCCAGCCTTTGTTATGCCGACCGGGAACTTCCGGGCCATGACCGGAATTACCATGCCCATGGTTTCGGATCACCGGTAGGGAAACTGAAAAACATGGCGGTAGGACTGGAGACGATGTCAGCGGAGGAGCTTGGCCAGATCGGGCTTAACGACGGGGAACGGGTAATCCTCGAATTTGATTCCGGCGTGAAGGTAGAGGGGACCATCCGCGACAAGACCTTCCGGGATGAACAACTTCTTTTGATCAGTTTTACCCAATGCCGGGTTACCCGGGGTGATGAGGTGCTTTTCAGCCCCGAATGGGGGATCTACGACATGGCCGTTGGCAGTCGCATCGTTTCGGCATTTTCAGGACCGGCCGATGCTGAAGCCTTCGGGGTGTCCTATCCTGTTCCGGAGGAGAAAACCCATAAATTCGTTCATACTGAAGAAGCGGAGAAGCTTCACGAATTGTACCGGCAGGTTCGCGAGATCCGCGAGGGTAATGCCACTGCGGAGCGACTGGCCGCCATCTGGGAACAACTGAAACGGGATCACCCTGGTGACTGGTTGTTGCCCCTGGAGATATTGGAGATCGTTCACAATCTAAGACCCGACGGAGTACCGGAGCAAGATATCCGCGATTGGCTGGGGCAGAAAAAACGCAGCCGGCCTGAACTGAATAAACTCATCCAGGACGGATTATCCCTCATCCAATGATATCCGCTAATTTTGCAAACCATGATACCTCAGCTAACTCTGACCAACCGTGAGCAGGAACTCGACAACCTTGTGATCGTTCTTTCCAGGCTCAGCAAACTCCCCGCCGGCGTTTTCAGCACCGCGGAGAAGCGATATATTTCACGTGAAGTCGAAACCCATAAGCGTGACCTGATATTCTTCAACCGGCTCGACTACCAGGTGGTGGTTTGCCAGGTAGATGCGAAAAAGGAGCGTCCCGGAAGGCTGGAGTCGTGCCGGCGCAATGGTGACCTGATCGCCAAAGCCCTGCACGATCAGAAAGCCACGCGGGTGGCCATATTTGATGCCGACGCCATACCCGATGAAACCCTGGCGCTGGCCTCCGGGATGGTGCTCGGTTCTTACCGGTTTCTACGCTACAAAACGAAACCGGAGGAGGCCGCCACCCTCGAGGTTTTGGAGATCTATTCCGCTTCGCTGGATAATCAGGGAGATGAAGGCCCTAAGCGGGTCGAACGGATGAACCATGTTCATGATGCCGTGTTCCGTTGCCGCGACCTTATCAACGAGCCCAATATCCACCTGACAGCAACCCGTTTTGGCGAAGTAGTGGAAACGATGGCGGCCGGATGTGGCGCCACAGCGGAGATCCTGACCAAACCCAAGCTGGAGGCACTGCGGATGGGCGGGATCCTGGGGGTTAACCAGGGTAGCGTGGAGCCGCCCATTATGGCCATCATGGAGTGGAAACCGGAAGGTGCGTTTAACGACCGACCCCTGGTGCTGGTAGGCAAAGGGGTGATGTACGACACCGGCGGGATGAACCTCAAGCCCGGCGATACCATGATGAACATGAAAGATGATATGTCGGGAGCAGCGGCGGTAGCCGCGGCGATCTATGCCATGGCCATGGCAAAACTTCCGGTGCATGTGATTGGCCTCATGCCAGCCACCGACAACCGTCCCGGCGACCGGGCCCTTGTCCCCGGGGATATCATCACCATGCACAGCGGCAAGACGGTGGAGGTGGTGAACACCGATGCCGAAGGGAGATTGTTGCTTGCAGATGCCCTGAGTTATGCCTCAAAATATGATCCTCTCCTGGTGATCGACCTGGCCACGCTGACCGGTTCGGCTGTCCGTGCCCTGGGGGCCTTCGGGATCCCTGCCATGCAGCACAACGCCGGAGCCTTTTTGAAGCAGTTGATGAAAGCCGGCGAGGATGTTTATGAGAGAATGGTAGCATTTCCCCTCTGGGAGGAGTATGGTGATTTGCTGAAATCGGACATTGCCGACATGAAAAACTGCGGCCCCCCCGAGGCGGGCATGATCACCGCGGCGAAGTTCCTGCAGGAGTTCACCTCGTTTCCTTACATTCATCTTGATATTGCTGCACCTGCCTTTTTGGAGAAACGCGACAGTTACCGCGGCCAGGGGGGAACCGGTTTCGGGGTGAGGCTGTTGACGGCCTTCGCGGAAATCTGGCAACACGATCCCCCAAGTCCCGTAGGGACGAAATAGGGGTATTATTCAGGTGTTGATTGCTGTTCTAAATGAAAAGGCACCATAACCCTCCTGCCATGAAAATTTCCCTCTGACAAAACCTTTTTCGTTAATCCATTTCGACGAGCCAGATTTGATATCCTGAACTAAACCGGAAAGGCTCTGGGTCGGACGCATTCCGAGAAAAATGTAAATGTGATCTGCCATTCCGTTAATCGCCAGTAATTTATGGTTTTCCTTTTGAATGATACCGGTAATGTACCGGTAAAGTTCGTCCTGCCAAACCTTTCTGAAGAGACAGTGGTGGTTTTGAACGGCAAATACGATCTGAATGTGGATTTGGGTATAGGTATTTGCCATTGCTAAAAAAGAATAATGGTCTGTAACGGTTCATAAAAATGAATTTCCTTACATTTGCCCGCAAAAATTTGTCAGGATGATACTACAGGATACCCGGATATGCATGATCGGACTTGGCTACGTTGGACTTCCGCTGGCCGTTGAATTCGCTAAGAAGTTTCCCGTCACAGGGTTTGATATCAACCTTCGCCGCATCGAAGAACTTAGCCAGGGACATGACTCCACCCTTGAGGTGGAAGACGAAAACCTTCGCTCAGTGCTGCCCCCGACGGGATTTCCCGGACTTACCCTTACCAGCGACCTAGATAAGATCCGCCATTGCAATGTTTACATCGTCACCGTTCCTACACCGGTCGACAAAAACAACCGCCCCGACCTGACCCCGCTTATCCGCGCCAGCGAAACTATCGGGAAAGTAATCAGCCCCGGCGATATCGTCATCTATGAATCCACCGTCTATCCGGGATGTACCGAAGAGGATTGCCTCCCGGTGATCGAACAGGTCTCCGGTATGAAATTCAATACCGGATTCTTCGCCGGTTACTCCCCCGAACGGATCAATCCTGGGGACAAGATCAATACCGTGTTGACCATCAAAAAAATAACTTCCGGATCTAACAGGGTAACTGCCGACTATGTCGATCAGTTGTACAATACCATACTGCAGAACGGAACACACAAAGCGCCCTCCATCAAAGTGGCAGAGGCGGCGAAGGTGATCGAAAACTCCCAGCGCGATATCAATATCGCCTTCATGAACGAACTGGCCAAAATATGCAGCTATTTCGGGATCGACACTAATGACGTGCTGGAGGCAGCCGGTACAAAATGGAACTTTCTCAAATTCAAACCCGGACTCGTCGGGGGCCATTGCATCGGCATCGACCCATACTACATCGCCCAGAAAGCCGAGGAGGCCGGATACCATCCGGAGATCATCCTGGCCGGTCGTCGGATGAACGACGGGATGGGGGCCTGGATCGCCAGCCAGATCATTAAACTGATGATCCACCGGAACATCAAAATAAAGGACTCCAGGGTGCTGATGCTCGGCATCACCTTCAAAGAGAATTGCCCCGACATCAGAAACTCAAAGGTGATTGACCTGAAGCGGGAACTGAAACAGTTTGGCTGTTCTGTGGACGTCTATGATCCCTGGGCTGATCCAGATGAGGTGAAACATGAATACGGAATTAAACTTCTTCCCCGTGAATTGAAAACTGAATCGGGCAACCACTGGACGCTGAGGAACGGAAAATATCATGCCGTGGTACTCGCCGTTGCCCATGACCAGTTCCTCTCCTTCGATTTCGGACCGGTGACCGAAGAATCTCATGTCATCTATGACGTGAAAGGATTCCTGCCCCGGGAAATTGTAACCGCCAGATTATAACAAGATACTGAAAGCCATCTTGTTATCCATCCCTGCTGCCCTGAATTTCTGATGAAGGGCTTGCATCCCGAAGTCCGGGAAATTCTTTACCATCACCACAACAACTATTGAAGTTATCCATCCAGCATATACTGGTGCACTCGGTTTATATTGATAATCAGATCAATTTCACCGATGGCGGATTTTTTTTTGTATAACTGTCACATTTTTCATTCTGCAGACATACACTAAAAAATTTACCGCCATGAAAACACTTCTGTCTTTAACCTTTGTCCTGATCGCTGCAATCTCTGCAGGCCAGAACAACGCGATTGATCTCATCATCCCATTACCCCTGCCGGAATGGTCAGCTCCTCTTGGAGTTTCGGAAAATGATCATCATGTCCTGATGTATGATATCAGCACTGCTACTGAAAGTGTGTATGATACTAACCGTTACCCCGAAACCAGTCAGTTCAGTAGCACTGAATCATATATTCCCAGCGGATTGGAAACTGTCGCAGAATCCGCCGGACTGAAAAGCTTTACCGATCTGAAATACGTTTCCAACACTACCGCCTACCCTGCCTCTGCCAATGTGAAATTATTTATCCGGTATCCCTCTTCAGCCAGTATTTACGTGGGTTCAGGAGTGATGGTGAGCAAAAATGTAGTCCTGACTGCCGGACATTGTATCTATGATAAGAACCTCGGCGGCTGGGCGAAATGGATTAAAGTTGTACCCGGATATACCAATCATGATGAACCATTCGGATTTGCAATGGCAAAGAAAGTGTATGCCTGGAATGACTGGACGATTGGTGAAAATTTTGACTGGGATATGGGTGTTATACTGCTGGATGGTTGTATAGGCCTTCATACCGGCTATTTTGGGATTGGCACCTATCACAATGCGTTTTTTACCTCCAATAATTTTCATAATTACAGCTACCCCAGTGATGATCCATATAATGGATTATCAATGTATTACCGTCATGGGAAATTTGATAATGTTACCGAACACCTGTTGAAGTTTAACAACAGGAGTTACAAAGGACAGAGCGGAAGCGGACATTATTATATTGATGCCAACGGCAACCGCTGCAATTATTCGGTACTGTCACATGGGAATAACTCTTATACCGGATGCACAAGAATAACCTCTGCGAAGTTCGACTTTATCCGGAATACCATCGATCAAAATCAACAATGCCCGATATCCAATGTAATAGAAGGCAATCGACCGCAACAGTCTTTAACTTTTCTGTTATATCCTAACCCTGCGGTGGATAACTTAAACCTGTGCCCTGACGATCCTCACCGGAAGTATAAAATTACTATTTGTGACATGCTTGGCAATGTCGTGTATCAAAACACACCCGACCATCTGTTTCAGAGGATCACTGTTTCCGTAAGCAACCTTGAAAACGGCTGCTATTTCGTTACACTGACGGATGGAAACGAATCCGGCACGGGAAAATTCATTAAGTCATCATTTTAAGGAGATATTATTTCTTGTTACTGAATTAAAATCCCAACTCCCATGAAATCTGCAGCACTGATTTTTCTTATTCCCTTTATTCTGGGAACGGCGCTTCAAGCGCAGCACGCTATCGTCTCTTCCGGAGGCAATCTCTATGGCAGCGACGGAAAAGTGAGTTATTCCGTCGGCATAATCTGCTATACCAGTCAGACAAGTATTTCAGCAAAAATCCTCCAGGGCATTCAATTTCCTTATGAAGTGTATGGTCTGGGCATCAGTGACAAAGGTAACCCCGGAATCGCCGTTGATTTCTATCCCAATCCTGTCACAGATCATCTGATAGTCGCCATCGACAGGTCAGAAGTACACAGACTATCGTATCAGATCTATGATCAGACCGGGAAAATTGCAGGTGGTAAAGCCCTGAAGGATGAAAAAACGATCATACCAATGTCATATTTGCCCAACGGCATGTATCTTATTAAGATTGCCGAAGCAAATGTTTTAGTCAAATCATTTCTCATCATTAAAAAATAAGCACCATGAAAAGAATATTTACAATCCTTGCAGCAGTCTTGTTTTCGGGATTAACATTGGGTCAGGCCCCGCAGAAAATGAGCTATCAGTCCGTTGTCAGAAATCAGAACGGCAGCCTGGTTATTAACACCAGTATCGGAATGCAGATCAGTATTTTACAGGGTAATATGATGGGATCGGCAGTTTATATTGAAAGGCATTTTCAGACCACAAATGCCAACGGACTGGTTACATTGGAAATCGGCGGCGGCACTGTCGTCTCAGGAAACTTTAGCGCTATCCCATGGGCAAAAGGCCCGTACTTTATCAAATCTGAAACCGACCTCAATGGTGGTGTCAATTATACTGTTTCGGGTACCAGCGAGCTGCTGAGTGTCCCTTATGCACTGTTCTGTCCGGGCACGGTACCCGCTGGCAGTATTATTATGTATTCGGGAACTTTTGAATTTGATTTTACAGGCTTGGGAACCGGGAACCTGGCTGGTTGGGCATTATGTAACGGCAATAACGGAACCCCTGATATCCGGGAAAGGTTTGTGATGGGAACAGATTCATCATCCGCCATCAGCGGGATAGGCGGAAAAAATACCCTGAACCTGACCACAGCCCAGTTGCCCCCTCATGAACATTTTGTTGGCCTTGAGCATGGAGGGCACGACCATACCGCAACCATGTCGGGTGAAGGGTCGCATCAACACTCCGTAACACAAGGCGGAATTCAACTGAAATGGGGAGATAATGGCGGGGTTTCGAATAATTATACCGAGTCTGCCGGTGGGCAGGGAGGTGTTGGTGGCAACAATATTCTCACCGATCATAAAGGCGATCATACACATACTGTTTATATTCATGGTGACGGAGCACATACCCATTATGGATACACTAATCCTACAGGTTCCGGAGTTCCTGTTGATATCGTACCGGCTTTTGTAAAACTGGCATACATCATGAAGTTGTAAAACCTCAAGGCAATCTTCATCATTGTCTCTGTTGCCAATATAATTCGTCCGGGCCGATTCGCAGACTGTTTCCTTTTTTCGAATCGACCCGGATTATTTATGTCAAATATAAATCCCCGGCCCATTTTCCCCATCATTCGTCAATTAAGAAAAATTTTTAGGGATTTGTTAAAACAATCAATTATTGAGTATATTTGTTACTCGATTTTTGGGAATCCCCTCAATGGTCAATGTGACCGGAAGGGCGAAGCCGTATAAATATCCAACTCATTTATTATCATACTGCCTCCATTTACATTTTATGCTTGATCTTCTCGTGTCGGGTAAGACCCGGCTGAAGCTACTCACCAAATTCTTTCTCGCACCCGAGATCCGGGGGCACCTGCGTGGGCTTGCCGAGGAGTTCGGCGAGAGTACCAACGCCATCCGCCAGGAGCTGAACCGCTTCGAGCAAGGGGGGCTGCTGGTTTCGGAAATGGATAAAAACCGTAAGGTTTTCCGTGCCAACCGGAGCCACCCGTTGTATGCCGACATGGTGAACATCCTGCGCAAGCACGCCGGGGTCGACCGGCTTGTCGAACACCTGGTCGGCAAGCTGGGCAATGTGTCGGAGGCTTACATCGTCGGAGACATGGCCGTGGGGCGCGACCGTGGCCACATCGACCTCCTGCTGGTGGGCGACGATATCAACCTCGTCAACCTCGAACGCCTAGCCCTCAAGGCCGGCCAGATGATCGGCCGCGAGATCCGGTGGAAAACCATCTCTACGGAAAAAGCAAAGGTGATCGGGGAGAGGAAGGATGCGTGGAAGATTTTGTAAGTGAAAATGAACAGTGAAGGATCAAAAGTGATCAGGCAGTTGCTGAAATCATGGAAGGTGTTTTTATTGTATAATATTCATCAAATTTACCATTTTTGAAACCTTTCCTCACCGGCGCCGACGGCTTTATCGGCTCGCATCTTACGGAGTTGTTGCTGGCAGAAGGCTGCCATGTGCGCGCACTCTCCTGTTATAATTCGTTCAACAACTGGGGCTGGCTGGAGGAGATCGCTCCCCATCCGCGGCTGGAGGTGATCACCGGCGATATCCGCGATCCCCATTTTGTCAAGCACGCCATGAAAGGTTGCGATGTTGTCTTCCACCTCGCAGCCCTGATCGCCATCCCCTATTCGTACCACGCACCCGACTCCTATGTGGACACCAACATCCGCGGCACCCTCCATGTTTGCCAGGCGGCAAGGGAACTGGGCAATATCCGGGTAATCCATACGAGCACTTCGGAGGTGTATGGCACCGCGCAGTACGTCCCCATCGATGAAAAGCACCCCAGGCAACCCCAGTCGCCCTATTCCGCTTCCAAGATCGCGGCCGATGCCATGGCAATGAGCTTTTACAACGCCTTCGGGCTGCCGGTCACCATCGCCAGACCCTTTAATACCTACGGCCCCCGGCAATCGGCACGGGCCGTCATCCCGACCATCATCTCCCAGATCGCGGCCGGGGTGAAGGAGATCAAACTGGGCGACCTGACCCCGACGCGCGATTTCAACTATGTAAAAGATACCGCTACAGGGTTCCTCGCCCTGGCAAACAGCGATGATACCATCGGAAAGGAGATCAACATCGCCTCCAACTCCGAGATCTCCATGGCCGATACGCTGAACCTTATCAAGGAGATCATGGAAAGCGACGTCACCTTTGTCACTGAGGCGCAACGGTTGCGACCCGAAAAATCGGAGGTTTTCCGGCTTTGGGGCGATAACAGGCTGATACGTTCCCTCACCGGCTGGCAACCCGAATGGGACCTGAAAACAGGTCTTCAGGAGACCTGCCGTTGGTTCACGGAAAAGAAAAACCTGGAGAAATTTAAGACTACAATATATAACACTTAATCACTTGAACCTGAACCCCAATGATGCTGATACCTCTGTAATGGAGGCAAAAGGTTACCATTTTAAACGGAAACAAGAAGTCTCATCCGCGTTCCATTTTAAATAGCGAAATAGCGAGATAGCGAAATTTGCAACCAAAAACCAATCATTAATCAGTAATCAATGCCGGAAGTATTCAGATCATTTGGTTTTGTTTTCTTTTTTTATTCAAACGAAGGTCAGGAGCCGATGCATATTCATGTTCGGAAAGCTGGCGGATACGCAAAATTCTGGATTGAACCCGTTGAATTGGATTTTTGCCAGGGTATGAAAACTGCTGATATCATAATGGCAGAAGAGTTAATATTGAAAAATTTGGAGAAAATTGAAGAAAAGTGGAATGAAGTACATGGTAACTGACCTGGTTTATACAGCAGTAAAAGCCTGGTATGAGAATGGCATGATATGTATCTTGCTATCTGACCGGAAAGAAGTAAGGTTTCCTGTTGATCTGAACAGAAAGTTAAACAAAGCCAGCGTGAAACAGCGAAAAAATATTGAAATCATTTGCAACGGAACCGGTCTTCATTGGCCTGAACTGGATGAAGATCTTTCAGTTACAGGTATAATGGAAGGCAGATTTTCAACGGAACCGTAATAACTATAGTTTCAAGTTTAAGGTTTAACGTTTAAAGTTCCCAACCTTAAACCATATAATGTTTACTCAATTTTCGGACTTCATTATTTAGAATAAGTTGCCAATATTCATAAGGCTTTACAACGGTTTCTTTGCTTCATTTCTCAATTGTATTGCCAAATTGATCAATGACCCAGATTGAACATTTCGTGGCTTTCGTGATTTTTTCGTGGCTTTCGTGTAATAATTCACGGCAGGTTTCACGAAAA
>CAYLVY010000015.1:0-43253 GCA_964387205.1 uncultured Draconibacterium sp.
GTTGCTCACCCTTCCAGGGGCTGGTATCGGGCTTCACCTGATGGGTTACCCGTTCAGCCTCACCGCTTTTCTGGGCATTACCAGTTTATGCGGGCTGGTAGTTCGTAACGGGATCATTCTGATTGATTACCTGGTTGTGCTTCGAAAAACCAAACGCATGTCGGTGCAAGAATCGGCGCTGGCCGCCGGGAAACGCAGGATGCGGCCCATTTTTCTGACCTCGGCAGCGGCAGCGGTCGGGGTAATCCCGATGATCCTGAGCAAATCGCTTCTGTGGGGGCCATTGGGAACGGTGATCTGCTTCGGCCTGATCCTGGCGATGTTCCTCACCCTGTATATTTTACCGATCCTCTACTGGTGGATATACCGCGGGGATGATAGACGAGGTCGTCATCGCCTGAAGGCCGTCATTTCACCTGCCCATGCCATTACCGTTGTTGTAGCGGGGATGATCCTCTGGCCTATACCGGCAGATAGCCAGACTTGCCTTACCCTGGAGCAGTGCCGGCAGATGGCGCTGGAAAAGAACAACCGTATGGTGACAGCCACCCTCGAAACCGAAGCTTCGCTGCAATTGAAAAAAGCTGCCCTGACCCGGTATTTCCCTTCCATCAGTGCGTCAGGCCTGGTGGCACGGTTCAATGATCCGTTGATGCGGTTCGAGTTTCCGGGCGGCAATCTCCCGGTGTACAATGGCGATCCCTCCACCCTTCCCTTTGCTTCCCAGTATGCATATTTTCCGGGAGTATCAATGAATCTCCTTGAAAAACTGAATACCGGATTCATTACGGTCACACAGCCCGTTTTCACCGGTGGCAGAATCCATTTCGGCAACCAGCTCGCACGGCTGGGTTTCGATGCCAGTGCAAGGAAACTTCAGATGTCGCGCAGCGAAATATTGCTGGAAACAGAAAAACGGTACCGTCAGATACTGATCCTCATGGAGAAAATGAAAACCCTGGAAAAGTACGACACCCTGTTGAAAAATCTCTATGCGGATGTGCGCCAAGCCCAACAGGCCGGACTGGTCCACAACAACGACGTACTCAGGGTGGGCCTGAGACAACGGGAGCTGGAGATGAACCGGTTGCAGGTGGAAAATGGCATCCGGATGACCACCAGGGCTTTATGTCAGCATATCGGTACAGAATATGACCCTCAGCTTCAGTTTGCCGATACCCTCCTGACGGTAATCGATCCCGAAGACCTGCTTACCGATCATAAGGCAGCGGTAACGGGAAGGCCCGAGTATCATCTGATGCAGGATGCCACGAAGGCAGAGAATTTTCAGTACCGCATGAAACTCGGAGAGTACCTTCCCCAGGCTGCTGTCGGGGCCGGGGCGTTTACCTACAACACAGGAAGCGGCAATAACAACAACCTGATGCTTTACGGATCATTGTCGATCCCCCTTTCAGGCTGGTGGGAGGCTTCCCATACTCTCCGACAGCACAGGATCAGAGCAGAGATTGCTGAAACGGAGGCCCGAAATACATCCGAACTGCTGGAGATGGAGATGGAAAATGCATGGAGTATTTTAACGGAATCCTACCAACGCTGGAAAATCGCCGGGATCGCCCTGGAGCAGGCCGGGGAGAACCTCAGGGTCACTGTGAACAATTATAAAGCGGGAATCAATGGCGTTTCCGATCTTTTAGAGGCCCAGGCAACCTTGCAACGTGCAGAAGAGCAGCTGGCAGAGGCGCGGAACGGGTACTTTATCTCACTGGCTGCGTATAAAAAGGCGACAGGAAGGGATGAATAAGCGTATAATCAACCGAATGGAAACGGAAAGTTGTAGTCGTAAGTGTCAGATTTTGCGACGAAAAAGTATTTTATTGTCGGCTTTGGCATCGACATCGAAAAGGTAGTATATCCATCCGTTGTGAACACGGATCCTCTCCGGATAAAGATGTTCCGGTTCTGTCCTTAATTTAAGGTCACCCGTATTCAGGTCAATCTCATAAAGGGCATATCTGCCATTCCGGATAAAAGTGGTATAGACCCTCTGGTCGGTTTTATCGATCAGTATCTCCTCTGTCCAGCGGCCATTCCTTGACTGATCGGCTTTGATTGACAGTTTGTAGGAGAAGTTTCCCTGAGGATCATAAAACTCCACCTGCCGGTCCGGGGTATTGAAGATACAGGTGTATGGCCCGATCAGTTTCAGGTTGGCTTTAACCGGCCGGTATAAAACTTTATGAACATAGTTCCAGGTCACGAAGTCGTCGCGGGAGGAGGGGGGCCTGCTGCTGTTCAGCATCCTGGAATCAAGGGGGTTTCGTCGCTTCATCTTCATTTTTTCGTTGTCCTCCACTACCGACAATGTCTGCCGGGCCAGCGTCAGGCGGTTGATGCCAAAGAATTCCACGCTCAGGCCATGGTCGGTTTCACGGCGAAAAAACATGGTTTCTTTCGATGCAGCAATGCAATTTTTCAGGATTTCATCGAATTTTTTCATCTTCACCGGATGGATAAGGTTAATTATCCTGCCCTGAAGAAACACCTGGTAGCCAGAGTCTTTTCCGAGTACATGCAGGGAACCCAGACAATCCCTGAAGAGCCTGTCAGGGGTAAAAGTGAGGGGTGCGGAGCGTGCGACCGTATCGCCGTATATGTTCTGACAGATCAGTTCGGAGCGGGCAAGCCGTTGCCGGTATATCAGCACCCATACCAGGATGCTGTCCACATCATAATCATAAACGGAGTAAAGATCGCTCTGGAAAAAGGGTTCCGATGCCCTGGCAGTTATCTCCAGTTCGGGAAGCAGAATCATCTCCCTGCGCAGATATAAAGCAAGTTGATAGGAGGTTTCATCCAGCAGGATGGTTTTGGACTGATAGCCCATGTGGCTTACGATCAGGCTGGCAGGGAGTGTATCCGTGATGAAGGAGAACTCTCCTTTACGGTTGGTGGTGGTCCCGATCCTGCTTCCGGGTATTTGAAGGTTTACGCCTTGCAATGGACGGCGGGTTTCTTCATCCAGCACGGTTCCGTAATAAAACCGGTGGACCTTCTGGGCAGATGCCTCATCACCGGGGAACACAGCCATCCAGGCCCACAGCATCATAAGTCCTAAAGAGATTTTGCAGTTATGTCGGATGCCTTTCATCTCCGAAAACGATACATATTTCAAACTTAGAGCTTTTTTCTCAGCTAATGGTCATCCTGCCCGGGAAACCGTATTTATTTATTCATTTTCATCGTTTAAGATCAGAACATTACCGATTATCCATCCTGCCTGGCAGATTAACCTCTATTTTCCTTGGAATTGGAGCACTTCTGTTGTTATTTTGTATTTGAATTTCAACCTTATCCATGAAAACCAAATACAAGGTCCTCATTCACCTGGCGTTCTGGATCTACATGGCTAACCAGACCTTCCTGACCATTCTTCTCATGAAGGGAAGGAATTATGAAGCCTTTAGTGAATATACAATTTATCCCATCACCAGTTTCATCACTTTTTACGCGCTCTACTTTGCCCTGGTGCCGGTGTTCCGGCGAAAACGGAAATGGTTACCCGTGTTGTTTCTGTTGTTGGTATTTGCATCGCTCATACCGCTTCGGATCGGTATGGAGTTCCTTTTCTGGAAATATCCGGGAAGTTCCCATCTCGATCCTTCGGTCAAACTGGAACTTTCACCGCACTGGTGGTTTAATTCCGGGCGTCTCGTGCTGATTTACGGTATTTATGCTTTGCTGATTCACCTGGCCATCGGTTGGTATGAAAACCAGAAGATCAAAACCACACTCCAACTGGAAAAACAGGCGGGAGAGTTGGCATTGCTCCGAAACCAGGTCAATCCCCATTTTCTGTTCAATACCCTGAACAATATATATTCACTTGTTTATCAGCGTTCCGACGATGCCCCGCAAGCGGTGATGAAACTTTCTTCCATCATGCGCTATGTGCTCTACGATGCCAATACCGATCAGGTATTGCTTGAAAAAGAGATTGAATACCTGAAGAGTTTTATTGAACTGGAAAAACTGCGAAACCGCAATCAGGATTTTGTGGAACTGACGATTACCGGCGAAACCGGGGAGCAGACGATCGCTCCGATGCTGCTGATCCCCTTTGTGGAGAATGCTTTTAAACACGGGAATAAAACTGCGGGGCCTCCCGGGATCATCATTACCCTCGCGGTGCTACCGGGGGAGATCAGCTTCACTGTTACCAATGCACTCCGCACGGGGGCGCAGGTATCCAAAGACCCGGCAACCGGTATCGGGCTTACCAATGTCCGCCGAAGGCTGAACCTGTTATATCCTGGTCGTCATCACCTGGAGATCAGCAGAGAAAATGATCAGTATTGTGTTTCTTTAAATATAAAATCATGAAAATCAACTGTATTGCTATTGACGATGAACCTCTTGCGCTGGATATCATACGGGAATACTGCTCCAAAGTCTCCTTCCTCAATCTGCTGAAAACCTTCGATAATGCCATTGAATCGATCGATTTTATCCGGTCTGAAAAGATTGATCTGATTTTTCTGGATATACAGATGGAGGAGCTCAACGGGATCCAATTGCTCAACGCGCTCAAAACCAGGCCATATGTCATCTTTACTACCGCCTATGAGCGATACGCTATTCAGGGATTCGAACTGGATGTGGTCGATTATATGCTCAAGCCCATCTCGTTTGAGCGATTTATCAAAGGGGTGAATAAAGTGTTTGACCGGATGCAGGTTGATTCGGCATCTGCACGTACGGAGCCGGTAAGATCAAGACAGGAGGAGTCCACTTTCTTTTTTGTAAAGACCGAAACCCGTATGGAACGCATCGAGAACAGTGAAGTATTGTATGTGGAAGGCATGGGGGATTACTGGCGCATCGTGACCAAAACCAGGCGTATCATGACCCTGATGAATGCCAGGAAACTGGAGGAGGTACTCAGGGAGCCGCAATTCTGCCGGGTGCACAAGTCTTATTTCATCGCACTGGATAAGATCGAATCGATTGAACGAAACCGGATCCGGATCGCCGACCAGTATATACCCGTCAGCGAAACATACCACAAGGCTTTTTTCGACCTGGTGGAACGACGGAAACTTGCATAACGGTAATGGCGGATTAAACTTTTTCGTAATCCATCTGTTTTCGGGCCAGATCGATACGTTTTACCCTGATTTTCAGTTTGTCGCCTAATTTATAGCGATTTCCGTAGCGCTGCCCGATAATCTGGTAATTCTCCTCATCAAGGTAATAGTAATCATCTTCGAGATCGCGGAGGCGGATCATTCCTTCGCAGCGGGTTCCGGTTATTTCGGCAAAAATTCCCCATTTGCTCACCCCTGAGATCAGGGCATCGAACTGCTGACCGATCTTATCCAGCATAAATTCCGCCTGTTTGAGTTTGACCGACATCCGTTCTGCTTCTGCAGCGCGGCGTTCCATCTCTGATGCATGTTCGCACCGGGGTTCATACTCTTCTTTGGTCACCGAAGGCGCGCCATTCATATAATCATGCATCAGGCGGTGTACCATCAGGTCGGGATAACGGCGGATCGGGCTTGTAAAATGGGTATAAAAGGGGAAAGCCAGGCCGTAATGGCCAATGTTATCGGTAGAATAATAGGCTTTCGACATGGTACGGATAGCAATCGCCTCAATCATGTTCTCCGTACCGGTCCCTTTGATATCATGAAACAGTTTATTGAAAGAATCGGCCAATGATTTCTTGGAATTCAGGTTCATCCGGTATCCGAGCCTGTGCAGGAACTGATTGAAATTCTCCAGTTTTTCCGGATTTGGGGTGTCATGGACCCGGTAGACGAAAGTCTTCACGGTTTGCTGATCCCGTTTTTTCCCAATAAACTCGGCAACCTTCCTGTTGGCCAGCAGCATAAAATCCTCAATCAGTTTATTGGCATCTTTCATCTCCCTCAGGTATATCTCCAATGGCTTACAGCGTTCGTCAAGCCTGAACCTCACCTCCTGGGTTTCAAAGTTAAATGAGCCCTTGCGGAAACGCTCCTCCCTGAGGCGGGTAGCGATTTCATTCAATACTGCGATTTCCCGGGAAAATTCCCCCGTTCCTGTTTCAATGATCTGCTGCACCTCTTCATAGGCAAACCGCCTGTCGGAGTTGATAACCGTCTTGCCAAACCATTCCCTGTAAACCTTACCTTTTCTGTCCATTTCAAATACTGAAGAGAAACAAAGGCGGTCCACTCCCTGTTTCAGGGAACACAAACCGTTGGAGAGATGTTCGGGCAGCATCGGGATTGTTTGTCCAACCATGTATACCGAAGTACCCCGTTCGATGGCTTCTGTATCGATAGCGCTTCCGGGCCTGACGTACCAGGAGACATCCGCGATATGCACCCCGACTTCCCATCGGTCGTTGCCCAGCGGTTCCAGCGAGATGGCATCGTCATAATCCTTCGCATCCTCAGGATCGATGGTAATGGTGAAAACTTTTCTGAAATCGCGACGTTTTTTTATCTCCGATGCCGGGATTTCTTCGGAAAAGGCCGCAGCCTCCTTCTCCGCCTGAGGCGTGAAGGACAGGGGGAAATCGATCCCGGCAAGGATTGATTTCATCTCGACCTTATCCTCACCGGGTTTACCCAGTACTTCGGTAACCTCTCCGATGGGATTGGCCGACTGGTCGGGCCAGTCAGTTATAGTGGCCACTACCTTCTGTCCTTTACGGGCTCCATTCAGCCGGTTGAGCGGGATCAATATATCCACCGGCATGGTTATCATATCGGGTTTGAGGAAGGCAAAATTCCGGGAGACATCGATCACACCTACAAATCGTTTTCTGCTGCGGCGGATGATCCCGGTCACTTCCCCTTCCGGTTTATGGCCTTTCCTGCGGGGGAAAAGTTGTACCTGCACTTTGTCACCGTGAAGGGCATGATGCGTATTGCCGGGAGCGATAAAGATGTCCTCCCCGTTATCGTCGGTAATCACATAAGCCTTACCGGTTTGTTTCATGTCAATCGTTCCGGTCACCGCAGCATGGATACCGCTCACAAATCGTGGATGTTCAGGATTGATCTGGTATTTTCCCCGCTTGCTGATTACCAGTTCTTTTGTTTTATAAAGTTGGCCTATGGTCAGGCTGATAAGGTCCTTACCGGCGCGGTCCTGCACCCCCAACCGGGCCGAGACCTGTTTATAATTAAAACTGCTTTGCGGGTTGAGCAGGAATACTTCGAGAACCGATTTAAGGAGGTTGCTCCGGTCAGCAGGCGTGGGGAGTTTTTTCTTCGGCATGTTGTGAATATTGGGTTATCTGCCGGCACTCATAATTCAGGCCGGAATGGAATTCAACAGTTTTGCGGTATAATCAGATTTCGGGTTTTCGTAGATTTCATCGGCTTCGCCCATCTCTTCAATTTTTCCGTCTTTCATGACGATGATCCGGTCGGACATATATTTGACAACGGACAGATCGTGTGAAATAAACAGATAGGTAAGGCCAAATTCCTTTTTAAGGTCGTTGAGCAGGTTCAGTACCTGGGCCTGAATGGAGACATCGAGTGCAGAGACCGATTCGTCGCAGATGATAAGCCGGGGTTCAACGGCCAGGGCCCTGGCGATACAGATGCGCTGGCGCTGTCCGCCCGAGAATTCATGAGGAAAGCGGTGATAATGAGACTCGTCAAGCCCTACCTTTTCCAGTAAATCGATCACCTTTTCCCGTCGGAGACGGTCATTGCCATGCAGTCCGTGCACTTTCATCGGTTCCAGTATAGCCGGCCCAATGGCCTTTTGCGGATTGAGTGATGAATAAGGATCCTGGAAAATGATCTGCAACTCTTTCCGAAGGCTTTTCATCCGACGGCGTGACAAACGGGTGATGTCTGTTTCACCATAACGGATATTTCCTTCCGAAGGAGGGATCAGTTCCAGCATCACCCTGGCCAGGGTGGTCTTGCCGCACCCCGATTCTCCGACGATGCCCAATGTTTCACCGGGCCACACCATGAAGGAAACCGGTTTCAGCACCCTGACCCGGCCAAATTGTTTCGTCACCGCTTCCACCCTGATTATGGGCTCACGGGCGTAAAGGGCCCGGTGTCGTTCCTTCCGTTCCTCCGATGGGATATTTCTTTGCACAATGCCTTCTTCCTGCTGCATATAGGAATCGACGGTCGGCAATCTTTCGGGCCGGTGTCCCAGTGGTGGCCGGCAGGCCAGCAGTCCTCTGGTATAGGGGTTGACCGGGGCCCTGAACACAGTGGAAACCAACCCTTCTTCCACGACTTTTCCTTTATTCATCACCAGCATCCGGTCGGCAAAGCCCGATACCAGGCCCAGGTCATGGGTGATGAATAGGATGCTCATTTGCCTTTTTTGCTGCATCTCTTTCAGTAATCCAAGGATGGCTTTCTGGACAGTCACATCCAGTGCGGTGGTGGGTTCATCGGCGATCAGGATGGCAGGGTTACATGCCACTGCCATAGCGATCATCACACGCTGTTTCTGGCCACCGGACAATTCGTGCGGATAGGCGTTGAAAATCCGCTCCGGATCAGGCAACAGTACCTCCTCAAAAAGGTCGAGGACATGCCGGCGTGCCTCCTTTCCCGACATCTTCAGGTGGACAAACAAGGTCTCGGCTACCTGACGGCCGCATTTGTACACCGGGTTCAGCGAGGTCATCGGCTCCTGAAAAACCATGGAGATCAACCGGCCCCGTAATGACCGCATGCCATGATCATCCAGTGAAGCAATATCGACAGTGGTACGGTCATTCCGTAACAAAATCCCTCCGGCGGTCAGCCTGCCCGGCGGTTCAGGAAGCAATCGCATCAGGGAAAGGGCGGTCACCGTTTTTCCGGAACCAGATTCTCCCACAATTGCCAGCGTTTCCGATGGGTTCAGTTTAAATGACATTGGGCCTGCAGCAACCACCGGCTTCCCATCGTGCAAAAAAGAAACCGAAAGGTCCCGGACGGTCAGCAGAGGGCTGTCACCGGATTCCGTCGTTATCGATGACATCGGGTGTTTTTTGCAAAGATAAAGTTTTCAACACCATGATGACCTTTTCCATTTGTTCCGATTAACCGGTATGATCAGGCTCTCTGATTTTATTTCCCTGATATTTCCGCGAATTTGCTGTGGATGCGGGAACGCCCTGTGGCAACACGAGGAGGTGATTTGTCGCCTTTGTGAGTTTCACCTGCCCAAAACCCGTTTTCATACCTGTCGGGATAATCCGGTTGCCCGGATCTTCATCGGCAGGGTGCCGGTCAGTGAAGCCATGGCCTTTCTCTTTTTTCATAAAGGCAATACTGTCCAGCGCCTGATCCACCAGTTAAAATACAAAGGCCGGAAAGACATCGGGATATTCCTGGGCAAATTATATGGTGCTGAACTGTATGGGTCTGCTTTTCCTGAGCCTCCTGATCTGATTGTCCCGGTACCGCTGCATCGGAAGAAATACATGAAACGGGGCTACAACCAAAGCGAACAGTTTGCCATCGGTCTTTCAGAAGCGCTGCACATTCCGGTTAACCGGCATTTACTGACGAGAACCCGGTTTACCGAGACCCAGACCAGGAAAAACCGTTTCCTCCGCTGGCAGAACGTCCGGAATATCTTTCAGGTTGACCGGCCTGTCCATTGGAAAGGGATGCATATATTGCTTGTGGATGATGTAATTACGACCGGGGCCACGCTGGAGGCTTGTGCCGAGGCACTGCTGGCCATACCTGAGGTGACGATCAGTGTGGCCTGTATTGCTACAGCGAAGCATTAGTAACCGGAGGCGAGGGCTGCAACCGCTTTGGCGCGCTTTCCTCTTCCGTCGGGGCGGAATAGTTCCACCGTTATGATATAAAGACCAACCGGTGCCTTGTGGCCGGTGGTGTTTATCCCATCCCAGAAAAACAGGGCTTCGGTACCCGCATACGTGTGGCTGACCAAAGGACAAATCAGTTGGCCGCGATGGTCAAAGATATTGATCGTGACTGAAAATCCGGGTTCATCCTCCCTGATCCGGATGCCTAACAGATCATCGTGTCCATCATTGTCGGGGGTAAAGACCTCCGGTTCCAGGGTCAGGTTTAAGGTTGACCCGCGGTTGGCATACCATTGGGAATTCCGGTACCCCGGGGTTGCAAACCCTGCCGTTTCTGCTGCTGATTTCCAGTTATCGGGGTAATCCGACGGAACATCAGGAGACACCCTTTCCAGCGATACACCTTCGGAAGATGAGAGCAAAGGATAGTGCATCGTCTCTGAGTACCTGACCATATCCACTATCTCCTCTGTACCACGGCTGAGCAGGGCGACATATCCTGAATCGCTTCCCATGGATGGAAAATTTTCCGGTTTCAGCACCAGTTCGGGATTATAGACACGATAGCGGGCATTCAGGTCATCAGGGTCGGGAGCCAGGGCAAAATAATCACCCGGAAACAGGAGCCTGCTTCCCGGGAGCAGTGGTTGGGCGCCTGTCCCCGGTAATTCCGGGCTTTTTGGAGACGATAGCAGGATGTCGCCGAAGTCAAGAACCTTTTCTGACCGGTTATAAACTTCAATAAACCTCGAACCGTCGCCCCGGGGATCAAACAGTATCTCATTGATCACCAGGTCGCCCCGGATTGGAAACCCGGGTATGGCAAACCTCACCCACCGTGAAGAATCGGCAATGTTTCCTGCACAATCGGTAATTATGCCTGTGATTCCCACACGGTAATGGACTCCATCCAGGAATGGTTCACTGACCAGGAGGGTCAGGGAGCTGTATTCGGGGGGAGCACGGATTATTCCGGTAATGGTCAGGTTTTCTGTCGGTGACATTACGGAAAATAATTCAGCGCCATCCTGAAAAATACTATCCATTGACTCATTGAAAAACACCTGCAGGACGTTGGAATCTATAGCCACGGCGTACAGAAGCACGGGGTCAGAGTCGTCCGGCATTTCGCCGTCAACGGAGTTTATCATCCCGGGGGTCGCACCGGCAGGATCGACCGACGGTAGCCAGTTCTCTGCGCAACCGCATGGGTTGGCCGGATCGATCATTTCCAACGACCAGCCTCCTTCCTTTTTGTGACTGTTCCCGTACCAGTCTGTCAGATAGTGTACGGTATGAATGACGTGATGTTCAGGATCCTTGAGCACCAGGGTAGTACCTTCGTTGGCCAGGGAGGTTGAGGAGGTAAAAAGGGGCAGGCAGTTGCCATAGGATTGCCACCCCGTTGTTCTGGAAACGATCAGGTACCCTCCTGCCGGAATTATGTAGGGCGGAAAGACCTTGTAATAATTACCGTATTTCAGGATCCACCCTTTCAGGTTGACCGGGAACGGGCTCCGGTTAAATAATTCCACGAACTCTTCCGGAGGAAGTTCACTGGTTGGTAACGGATTGGCCATAATTTCGGTGATCAGCACATCGAAGGCGCCCGGACGAAACGACACCACCTGCAGCAGGGTATCGTGCATCATATTTCCGGAGAGATCGGTGATATTCCTGACCTCAAGGGTATCCGGTATTCCCTGTGGCATCAGCGATGGCCATGTCAGGATGACTGCAGTGGAGGTATTTTTATCAATTTCAGCATTCCGGGGTTTTCCACGGCTAAAGAGCCTGAAGTTTTCCGGGTTTTCTGCATCTTTTGTTTCCGGAGGTTCTGAGAATCCGAGGCGGATGGAGGTATCGGAAATGATTTCCGCGAAGGTTATCCCGGGTGGGATGGTATCACGCTTTACCGGTCCTGCGTAAAAATCATCAAACCAGCATTTGGCGGCGTTGCTGGAGGTATATCTGCACCAGATACCAAACCAGAGGGCATCGGTGGAGGTTTGATGATGAAACGAGCCTTCACGGTAAAACTGATCGTTGCCTGTGGTATCGGCAAAAACCTCCCATGTTCCGGTCATTTCGTGGACTATCCGGAAGCGGAGCAGGTTAACGGAATGGTTGGAGCGGTAACTGGTAAATCTGAATAATGTCTGTAGGTACCCATCCTTTTTGAAAATGATGGTCAGGGAGTCGTCAGAACCTCCGATTTGAAGATACAGCGCGTTGGCTGTATTGAAATCGGGAGAATCAGCGGCGAGATAAACCCGTGCGTAATTATTGAGAGAGGTATTGAAGGAGAGTTTAAGCCAGAACGACCATTCGGTGTCGGCCCAGCGCTTGTTAACAGTCCTCAGTACCGATGTATCGGAACCTGTGCTGCAGAGGTGCAATTTCTTGTCGTCTGTGACTTCGAAGTGTGCCGTATCTCCATACCAGGTCGGATTCAGGATGAAATCGCCGTCGGAGAAACTATCCTCCACCTGTCCTGCTGCCATCAAGGGCATCAGCAGCCACCAACTCCACCACCATCTTCTCATTCCGGCCATTTCCGGTTAATCGGGGAAAGGGCAGGAAGGTCATCGCATTGTTAATAACTTTTGGGAAACGGATCGTCCAGAGTGGCTGGCACTCTGTTGAAAAATTAAAGAGGCCGCTTCCCATCCGGGAACGGCCTCTTCAGTGTTGATTGAAGAATCTTTACTGGAGTGTGAACTTGATAGGCAGGTTAAACTGAACACGCACAGGAACGCCGCGTTGTTTGCCCGGGACCCATTTAGGCATGGCTTTGACGACGCGTACCGCTTCTTCGTCGCAGCCACCGCCGATACCACGAAGCACGCGGACGTCGGTAATGGATCCGTCGACTTCGACCACGAAGGTAACGAAGACCCTGCCCTGGATGCCTAATTCTTTGGCTTCTTCAGGATAGCGGATATTTTGCTGCAGGAAGGAGATACGGGCTTCCTCACCGCCCGGATATCCGGGTTGTTCTTCCACCACGGTAAAGATTTCGGCCTGGACGGGGGTCTCGATAACTTTCGGGCCTTCGTCTTTAATTTCGACCTCTACTTCTTCGGTGGGGACTTCGGTACTTACTACTTTATTCAAGTCATCCATAACCATAAGTCCTGTTTCAATGGTAGTGTCTTCCACAACTACCGGAGCAGTGAATTTAACCTTTTCCACGAGTGCTTCAGGTGGTGGGGGAGGTGGTGGGGGTGGTGGGGCCTCTTCCTGTTTGAGGTCTTCCATGGTCACACCGACCACTTTTTCCTTTTCCTTGACATATTTTGCTTTGTTCACATAGGCGTCAATAAGGGGGTATGCTACTGCCACGCCAAAAATAATGATCCCGGCGATCATGGAGATCGTCAGGTATTTCCGGTATTTTTTGCGCAGAAAGTAGGAGCCATAGGCCTTATTACGGTTCTTAAACACCATTTCCTCCAGGGATTCCACGTAAGGGCTGTTATCTTTCATACTTGTGGTTTTTAGATATTATAACGTGTCATCTCGGATTATTTCGGGGTTGCCTGTATCATCCTGATCTCATCAGGGATCATGTCCACCACCGCATAACTGGCGATATTGCAGATGGCCATTTCATCGATGATGGCCACGATGTCTTTGTACTTCGCTTTCTCGTCGGCTTTGATCAGGACGATCGGGCCATGTTTGTCCTCTTTTTTAAAGGTCTTGATCTTGTTGTCGGCGGTAGTATCGGCATCCTTATTTTTACCGGTTAAACGCTGGTCGCGGTACTCAGCAATTTTTGTAAACAGTTCCCTGTTTTTGGTGAGCAGCACTTTACGGATCCCGTCTTTGCTGCAATCGGTCTGATCGAGTTCAGGTAGGGGTTCTTTGGGTTTCACCATACCAAAATAGTAATACACCTTATCGTCGGCAGAGAGCAGGATGTTGAGGGTACGCTCGGCAGAGATTTTTGGTGCATTTTGAGGCTCATCCTTTTTATCTTTTTCTGGCATAGTGATCACCATCACTTTAGGTTTGTTGAAAGCGGCGGTGAGCATAAAGAAGGTGATCAGCAAACATATCAGGTCGACCATGGGGGTCATGTCGATCCTGGTGTTGTGCTTTTTTGGTCTTCTTTTTCCGCCTTTTTTTCCTTTTTCCTCAACAATAATTTCACCCATATCGGTTCGTTTTAGGAATTATTCCTCTCGGATCACTTGGGAAGGTCCTTCATTGTGACTTCGTCTTCCCGCTGATCAGTGATGAGATTAAACTTGTTGACTTTATTTTCCTGGAGCAGGTCCATCACCTTTTTCACGACGAAATATTGTGCGTCGGCATCTCCTTTGAGGGCCACTTCGGCGTTGGGGTTGGTGATACGGGCCAATCGCACCCACCAGGCAAGCTGGTTATCGGTGGAGTCCATCGGGATACCGGTCTGAAGGGCTTCCCCTTCTTTGGGATCCTTGATGTTTAACCAGGCTTTTATCTCTTTAACAGGCATTCCGAACGAAGCCAGGCGGCCGAATTTATCGATCTCCTCCTTGGTAAATTCAATCTGGTATTGTTCGCCCATTTTTTCGATGAGTTTCTGCCTGAACTTGGTGGACGTATCTTTACCATTGTCAAAGT
This sequence comes from uncultured Draconibacterium sp., assembly GCA_964387205.1. GTDB lineage: Bacteria > Bacteroidota > Bacteroidia > Bacteroidales > FEN-979 > CAIVAT01. Next base: position 14,384 of record CAYLVY010000015.1, read on the forward strand.
TGAAGAAAATGCTTCCCTTGTTGGTGATATAGATCGTCATGATGTCGTTGTCAGGCGCCTGCTTCTCCGAAACGGAGGATGGCGTGTCGATCTTTGCGGCCTCGGTGGGTATGAAAGTAGAGGTGAGCACAAAGAACGTCAGAAGCAGGGTAAACAGGTCCACCATAGGTGTCATGTCTACATGCGGAGTTCTTGCTACTGGTTTTATTTTTGGCATATGTTCTGGTTTTAATTTGGTAGGGACAGATTAGTGAAATACATAATTTGTCGGAACGCCAAAAATATTACTTGGTGGATGCGGCAAACGACTGAATGAGGCTAAAGCCGGCTTCGTCGATTTTGTAGGTAAAGCTGTCGATCTGCGTGGAGAAAAAGTTATAAAACACGATGGCAAACAAAGAACCGGCAATACCGAAAGCGGTATTGATAAGGGCTTCGGAAATACCTGTTGCCAGGGCGAGTGCATCGGGTGCGCCGGCGGTGGCGAGAGCGGCGAATGCACGGATCATGCCGAATACGGTTCCAAGAAGACCGGTTAACACGGAGATGCTAGCAATGGTTGAAAGAATGACCATGTTCCGGGAGAGCATCGGCAGCTCCAGCGCGGTAGCCTCTTCAAACTCTTTCTGCATGGCGAGAACTTTCTGTTCTTTCTCCATGGTTTTATCCGACTGGATGTCGCGGTAACGGATCAGGCCTGCTTTCATTACGTTGGCCAGGGAACCGCGTTGTTTATCACAAGCGACGATAGCCTCTTCAATTTTATCACCGTCCAACAGGTTCTGAAGATTTTTCACAAACACGTTGATCCGGCCTTTCCCTTTGGCTGCTGTCAGGGAGATGGCACGCTCGATTGCGAAAATGAACAGGATCAGGTTGATGGTGATCAGAATCGGTACGATAAATCCTCCCTTATAAATGATCCCCAGATAGTTTCCCTGCAAGGGATGCCCTTCCGGATTACCACCTTCAAAGTTGATGGGATTACCCATGATGTACTTGTAAATCAAATAGGCGATGATCGCGGCTGCGATCATGGCTCCCACCGTGAACACCGACCTCAGGGCGTTTGCTAAAGATCCGCCTTGGTTACTTTTTTTGCTCATCGTTAATAGTTTTAGTTTAAGAAATGAATGAATTAAGTTATCTTTAAATAGAGAATAAAATTCAGAACTGCAAAGTTAATTATTTATCAACAGAATTCAAAGACTGTTATTTCACCTTCTGTTTTAACAGGTCGATCACCGGTTTTACGACGGTAGCTTTCTCATCATTGGGATTGATGATGGTCATCCGGAGGTAAAAATCGAGCGATTTCCGGGCCGCTTCTTTGTTTTTTTGATCCAGGGAAAACTGGCTGTAATAATAAAACGCCATGTAGTCGAATGCCTCAAAGCGGTCTTTCATGTATTTAACCGTATCCGACTGGGTTAATTCGATGATACGGTCATATGCGGGTAACGCATAGCCGGTCGTGTTAAATCCTTTATTGTCCTTGATGTCGAGGTTGGATTTGGTACGGGCACGCCATGAAAATCCGGGTATATATTCCGGTTGCATCTGGTTAAATATTGCCAGATTGGTATCGGCGTTCACAAAATCCTGCAGGCTGTAATATACTTTTCCCAGGTTGTAATAGTCCATCCCGATCGCTTTACCCAGTCTGATCTTCTGCTCATAAAGGTCACGTGCATTATCATACTTTTTCACCTTGGTCCAGCAAAGGGCTGCTTCGGAGATAATATCGGCTTTACTGGTATCGAGGGCATAGGATTTCATCATCTGCTCCGGCGCAAGCGAGTCGAGTTTCAGCCTGGCGAGAAACCTGCCATAATAGGCATAATCCAATGCCCGGACTTTTTCGGCAGGGGCATTGGCAATAAAGGTTTTAATGTAAGGAAGCCCTGTTTCGAATTGCTGTGTTTCATAATAGGAATAAGCAAGGGCCCGGTTCACATCATTATCTTCGGTATCCACTTTTTTAATCTCCTTCAACTGAACAATGGCTTCCTCATAATCCCTGAGGTCGATGAGTATATTGACAAATTGTTTTCTGGCGGATACATTACGCGACAATTCAAGGAATCTCGTAAAATTCTGCTTGGCTTCCGCCGTCCGGCCAGCCCGGGCAAGCAGGGTGCCCAGTTCACGATAGGCCGGTGCAAAAGTGGAATCCATCTTCACTACCTCCTGATAATAATTCAGTGCGGTGGTATATTGCCGGGCGCGCAGCCACAACTGTCCCACGCGCAATTTTGCTTCAGGTGATTGCGGATCGAGTGACTGGGCCATGTTATAATTGGAAATAGCCCTGGAACCATCGTTAAGCAGATAAAAATAGACATCACCCTGGACGATATAGAGGTTCGGATCTTTTTTGGTCAGTTTTTCGGCCTGGCGCAGATAGCCAAAAGCGGAGGCAGTATCCCGGACACTGGCGGTCACAAAGGTCTCTGCCATTTCGATCAGGATCACGGCTTGTCTTTCCGGCGCCATTTTAATCGTTTTATTCGCCCTGGAAGGCATCAGGGCCATGACGCGTGCAAACTCCCCCTGGGCTCCGGCCGTATTGCCCTTGAGCAACTCCAGTTGAGCCAGTCCGACCAGATTAATCGGATTGGCCAGATCTTTTTCCGATCCCTGGGTGAAAACCATGCGTGCAGAATCGGACATCTCTTTCAGGTCAATATTTAAAGTGTCGGAGAAATATCTTTTCAGGAAGTATTTACCATAATGGTAATAAAGATCACCGTTGGCTGGATCTTGCCGGATCAGTGCCTTGTAGGTTGTGGCAGCCTTGCGAAACTGTTCGCTTTTGGTCAGCATGATCGCTTCGGCAAGATTTTGTGATTCCGCGGTAGTGGTTATAAAAACCAGCAAAAAGAGCGAGTTTAAAATAGTTTTGGTGTGTTTCAGCATATATGTTGTCTCCTATGAATTAATTTCTGATCTCTACTACCCGGACCGGCATGGCGGCAGGGACCATTCCTGACCGGAGCATGATATATTGCCCCTTTTCACCTGCCACAAATGCCGAAAAGCCGTATGCAAGGCCGGAATAGGTCTGCCTGTTGATAAAGTAAACGCCCCTGGTAAAGGGGTAACTGCCCTGATGAATATGTCCCTGGTACGGTTTGTAAAATCTGGTGCCGGGGCTGTTGTCTCCTTCTATCGCGATTCCGGCAACGCGGAAACGTTTCAGAAAATTGTGCGATACCGTGTCTTGCGGATCACTGATCCAGTTGACACTGATCACGCCGATGGCATTCCTGTTTTTTTCAACAAAGTCGATGACTTCCCGGTTGTTGCGCGCGGCAGAACAGGTGGAAGGAAATGAATCGACAGAAAACTTCTCTTTCAGATATCGTGGGTTGGCTGATTTATAGTGGTCGAACACCACCCTGATCTCACCCAGGCCGGACCCCGGACGGATCTGGTCCCAGCGGGTGACTTTCCCCTGAAATATCTCCCGGATGTTTTTATAAAAAAAAGTACTGTCCGGGTTATCCCGGTTCAGGATGAAAGCCACGGCATCCACGGCCACCTTGGTGGTACGTGGATTGTATTGCCGCTCCCTGAGATAACTCTCCTCCGCTTCCGTAAGCCTCCTGCTGACCAGTATTAACTGAAGTGAATCATTCATGAAATCGTTGATCAGATCCGCTTCCGGCTTGAAAACCGTATCGATGACGGCGTTTTTGTACAGCGCTTCAAATGCATATACCTCTGCTGAAGCAACCAGGGTGTAGGATTCATCGATGCCCACCTTCAACCTTCCGTAGGTGGGGGTATCGGTCTGCTTAACGGCCTGATCACCGCCACAGGAGCTGAGCATAAATACAAGTGCAAACAGAAATGATCCGCCGGAAATGAAAGGCAGTATTCTCTCTCTTTTCATCCCTACCTCCTAAAAATCAACGTTTTTATTAAGAAAGAACACAAAAATATAAAAAATATTATTGCACCGTGGGAGGAAGGGAACCTTTTTTCGCAGGAATTATGGGCTGAAATGCTATTCTCCTTTGTTTTCCCGGTATTTGGTCCAGAGGCGAACAGTGCGGAAACCCCCGTAAAGATAGAGAAAGATGGCAAAGATGATCCGCAGTTCCTTCGACATATACGAAAAATGGTCGCTGAAAAGTACCCAGGTGGCCAATACGAAATAGAGGGCAATGACAATCCAGGCAAAATATATGCCTAATTTTTTCATGATCAAAATGTTACCTGCCAGTACTGTAAATGGTCCGGAACATTCCGCTGCTCCCAGTACCCGTGGGAAACCGGGATTCCGTCGGGCCGGAATAATTTCTTCTGATAAATGGCGATAACAGGGTTGAATATGATGTCTGTCACCCCAACCGTATAAGTGGTCAGCGGAGTTCCGTCCTTCGCTTTCTCCTGCATTGTCATCACTTCGTACCGGTTGAAAGAGAGCAGTATTTTCAGAAACTCTAACCTTTCGGCTGAAACGCCCGATTCAACCAGGGTACACCTCACCCCTTCTATCTCCGTAATGTTATGTTTGCCTTTTAATGCCATGTTCCTGATTTTTCAGAAAGAAAAGAAAATTAGTACAATCCCGAACTGAGATTAAAGATCGACTCGTAAAACCCTGCCACGAATCCGATAACAACCATACCGGCTACGCAAAGCAGCAAGCCAAGCCTGGTATAATTATCGCTCCGGAACTTCCCGATGGGACGGTCGCTGTTGTTCAGCAACATAGCCTTGATAACCAGCAGGTAGTAGTAAAGCGAGATGATCGTGTTGATCAGGGCGATCAGCAGCAGGATATAATATCCCTGCTTTGCAGCAGCGGCAAAGAGGAAAAACTTTCCAAAGAAACCGGCCAGTGGCGGGATCCCGGCCAGGGAAAAGAGGGCCAGCATCATGACAAGGCTCAGGTTGGGATTGGTCCGGTATAAACCATCATAATCGCTGATATTCTCTTTACCTGTCCGGTTGGAGATGACCGCGACCACTCCGAACGCTCCGAGGTTGGAGAAAATATAGACCATTACAAAATAGACTACGGTAGCCATTCCCAACTGGCTCTGGCTGATGATCCCGAGGAGGATGAAACCGGCCTGAGCAATGGAGGAGAAGGCCAGAAACCGTTTCAGGTTTTGCTGGCGTATGGCGAAAAGGTTACCTATCGTGATCGTGAGGAGGGTGATCACATAGATCATATCGCTCCACAGGACAGCAATCTTCTGAAATACCGTGTATAAAATGATCGTAAATATAAAAACTGCTGCCCCTTTGGAGATGACCGACAGGTAGGAGGTCACATTGACCGGTGCGCCTTCGTAAACGTCGGCGGTCCAAAGATGGAAAGGAACCAGGGAGATCTTGAAGGCCATACCGGCAAAAAAGAAGATGAAAGCGAGCGTCTGTAGCGGGGATCCGTTGATCAGCGGGGCCACCTCGTCGAAATACATGGTGCCGGTGGTACCATACACCATCGACAGGCCGTAAAGCAGGATACCCGAAGAGAGGGCCGAAGAGAAGATCAGTTTCACCCCGGCTTCGGCTGAAAGTTCCTTAAACCTGTCATAGGCTGCAAGGGCAGCTATCGGGATAGTCGCCAGTTCGAGACCGATGTAGAACATCAGGAAGTCGCCGGCTGAGATCATGTAATTCATTCCGATAAGGGTGGAGAGGATCAGCAGAAAGAATTCGCTGATCTTTTCGCGGTTTTGTTCCTGTTTCAGCCAATCTACCGACTGGATAAAGACGATCAGCACCCCAACATTAAGGATGTTTTTCACCATCACGTTCAGCGGCGTCGAACGGTACATGCCGCCGAACAGTTCGCCCGGCGTGGCGGGGAGAAATCCCACGATCGTCACAGCAGCCATCAGCAGCAGTGCCGGCAGAATGATCTGCTGTTTCTTTCCTGCCGGAAGAAATATTTCGACAAGCAATAGTATTACCGTGATCGCGATCAGCAGTAATTCATGTCTCATTATCAACATTGTATCTCAGTTTTGTTGTTATCTTTCTCTAACCTCTTTTCCATTTGCCGAAGGGATTATCAGGGCATCGCCGGCACCACAGAGAGCAACTTCTGCATGATGGGCCCAAGCCCGCCGTTGATCATATCCGAAAGCCATAACGGGGCCACACCGATCAGGGTTATGCCGAATACCAGCGTTACGACACTTATCTTATCATACCATTTGGCATCGGTTATGAGTTCATATTCCGGGTTTTTGATCTCTCCCAAAAGAAGTATGCCAACGACACGAAGGATATAAACGGCTGTTACGACGATGGAAGAGGCTGCAATGATGGTCGCTACCCGGTGGAAGGTATCCGCGTTCTGGAAAGCTCCGACAAAAATGGTCATCTCGGCAACAAAACCGCTGAAACCCGGCAGGCCGAGAGAGGCCAGACCGGCGATAACGTAAGCAACGGCAAGGAAAGGCATGACCTTCATCAAACCACCCATTTCATTGATATACCGTGTATGGGTCCTTCCATAGATCATGCCGATGAGGGCAAAGAAGAGGGCAGTCATGATGCCGTGGGAGATCATCTGCATGATGGCGCCATTCATTGCTGTCTGGTTGTACATGAGGATGGCGAACAGCACCAGTGCGCAATGGCTTACCGAGGAATAGGCATTGATATATTTCAGGTCTTTCTGCCAGATCGCGCCGAGCGCTCCGTAAATTACCCCGATGGTGGCGAGGATGATGAAAATCCAGCCCTGTTCATGGGCCGCTTCGGGAAGCAGGAAAACTGCTACCCGGTAACAGCCGTATCCGCCAAGTTTCATCAGTACCCCGGCGTGAAGCATGGAGACGGCAGTGGGCGCCGAGGCATGGCCGTCGGGCGACCAGGTATGGAACGGGAACATGGCACCCAGCACTCCGAAACCCACAAACAGGAAGGGGAAAAGGAAGTTCTGGACATCAACCGGGATCGATTGTCTGGAAATCTGGAGCAGGTCGAAGGTCAGTCGCCCTCCTTCCGGGGCGGAATAGAAGTAAAGGCCGATCAGCCCCAACAGGATAAGGGCAGAACCGCCCATCAGCATGAGGGTTAACTTCATGGCGGAGTAATGGCGGGGCCCGCTGCCCCAGATGCCGATCAGAAGGTACATCGGGATCACGGCCAGTTCATAAAAGAGGAACATGGTGAAGAGATCGAGGCTGATGAAAAAGCCAAAAACTCCGGAGGCGAGCAGGATCAGCGAGGTAAAAAACTCCCTCGGGAGGTCCTGAATATCCCAGCTGGCAAAGATTCCGGCAAAGACTACGAGGGCGGTCAGTCCGATCATGGCGACCGAAACCCCGTCGACACCTACAAAGAACCGGATATTCAGCGATTCGTACCACATGGTATCCTGGACAAACAGCACTTCATCCATATTCCCGGCCCGTCTTTCGGCAAGGTACATCAGGATGAGGGCGACAGCCGCGATCAGTTGCAGTCCCATTCCCGTTACCGATACCCACTTGACCTGCATGTGGTTCCTGCTCATGAGAATCCCGATAACAGTCAGGATTGGTATGATGATAAACAGTGTGACAAAGCTCATTCCTTCAGGTTTTTAATTAATTGGTATATAGATAGACGAACACCAGGGCAAGGAGTACGGCGCCGGAGACAAAGACCAGGGCGTATTGCTGAAGCTGGCCCGACTGGAATTTTTTGATCCGTTCCGAGACCTCATTGGTCACATAGGCCATGCCGTTCATCGAGCCATCCACGATATGGCGGTCGAACCAGGCGATCGGGCGTGATATGTAGTTAAAGATGATCTTTTTCGTGATGAAAATGTACACTTCGTCTATATAGAATTTGTGATACGCAGCCCGGGAAAATCCGCCGAGCGTGCGGAAGATCTGATCGGGAATATTGGTCTCTTTCCGGTAGAACACGGTAGCTATGGCGATGCCAAAAAGGCCGACCAGCACTGCAGGGATGGCAATGCCCATATCGAGGTGCGCTTCGAAAGGCATACTGTCGGCGGTAACGAGCTTCGAGAATGGAATAAATCCTGAAACAAGGGTCATCGCAGCCAGAAGCATCAGCGGAATGGTCATGACCAGCGGCGCTTCGTGGGGAGCATGGTGATAATGGGTATCTTTTCCCCAGAAGATAGAATAATAGAGCCGGAACATATAAAAGGCGGTCAATCCCGAGACGATCATCTCTACCCAGTAAAGGAGCATGCTTTTATGATGGCCGGCAGCGAGGATCTCATCTTTGCTGAAGAATCCCGACAAAGGGGGAATCCCGGCGATGGCGAGGCAGGCGATGAGGAAAGTGATGTGGGTGATGGGAAGATGTTTGCGCAAACCGCCCATTTCGTTCATCAGGTTGCTGTGTACGGCGTGAATGATGGCGCCGGCGGCGAGGAAGAGGAGAGATTTGAAAAAAGCGTGGGTAAAAAGGTGGAACATACCGGCCATAAACCCCAGGCCGTCATGGCCTTCATAACCTGAAACGCCAAGGGCGAACATCATCATCCCGATCTGGGACATGGTGGAGTAGGCCAGCACCCGTTTGATGTCGAACTGGGTACAGGCGATGACCGCTGCGAAGATGGAGGAGAAAGCCCCCACGTACATCACCACATCGAGGGCAACCGGGGCGGAAACGGAGTATATCGGAAAAAGCCTGGCAACGAGGTAAACTCCTGCCACGACCATGGTGGCAGCGTGGATCAGCGCTGAAACCGGCGTCGGGCCTTCCATGGCGTCAGGCAACCAGATATGCAGCGGGAACATGGCCGATTTTCCGGCGCCTCCCATAAAGATAAAGATCATCGACCAGGTCATGGCGGAAAGTCCCAGGAACCATAATCCCTCTCCAGAGGTAAATGCCGGGCTGTTGGGACTGGTGAGGGTGATGAAATCGAAGGTGCCGGTGGCATAAGAGAGCATCAGGATGCCGATCAGGAATCCCAGATCGGCAAAACGGGTTACAATGAATACCTTTTTGGATGCAGCCACCGCGGCATCCCTTTGGTAATAAAATCCGATCAGCAGATAAGATGAGACACCCACCAGTTCCCAGAAGATGTACATCTGGAAAATATTGGTGGCCACCACCAGGCCCAGCATGGAGAAGGTAAAGAGCGACAGGGTGGCGAAGAACCTCATGTAGCCTTTCTCTCCCCATAAATAACCGATAGAATAGACGTGGACCATGAGAGAGACTGAAGTAACCATCACCAGCATCATGACCGAAATGGGGTCGAACAGTAGCCCCATGTCGATATAAAGGGCATCGGTGAAGTTGATCCATCGCATGGAGGCGGCGATCACCTTGGGAAAGGCGCCGTCGGGGCCGGGGCCCTGGACAAAAAAGTACTGATAACCGGCCACGAGGGCAAGGAGCCAGATCACAAAGAGCCCCGTGGTGCCGGCAATGGCCGAAACAATGGGTTTAAAACGGTTCCCGAACAGGCCGATCACCACGAACATAAAGAGGGGTATCAGCAGGATCCAGGCAGAGTAACTGAAATTGATCATATCTTCTTTGTTTTCATGCAACAGGCGTGAGCCTGACAGGTTAGTACTTCATTTGGTTCATCTTCTCGACGTCGATGCTGACCAGCCGGCGATAAATATTGATGATGATGGCGATGGCCACCGAGGCTTCTGCTGCAGCCACCGCGATGATAAACATGGTAAAAAACATTCCCTCAAGATGTTGCGGATAAAGTATCTTGTTGAATGCCACAAAATTGATATTGACCGAATTGAGGATCAGTTCCAGCGACATCAGGATGGTGATCAGGTTTTTCCTGACCAGAAAGCCATAGATGCCGATAAAGAACATGATGGTACCGGTGATGAGAAACCAATGTAACGGAACTCCTTCGAACATGGCAATGGGTATTAGGGATTAATCTTTACGTTTCTTGGCCAGGATAATAGCGCCAACCATGGCGGCCAGCAGGAGGATACTGATCACCTCAAAAGGAAGCGCGTATCCGAACTTTTCGGTGCTGATCAGGCTTTTGGCAATTTCACGGACATTGGTCCTGTCTCCGTCGGCCACAACTTCGGCCGGGAATTCGTGCTGCAGGATCACCATGATCGTCAGGATGGCGCCGAAAGCCGAAACCAGCAGAGCCGGCAGGGTTTTCATCAGGGCCGGAGCTTCCAGTTTTTCGGAAATGTGGCTCGTGAGAAGGATCGAAAAGATGATCAGGACCACGATACCCCCGGCGTATAAAGTCAGCTGGATAGCCGCCAGATAGTTGAACCGGAGCAGGAAATACATACCCCCGGTGGCCACCAGTACAAAGAGAAGATAGGTGGCTGCCCGCAGGATGCGCCTGCTGGTGACAGTCAGGATGGAAAAGATGATGATGACTGCCGAAAAGATCGCAAACATCAGTTGGTTGGTCGTCATTCTTCAATGTCTTTTATGATGGATGATCCGGGTTTATTCAAAATTTTGGTCAGTTTGGAGCGGTCGAACACGGCGTGCTCGAACTCCTGCCCCCAGGCGAGCGCATCCGAAGGACAAGCCTTGATGCACAGGCCGCAGAAAGTGCACATCGACAGGTGGTAAATATGCTTGTCGATGATGCGCTTCTTTTTGCCGTCGGGCATGTCGATCTTGTCCTGGATGATCTCGATGGATCCGTTGGGGCATGCCGTTTCACAAATACCGCACCCGGTGCAGCGATGCTGATTGTTTTCATTGTGCGGCATGATCACTTCACCCTTGAAGCGGTCGTACATCTTTAGTTCTTTCCGGTTTTCGGGATATTGCTGTGTCACAATCGCACCGGGGCTGAAGAAATATCTGCCGGTTACTTTCATTCCTGTCAGGAGTGATTTCACACCATGGTAGATATCAGAGAAATATTTCACGAAACTGTTCATAGTCTGCTAAAAATGCCAACCCATTAATACTAAGAATGCCATGACGAGGATGTTGACCAGGTTGATGGGCAACAGGTATTTCCACTCGAGGGTGAGCAACTGGTCGATCCTCAGTCGCGGGAAGGTCCATTTGAACCACATCATCAGCCAGATGACGAAAAAAGTCTTTCCCAGATACCAGACGAAAGGCGGTATATAATCCATGATCTGGTTGAATCCGGCCCAGCCGCTTACATGGAACGGCATCCAGCCGCCCAGGAAAACGGTGGCGGCAATGGAGGCCACGATAAACATATTCATATATTCGGCCAGGAAAAAAAAGGCAAATTTAATTCCGGAATATTCGGTATGGAATCCGGCGGTGAGTTCCGATTCGGCTTCGGCAAGGTCGAAAGGGCCGCGGTTGGTCTCGGCGGTACTGGCGATCAGAAAGATCACAAAGGCGATAAAGGCGGAGATATGTCCTTTGAAGATGAACCACCCGTTGGCCTGTCCCTCCACAATCGCCGAGAACTGCATCGTGCCGGCAAGGACGATGATGGTGACCAGGGAGAGCCCCACCGACAGTTCGTAACTGACGATCTGGGCACCCGACCGCATGGCCCCGATGAGTGAGTATTTATTATTGCTCGACCAGCCGGCCAGCAGGATACCCACCACGCCAAGGGAGGTAACCGCGATCACATAAAGGATGCCGATGTCGAAATCGATGGCATGCAGACCTTTGGCAAACGGGACGGCAGCAATGGCCATGAAGGAGGCGATGATCACGATAAACGGCGCCAGGTTGAACAGAAATTTATCGGCATTGCGGATAGTGATCAACTCTTTCAGCATCAGCTTAATAAAGTCGGCAATGGTCTGGAAAAACCCATAAGGGCCGACACGGTTCGGTCCGACACGGTTTTGCATGAAGGCGCAGACCTTTCGTTCGGCATACACCAGGAAAAGCCCGATGAGCGCATAAAAGAGCAGGATCGCCAACCCGATGATGATCAGTTCAATGGTCACAGCCCAGAAAGGCGAAAGATTATCGCGCAACCAGGTATCGAGCCATTGATTAAAAGCGGTGAAATCGTAGATACTGAAATTCATGGACAAACTTATTAGCGGTCAATGTCGGGAATAACATAATCAAGTGAACCTCCGATGGCTACCAGGTCGGCGATCTTGCAGCCGCGGCTGATATGGTCGAGGGCGCTGAGGTTGGAGAAATTCGGGGAGCGGAATTTCATCCGGTAGGGAGTTTTGTTGCCGTCGCTGATGCAATAGACCCCAAGTTCGCCGCGGGCTGCCTCCACCCGCTGGTAATACTCTCCTGCCGGCAACTTGATCACGGCCTTCATTTTGGCCACAAAATCACCTTCAGGAATGTTGTCGATCAACTGCTCGATGATGCGCATCGACTCGCGCATCTCCTGCATCCTCATGTGGTAACGGGCCAGGGTATCGCCTTCGGTGCCCATCACCTCCCTGAAATCTGCCTTGTCATAAGCCGCATAGGGATAGTGTTTCCGCACGTCGCAGGAGAAACCGGAGGCACGGCCCGACGGACCGGTCACTCCGTAACTGATGGCATCCTCTTTCGAGAGCACCCCGACTCCGCGGGTACGCTCCTGCATGATGATGTTTCCCGTCAGGATATCGTCGTAATCCTTTATTTTTTTCCGGAAATAGCGGATAAATTCTTTGACGCCTTTCTGAAAACCGGGATGGATATCCATCATCAGCCCCCCCGGACAATAGTAACTGTGGAGAAGGCGTGAACCGAAGGATTCCTCAAAAATGTCGAGGATCTTTTCACGGTCACGCATCCCGTAGAAATAACAGGTAAGCCCGCCCAGGTCCATCCCGAAGGTAGCCCACCACAACTGATGGGAGGCGATCCGGTTCAGTTCATCCACGATCGTACGGATATACTTTACCCGTTCCGGCACCTCCACCTCCAAAGCATTCTCCACCAGCAGGCAAACCGCATGGTTATTGATATGCGCGGAGAGATAATCCATCCGGTCGGTCAGATGGATGATCTGCGGATAGGTATCTTTTTCACACATCTTCTCGATGCCCCGGTGGATATAGCCGCAGTGAGGTTTCAGGCTGTTGACGATCTCCCCCTGAAGGGAGACAAGGAGCCGGAGCACTCCGTGGGTAGAGGGGTGCTGGGGCCCCATATTGATATGGTACTCCTCCTCCTCGATATTTTTGACAGGCAGGTTGATGACTTCTTTCATACCTAAAGTTCTATGATGTTAACCTCGTCCTTGTAATCCTTGCGCAGGGGATGTCCCACCCACCCCTCTTCGAGGAAAAAGCGCCGCATATCGGGATGATGGTGAAATGTAACGCCAAGCAGATCATATATTTCCCGTTCGTGAAGTTCGGCAGTGCGCCAGATGTCACAAACGGTATCCACCGCCGCGTTGTCCCGGCCTTCCGTTCGCACCTTCAATACCAGTTGGTGACGATGCCCGGTCGACTCAAGGTGGTAAACCACCTCCAGGTAATTGGGCCAGTCAACCCCGGTCATACAAAAGAGATAATCGAAGGAGAGGCCGGGGTCGTTTTTCAGGGCCAGCGAGAGGTCGTGCATCTTTCCGGCCGGTACCAGGAAAGTCAGGAACTGCTTGTTTTCAAGTAGTTCAGCTTCCGGTGCCAGGGCCGCTATGCGCTCCTTTAAAGCTTCTTTATCCATGTGGGCTGATACTATTTAAGATTTTCTGTTCTTCTGGGATTGGAAAGAGTTTCCAGCTTGATCTTCCGCTGCAGTTGCATCACACCGTAGAGCAACGCTTCCGGTCTGGGAGGGCATCCCGGGATATAGACATCGACGGGGATCACATGGTCCACGCCGCGGACGACGTGATAGGTATTGTAGAAGAAAGGACCGCCCGATACAGCGCAGGCGCCCATGGCGATCACATACTTGGGGTCGGACATCTGATCGTACAATCGTTTGAGAACGGGTGCCATTTTATTGACGATGGTTCCGGCAACGACGATGACGTCGGCCTGCCGGGGGCTTGCCCGGTAAACCTCAATGCCAAAGCGGGCAAAGTCGTGACGGGATGCTCCGGTGGCCATCATTTCGATACCACAGCAACTGGTAGCGAAGGTGAGGGGCCAGATCGAATTGGAGCGCCCCCAGTCCATCACGGCATCGAGGGTGGTCAGCAATACGTTGCCTCCCGATTTCCGGAACAGTTCCAGGGTTTCATTGTCGCGGAAATCCGCATCCTTCATGCTCTTTATTCCCATTTCAACGCTCCTTTCTTCCAGGCGTAAAGCAATCCCAGACCTAACACACAGAAAAATATGACGATCTCCACGAAGGCAATCATCCCCAACTCTTTCATCACTACCGCCCATGGAAAGATAAAAACCGACTCAACATCAAATATCAGAAAAATAATGGCAAACAGATAATACCCGACGTTGAACTGCAACCAGGTGAGCCCTTCGGTCGGGATTCCGCACTCATAGGCCTCTGCTTTCTGGGGATTGGAGGAATGTGGCGCCACATAGTGGGCAAAAACCAGGGCGAAACCCACCAGAAATGCCCCTACAATGAAGAATAAAATCAGGCTTTCAGCACTCATAGTGAACAGATTAACAAAATTCGGGCAAATATAGAAATTTAATGCCAATCACTCCATCCCGGTGAAATTCCATGGAAAAAAAATTGTTTATAATATGTTGATTATGTAATTTTTGACCGAATCATCGCGTGAAAATATCAAAGATGTTATTGATATATGTCAATTATTAACAGGGAATGAAACGGTGCGCGTCCTGTCATTCGGCTCATCCCGGCCCGGCACGATCCGGACATTTGTTTACCTTTGCCCGTCCGGTATGTGATCCTGATTATTTGGGGGGCGGTACCATTCAGGGTATGGAGCTTGTCGCTTCCGGATAAGAAAATAAGAAGTCGAAACTGAAATCAACCTGGGAAAATATGATTGTTTGCGGCGACTGTATTCTTTCCGATGAAATAAAAACCGTTTGTTTCTGTTGCGACCTTAATCGTTGCAAAGGAGCCTGCTGCATTGAAGGGGATGCCGGCGCCCCGCTCGAAGAAGAGGAGATATCGCTGCTCGACGACCATCTGGAGGAGATCAAAGCCTTCATGACCCCGGAGGGTATCGCAGAGGTTGAAACCATCGGGGTTTTTGATTATGACGCGGAGGGAAACTTTGTCACCCCGCTGGTACACGGAAAGGAGTGCGCTTATCTGTTCCTGAGCGACGGCATTGCCCGGTGCGCTATCGAGAAAGCTTACCAGGAGAAGAAGATCCCTTTCCCCAAACCCATTTCGTGCCATCTCTATCCCATCCGGATCAAACAGACTCCGTTCAACGACCTGGTCAACTATCACAAATGGCCCATCTGCCAGCCGGCCCTGGCAGCCGGACACCAGCAAAAAACGCCCCTTTACCGTTTCCTGGAAGGGGCGTTGATCCGAAAATACGGACGCAACTGGTACAACCAGTTGGTTAAGTTATTGCATTAGCGCCGCCATTGGCTGCCATGCTTTTCATCTTGGCTTGTGCCATAGAGGCAAAGTCCTTGTCCAACAGGAACAGGTTCTCCTTTCCGGCCAGTTTGATCTGATCGAGAATGCTCCGCACACTGCTCTCCTCCTCTATCTGCTCGGTGATATACCATTGCAGGTAGTTGGCCGTGGTATAGTCTTTTTCCTTGTTGCAGACGGTATAGAGATCATTGATGGAGGCCGAAATATACTCCTCGTGCTTCAGGACATGCTGGAAAAGGTCCATCAGGTCCTTGTATTTGGATTCAGGGGCATCCAGGGCGGGGATGACGGCGGTACCGCCACGGTCGTTCAGGTAATGTACAAGTTTCAGCATATGGATGCGCTCCTCTTCGGTTTGCGCATAAAGCCAGTTGGCCGCCCCGGGGTAACCGGTGCGTTCAGCCCATGAGGCCATGGCGAGGTAGATCCGTGAAGAATGTTCTTCCCGCTTGATCTGCTCATTGATCGCTTTTTCTACATTTTTTGAGATCATAGTGCGTTGTTTTTAAATTAGACAATCAGACATACTTTTCACCCTTATCGAGCAGAACATCATTAACGAATTGCCTGATATTCTGCTCATTGGACTTGCGGCAAACCAGAAGGACATTGTCAGACTCCACGACAATGTAGTCGCTAAGCCCCTCCAGCACCACCACTTTGTCCCTGGGCATATTAACGATGCAATGGTCGGAATCGTACAACCGGACATGTTTTCCCACTACGGCATTTCCATGCTCGTCCTTCGGGCGGTTTTCATAGAGCGACCCCCAGGTGCCAAGGTCTGACCAACCAAAATCGGCAGCCAGCACATAAACATTATCGGCTTTCTCCATCACGCCATAGTCGATGGAAATGCTTTTGCAGATGGTATAGGTCTCCTCGATAAATGCTTTCTCATCCCGTGTGCCATATTTACCGATCCCTTTGGCAAACTGGGCATCCACTTCCGGAAGATGGTGGCGGAAGGCTTCCATGATACTTTGAAGCGACCAGATGAAAATTCCTGAATTCCAGAGAAAGTCGCCGCATTCCAGGAATTTGATGGCCAGTTCAATATTGGGTTTCTCGGTGAATGTTTTCACTTTACGGATGTGAGGCTCCCTTGGATAAACCGGCTCAGGGTTATCAACATATTGAATATACCCGTAGCCGGTATCAGGGCGGCTTGGCCGGATACCTAAAGTAAGAAGCCAAGGGTTTTTGGATGCAGCTTCCAGGGCCGATTCGATATTGGTCAGAAAAACATCTTCCCGGAGGATCACATGGTCCGAAGGGGCTACGACGATGCGGGCCTCGGGATCTCTCTCATGGATGCAGAAGTTGGCATAAGCAATGCAAGGTGCCGTATTCCTCCTGGATGGTTCCAGCAGTATCTGAGTGGCCGCCATTTCAGGAATCTGAGACTGAACAAGCTTTTTGTAGATTTCATTGGTCACGATGTAGATATTCTCTTTGGGACAGATACGCCTGAACCTCCGGTAGGTTTGCTGAATGAGGGTTTCACCGGTTCCGAGGATATCGATGAACTGCTTGGGGTGAGAGGTACGGCTCATAGGCCAGAAGCGGGCGCCAATGCCACCCGCCATGATCACGCAGTAGTTGTGTTTAGATTTTGGCATGCCGGCAGATTTTAAATTTCTACAAATGTAAATATTATCCTGACAAGGTTCCAACCCTTTCACCAAATTCCTTGCCGCGACCCGGAGGTGCATCCACGGAGTCATTTTCACAGGTCAGTTGTTCGAACTTCCACTCCATCAATCTCTTAAACCGGTTGGCAACATTGGCTGTCACCCGGTTGTGAACCCATTCCCAAACGCAGCCGATCACCGGGAGCCGCGAGAGGAAGCGCTTCCCGAAGAAATTAAATGAAACGAGGATAAAAAGCTGGGACATAGCTGTTTCTCCACGATCCGGAATAGAGGTGCGGATATACATCGAAAATATCCCGATGGGATAACCTCCGCTGCACCGGTAGAGCAGGTAGCGGGCGTTGTCGGGATCCAATGGCCCGGGGATTGTCTGGATCCGGATGGCATCCAGTACAAACAACTGCGGAAACCCGAGCGACAGGCATCCGCCCCCTCTGCCGGATATATCCTTCGATTTTCCCAGAAGGGAGATCAGAATACGGTCAAGGTGGCCACCGACCAGGTTCACCCGCGCAATATGGTTGGGCCAGCAGATAGAATCGCCGTTCCATTGCAGAAGTTCCTCAAACAGCATTGTGGCGGGAACCTCAATGGCAATCCGGTGGAGGTTGAGCAGGTGATACTTTTCCACATCGATGCCTACCCGCTGCAGGATGCTCTCACTGTAAAAACAACGGTCCTTTCTGCTGCGGCAGGCTACCAGTGTGGGGATTTCCGGCTGATGAACAAAATAATCACGGATATCGGTAAAAACATTCACACTCCTGCGAAGAGGCAGATGGGGAGTACCGGTCTCCCGTTTATTACCGGCCGGGGCAGTCATGATGTTCAGGGTTTACCTTACAAAATTAGTGAGAAAAACCGGTAAATGGCAGGGCAAACAAACCTGATGGTCAGGCAGCCGGTTTATTCCCTCAGGAGGGCATATCTCACTTCATCATAAACCACCCCTTTTTTACAGATCGATTTTCTGAAGACCCCCTCTCTGGTGAAGCCGCATTTCTCCAATACTCTCTGCGAAGCGATATTATACTCAAACACCCCGGTATGGATCCTGACAATGTCGTATTGCTCAAACCCGTATCGGGTGATCAGCCTGACCGCCCTGGTTACAATCCCTTTGTTCCAGAATGGTTCGCCGATGAAGTATCCGATCTCGGCACTTTTCCGATACACATCGGCTCCCGGCGCCAAACCTATGTTCCCTGCATATTTACCCTGATATTCGATGGCAAAACAACATTTGGGATCCTGACCATCGACCATAGTCAGGAACATCCTGGCATCCTCCGGGGTATAAGGATGCGGAAAAGCATCCCTGACATTGATGCTTACCTTTTCATTATTGGCGTACCGGGCAAGATCAGGCAAGTCTTCCTCCGTCAGTTCCCTGATCACCACATCTCCGTCCTTGGCAATAATTTTATGCGCTGTCATGATGAAATCCTGATGGTTATTGCTTTCTGCAGTCGATCAGGACAAAGGGGATGCTCAGTCTCAGGAATCCCTCTTCTCCCGATATATTGTTCAATTCAGATTCGATCTGTTTAAAGACCCCTTCTGCCATTCCGGCCGGTACGATACCTTTCCAGCTGTCGAGAAAGGCAAGACGTATAAAGAAATGCTCCAGCATTGTAGTGCCGTCCACAAACCGGTAGTCGAAACTTTCGTGGGTCACGGCATGGATAATAAAACCATGTGACACTAAAGCCTCCAGGTATTGATCCAGCGGTTTTCGCTTTTGATGAATATGCTCATGCATCAACGCCACACAATGATCCATCCCCCTGTCTTTCAATACCTTTTCCATCACTGAGTAAAACTCCGTCATCGTGCCTTCAAGGTTCATGGTCTGGATAAACTGGCCATCGTTTTTCAGGATCCTGGCGCATTCCGACAAAGCTTTCGCCTGGTCCGGCACGTTGTTTAATCCGTTGTTGCTGACAATCAGGTCGATCGAATGATCTTCCAACGGGATTGATTCCGCACTTCCCCGGATGATTTTCACATTGGTTATCCCGTAAACCCCAAGTTTTTTCTCAGCCCTGTCAACCGCGGCACCCCAGGGATCGATGCCATGGATGGTCGCTTTCTTTCCCAGGCGCATCGCCAATTCGGTTAACGGGAATCCGGTCCCGGGCCCTATGTCCAGAACCCTCATTGCTTTTCTGTACTCAATTCCTTCCAGCAGTTTCAGTCCAAAAGGTGCCGACCAGAGGGGCACTTCATCGAGTACTTCCACCAGCCGGGGATCGCTGCGGTCCCAACCGCCGGAGAGTAAGTGATCATTATTTACCGACATTACGAATTCAATTTATATGAAGAATATTGGGTTCCGGCATATTCTCTTTACCCTGCAAATTTCCGAATCCTGAGCTGCTAATCAACTTTGACCTGCATGTTTTTTCGTATTTGTTGATAAATTTTTATCAAAGTATAGGCGGTGGGCTGGCCTGCACCGGTCACCGATGGCAATATGGGGCTCTGCGATCCCTTCAGCATCCTCCGGTATTGCCTGTGCTTCCGGAATGTTTCATCCGATATTGGTGATTTTTTCAGAAACCAATACTTTTGCCATTGGAGAATGCAGTGGCATTTTTCAGCAGGATCTTTGGAAACTTGCAAATGACTTTTCACCGGGATGGCAATTGCCAGCCGGTACAACATTCTTTTGGATGGTCAAAGCACATTTATTCACTAAAAAACCCTTTTTCTATGAAAGTCACACCCATTGCGAAACTTCCGGTGGCGGTAATTTTACTTTCTCTTTATTTCTGTTCCGCGTCACACGGCCAGACTGTTGCCGCAGGCGCGCCTTATTTTCCGTTGAAGCATGGGGTGACCTATTACTATAAAGTTTCTTTCAACGGTTTGGAGCAGGTGGATGGTATTCAAGCCACCGAAATAACCACATCAAAGGGCGAAAAGATCTTTTATTTTGAAAACGTCACAAAACCATCCATACTGATTGGTTATAATACCTTTGGCCTTGGCGCATTTTATATTGAAAAAGGCGATGTTTATGCCATTGCTGCCCACTGGATGGATGACCTTGGAAAGATCAACACGGAGCAGAAACAGTTATTGATTCCAAAAATCATGGATGCCGGGCAGGGTCTTCCACTCATTCCCCCTGGTTCCGATCCTGTTTACACCTTTAATTTCGAAGGTTTTGACGACATCAGGGTGCCAGCAGGAGATTTCGATAAATGTTTAAAATTCAGAATGACAGCCAGCTTTAAATCCGGTACCGAAGAGACTGCATATATCTGGCTGGCGAAGGATATCGGGATGGTCAGGCACCAGAGAAGTACCGGCCGGATAGAGGAACTCCTGAAGCGTTCCAATAAAAAACTAACTGTTCCGCCAGCATTGCCCTCTGTTTCGATGGCAGCCACACCGGTTCATCAGGAATTGCAGAAGCCGGTGGAGCAGCCGGTGGCAATCCCGATAGAGCAAGCGCCGGAGCTGGCAACAGTCAGCGACTTTGAAGGCAATATCTATAAAACCGTGAAAATCGGTGACCAGGTCTGGATGGCCGAAAACCTGAGATCGACCAAGTATGCCGACGGCGCTCCCATTGTGGATTCATTGTCGGCCAACACCGAATACCTCAAAGAAGCTGCGACCTTTGGAAGGCTTTACTCCTGGCATGCTTTGCTGCGCGGGAAAACCCTGGACGGGGCCGAGGGAGTCTGCCCTTCCGGCTGGCACGTGCCCATGAAAACCGAATGGGAAACATTGATACAATTTGCAGGCGGAGCCGCCATCGCCGGGCAAAAATTGAAAAGCAAAGGCACCCGATACTTTAAAGCGCCGAATACGGGCACTGATGAATATGGTTTCAATGCTTTGCCGTGTGGTATTTATGCACCGCATACGGGTTTTTCGAAGGCATGGCATCGCGCACATTTCTGGACTTCAACTATTGACAATCAGTATGCCGGGCCAGGAGAGTATTGCGTGGGTTTCTTTTATGAAATCTGGCATGATGCTGATAAAGTGGATGAAATGTTCAACATGCCCGGAAATTATCATCCCGTCAGATGTATCAAAAATTAATCACTTGAAGATGAAGAGGATTTGTCTTGTATTGGCGTTTTTATCTGCAGCCGCAACCTTCGCCCAGAAGATCAGGTTCAATCCCAATTTCGGTGGTGCAGGAAAAGAGATCCAAATCAACCGGCAGGGGACTATGCTGGCGCTTTTAACTTTTGAAAATATAGAATTCTGGGATGCGGTAAGCGGTAAACAGTTGTTTTATAACAGCCTGCCCGGCAGTATGGGTGTGCCGCATATCTGGGGGTTCAACGAGAGCGGTGACCGTTTTTATTATTCAAACAACGATTCTCTTTATGTCCTCGACATCCTCCGCAACGAAATATTACACCGGTTTCCCTGCAAAGAGGAGGTATTTTCGATCACCGGCAACGGAAAGGAGGTCATTACCGGAACATCTGCAGAGCTTAAAATCCATGACGCTGCGACCGGTATTCAGACCAAAAGTTTTAAACTTCCTTTCAGGGGATGCACAACCATAAGTTCCGACGGCAGATATATGCTGGTTTACGACAAAGGGCAGATCAGGATGCGGGACATCCAATCGGGTAGGGAAACGCTTGAACTTAATACGGAATCAAACAAACAGTACTCAGTGATTGCCATCGGCAACGATTTGAAGCGTATTGCCGCCGGGACCGGCGATGGTGTGATCGATTTTTACGACATCCAGAGTGAAAAAAACGTTGGAACCTGTAGCATAGGTGGTAAGCCCCGGAAAATTTTCTTCAATGTTTCAGATGAATACCTCGTTGCCGCCGACGTAAATGGTCAGGTAAGGATAATTAATGCCGGCAATGGCGAACTTCTTCAGACAATCAGAAACCCCGGGAATCTTGGGATACAGGATAACAACATCACCGCTTCTGCAAAAAACCTGGCCATCACCGGCGCGAAATCCACCCGGCTGTACAATTTCAGGACGGGTAACCTTGAACGGGAAATCGTTCAGGCGCTGAAGATGGATAAAAACATGAAATGCGCCATCAGCCCCGATGAAAGATCCTTGCTGCTCCTTACCGACTCGCTTCTGATCCACTGGGATCTGCAAAAATTTATACGATCCGAAATTGCTGCAAAAGAACCTGGAATATTGAATAAGGAAAATAAATATTCCGGTTTTGAAAATGTCTTTTATCTGCCTGATGGAAAGGGATTTATCCTTTCCCGGAGGTCGGGTGTGCTGGATTACCACGATGCCGGAACATTGAAACTGGTGAAAAGCATTGACACCAAACGATCTGAATTAGCCCTGCCCAATGCGGTCCTGATCACCCCCGACAGTAAATATGCGGTTGCCGTAGAAGATATCTACAAACCGTATGATTTTTTCGAGATCAGCACAGGTCGTTTGGCATTCTCACTGCAGGTGCCGGCGGTTTTGGCATGGGCATTTCCCGGTGACCTTTCACGAATATATACAGCCGACTGGGCCGGCGACATCAAAGCATTTGAATATGGCACTGATAAACTGATCTGTTCTTTCCGTACGCCGGAAATGCCGGTTTCTGTCGCGGTAAGCCCTGATAAAAAATATGTTGCCGCCATTGATTACAAGCGGCAAATCGTGATCGCGGATTATCAAACCGCCAAAGTGGTCACCACCCTTACATCACTTTATAGCGATGCTGTTGCACCCGTATCCGAGATGAAATTGACTTTTTCCGACAATTCAAAAGTCCTGGTTTACCAGGAAGGAAACAAGCGACATTTCATAAAAACAGGCGCATGGCAATCAGATCCGCAATACTCCGATAAAGATTACGCGATGCTTTTTGCCGTGCAACTGGCTAAAAAACCAAAACTGATCCCGAAATCTGAAGATTATGTGGTTAATGTGTATAATAAAACGGAAACCGAAGTAGTCTGCAGTTTCATGAATGCCGGAAGCGACTGGATATGTTATACGCAGGATGGATATTTCGATGCATCGAAACGAGGAGGTGAGATTGCTGCCATGGTAAAAGGGGTACATGGTTTTGGCGTGGACCAGTTTGCCGCTTATTACAACCGTCCCGACCTGGTCATGCAAAAATTTGGCTCGCAGGATAAGGCTGTTGCTGGCCATTTTCACAAACAATACCTGAAACGGCTGAAAAAACTCAAACTCCCTGATGCAGCCATTCATAATGACTTTCATTTGCCTCATGCCGAAATCACCAATTCTGCAATCAAGGAAAACCAAATCACTCTTGATCTGAGTTTTTCAGACTCAAAATTCAATCTGAAGAGTTATGATGTTTATGTCAACGATGTTCCTGTCTTTGGCCCCGGTGGGAAAACGCTTACAGGGAGCTCGGCCGGTGTTCAGGAAACGGTTCAACTCAGCCGGGGAGAAAATAAAATTGAGGTTTCCTGCACCAACGACCAGGGAACAGAGAGTTATCGCTCACTCACGCTGGCGCAGTACAATGAGAAAACCGGTGTTGATCTGTATGTGGTCGCTTTTGGCGTTTCGAAGTATAGCGATCCAACCCTGAACCTCAATTATGCCGACAAAGATGCGCTTGACATTGAGCAGGTGGCTAAGAACTTCAAAGGCAAAGGTTTTCAGAATGTCTTTTCTAAAATTCTTACCAATGAGCAGGTAACTCCGGAAAACATCAAAGCCGCAAAGGATTTTCTGAAGGATTCAAAACCCGACGATGTTTTCATCCTCTTCATTGCAGGCCATGGTATGTATGACAGGGATGTCGAAAACACCTACTATTTTCTCACCAGTAATACCGACCTGAAAAACCTGAATGCCTCTGCTGCTGATTTTGAAACCATTGAGGATCTTTTGCAGGGGATTCCGGCACGAAGCAAGCTGTTCCTGATGGATGCCTGCGAATCGGGAGAACTGGATGAAGAGGAATACGAAACGCTGGCTGATGCCGGTACATTGACCGGTGCCGGCATTTCATCACGCGGGATTAAGTCGGTTAATACCGCGAAGGGCGCAGCAGGCAAAAGGCACTATTTGCGCCAGAAAGACCGCTATATTTATAATGATCTTTCCCGTCGCTCAGGCGCCATTGTCTTTTCGAGTTCGAAAGGAGGGGAACTGAGCTATGAACGCAGCGATATACGGAACGGCCTGTTCACTTTTTACATCAAAAAAGCGCTGACCACAACGGAAGCAGATGTGAACGGGGATGGTTTGGTTTCGACAGATGAATTACGGAATTATGTAAGTTATGAGGTGTCCAAAGCCAGTGATGGCATGCAAAATCCCACTGTTGACAGGGATAATATTTATCAGAAGTTTGGATTTGAGGTGAAATGATTATTTTCGACATCACCATAAAACCGCTGTATTCTGATGCGGTACCAATGGTAAACGATGCATAAATCAAATAAAATGAATAAATTGAATAAACGCTGGCTCCTGTTGGTTTTAGCCTGGTTTTCACTGGGCGTGTTTGCACAGGCGCCTGATTGGGTCAACCCCGCCCAAAGAAAGCTGCAATACGGCGAAGAGGAGTACTTAGTGGGCTTTGCTTCGGAAAATAATACCCGGAAAGAGAATCCCGATGAACTGCTGAAGCGGCTTGAGATCTATGCCAAAGGACAGATTGCCGAATACATCCAGGTTACCGTGCGGAGCGAAACAATGCTCCTTAAAAAGGAAGAAGGAGGTCAGTTGCAGCAATCGTTTTCGAGCATTGGCCACAGTGCGGCCAATCTCGTTCTGTCGGGATTAAAAACGGAAAACTATTACGACCACCAACAAAAGATTGGTTACTCCTTTGTTTACGCCAGGCGAGGCGATCTTCTGGCCTGGTACCTGGGCGAGTTGAATGCAAAGATCGCTGAATCGGAAAGGCTGATTGGCCAAACCGGCAGCCTTCTTTCCTCCAATGTTGAGCAGGCGTTTAAATATGCACTGGATGCGTTGCAGCTGGTTTCACAGATTGAACAGGCGCAGTCTGTAATTATTGTCCTGAAACGTACAGATTTTGAGAAAGATATTCAAATTGACAGAGTGGTAAAGCTTAAAACGGACATTGACAATGCTATGCAGGAAGCAAACCGTGGCAGCGCCAACACCCTTGATGATGCCTGTTTTTTTATCGCAAGAGGGCTCAAAGTGAAAACGGGCGCCATAAACTCCCCGGTCAGGGTTTCCGCATTCACTTTTCAGGATACACGCATGGGCAGTGAGCTTTCCAGTCGCATTCATCAATCGCTTACCTCCCGGCTGGTCAGCACGGCCGGTTTTAACGTGATACCGGCAGGCCCGGCGGCGGAGGGTTATCTCCTGACAGGCACCTATTGGAAGGATGCCGGCCAAATTAAGTTGATCGCGACATTGAGGGAAGACAACGGCCGCATTGCAGCCACTGCCGAAGCCATTTTATCCATGGATTGGATCACGGCGAACACCATCCGGTACCTTCCTGAAAATTTCGAGGATGCTTATGCCAGGATGCGCATTTTCGATAAGGACGAGATCATAAAGGGCGATCTGAATGTGGAGATCTGGACTAATAAAGGGGATGATAATCTGATCTTTAACGAAGGTGAAAGGCTAAGATTTTATGTAAGGGCCAGCAAGGAGTGCTACATTCGCTTTATTTACCATCTTGCAAATAATCAATCGGTTTTGCTGTTGGACAACCATTACATAGCTGCCGGCATGGCAAATAAGGTGGTTGAAATACCCGGCGAATTCGAGTGTGCCGAACCTTTTGGGGTTGAAACATTGCAGGTGAACGCCCAAACGAAACCATTCGATCCTTTGAGGATAACAAGTCAGGATGGTTACGATTATATCAGTGAGACGCTCCATCAGGTTGTTGCAGCCACACGCGGGATTAAAAAAGTAACCCCTGACATTGTTGAAAAAGCGGAAAAAAGGATCGTGTTTACCACGCTGAAGGAATAGGGTGCAAAAGAAGGACCGGATGATGAAACCTTATCCGCTCATGAAGTCAGGACAAGTTGCTATACATGGCACGCCACTTCTGAATGCAACCCAATCACCGGATCAGCCGGCTGACCGTGCTACTTTCGTTCCCAGTATCCTGACATGGCGCCCTTTCTGGGGCCGCATTCGTCGCGCACGACTGACACTTCGATTCCATCCTCACTGGAGTAGTATGAGTAAAGGCCTTCATTCCCGCAATCCGGATCATCGAATATCCTGAACCTCTCCTCTGCAGGTTGATCATACCTGACAGCGGAGGCCGTGTGGCCCGGGATTGAATCCACGGGAGTCCAGATCAGAAGCCCGTTGCCTGTAAATTGCAGTTCAACTTTGTATGATGCTGTTCCAAATTGCTGTATGCGGCTGTAAGTGCCAGCCAGGTTGGTCTCTTTATCCTTTTTGCAACCCGAGGCCAAAGCTGTTGATAACAGCATAAAAATCCATAGAAAAGAGTTAACTCTGATCATCATTTCATTTTTTTTTGTTTAACGATTGGGTTCACACTTGTAGTCTTTATAGATAAACCACAGTTCCGGCGATGCTTATTCTGCATATCCTGAAGGCATTGCCAGTTTGTGGATTTCAATCCCGTTGCCCCTGAAGGCCAATTCGGCCGAAATTTCATCTAATGGCAATAATTCAGCATCATCCGATAAAAGTACAATATAATCAGCGCCTGATTCTCTTAATAGATTTATTTTTCCCACCGTAACATCCTCTGTCCGTTCAAAATTCCATCCCATCCTGTCCAGGAAAAATAGACCTCCGTTCTGGGATAGATCAGGAGCGATGATAAAGGTGGAATGGCCGGGAAAATTAAGTTTTTTAATTTCCTCCAGATTAGCCTCAACCAGCAATCCCATTTTTGAAAAATCATCAACCGGTTGTTCAAACCGGTTGTGTAATTTCATTCTGGAATAATTGATACCCGCAACGACAATGACAGAAATCGAAATTTTGATTCCCGCATGCAGGTATTTATTGGTTGAAAATTTTTGCAGGAGTGAAATTCCATTTAAAATGATTAGAACGACCAAAGGGAAGAAGGCCAGAAAGTAGTAATCATGATCCTTAAACTGCGGATAGAAAAGGATCAGATAAGACAGAGATCCTGAGAGTAACGTCAAGATAAGACAGGCCAATTTCTTATCAGATTTTTTGAAAAAAACGATTTGAAATATCAGAATGATAAACAGAAAGTGAAAGGACGAGTGGGCAAAATATTTTGTATGCCAATAATTTCTCATATAATCCCAAACTTCCGCAATCTGACCCTTTGACAGGTCCCAGATCGGCAATGGCTTGGTATTAAAGGATCTTGAGCTAAAAAGATCATTATAACAGATCATGAAGATATTCCAACACAATACTACAGACAGACCTGCCGCGCCCCAGAGGAGCATTTTCTTTGCATGGGTTCTGTGCATAATGGTATCCTTTTTCAGAATGATGGTAAACAAAGCAAAGATGAGGACTGACAGGGGATTGATGAGATAGGTGACTTTTATAAGGCTGCCGAGTGTAAAGAAAAAGAAACAGGCGATCAGTGAAACCTGATTTCTGTCATTCATATATCGGAAAAAGAAAAACCAACCCGTGAAAATAAATCCCAACGCGGGTGCATCCGGAAGGTAATTAAATGCATAATAGTTGAAAACGGTGGAGGTAAACAGGAACAGACAGATCAGGGATGCATAGATGTAATCTTTCAGTACAAGGCAGCATAACCGGAATATGAAAAATACTCCGGTTCCCACGATGATAAAGTGCAGTAACTTCAATGTAAGGTAGTTTTTCCCAAAAATGGGATACATCAGGGCGGTAAGATAATAAGTTATTGGAAATTCACAGGCAGCATTGCCTTCCAGATTCTTTAGATTAAATAACCGGGGCTCAAAAAAATGGAAACCATGGTTAAAATATTGTGCTGCAAATGACAGGCTATCTGTCTGTCTCATGAAATGTAACCCCTGAGGGCCTGAAAAAAACACCTCCCAAAATCCCAGAAAAAAGAATATTCCTGCCAGGATAAACCAAAACAGTACACCCTGGATCCAAAGAAAATTTTTCCCTTTCATGGTTCTCATTGTTTCAGACAACAACCTGAAAGCCTGTTCTTTTTGATGCAGTTTTTGCGGGATGACCGGCAGGGCCATTCCTGCAGACCTGTTCCGATACGGTATGCTTCATTAAAAGTATCTTTGCCCTGAAAATTCAACTCAAAACTACGGAAAAACCGGTTATCTTCGTATTGCCAATGTCGCCTGATGTAAGAAACAGGTGGAAACCGCAAGACCTTACGCCAGCCCAAGTCCCGGTGGGACGGCATATTTGTTGCAGACCTCTTCAAAAATACGACCACTTTGGGGTCGTTCAACCGTCATCCGGTTAACCTCATGATACCGACCTGCGATGCCTCCGGAATCGGGGGTTGCCCGGGGAAAGAAGAGACCTTCCAGGTTTTCAAAACCTGGAAGGTCTTTACCTGGCTTGTTGTTATTGCCGATTTCTTTGACCGGGTTGTTCATCACCTTTTGTATTTGCTTTTTCATTAAAATGTGCTATATTTGAGGATATAATCATTTCTCTATGAAAAGATTTTTCTTATTGGTAACCGCCATCTATCTTCTGGCGGTTTCATCTTTTGCCCAGGTGGGCATCAACAACGACAACAGTGCGCCTAACCCATCAGCAGGGCTTGATGTGAAATTCACCGACAAAGGGTTTCTCCCGCCGCGGATGACTACCGCGCAGCGCGACCTGATCGCCGCCCCGGCCATCGGACTGCTGATATTTAATACCGATTGCGGCGACCTTCAATACTTTAACGGATCGGAATGGGTGCCCA